>UQIW01000034.1 GCA_900541235.1 uncultured Collinsella sp. | reverse complement strand
AGAGGACGGCATAGACCTTCTGGTCATGCCGTCCTCTTTGAATGACAAGTTGTCGCTCTGGTGCCCGCGCAGCGTCGAGCAGTTACGGCGTTTGGTAAAACGCCGTAACCCCCTAGCTCATCATGGCATTCATCATCTCGTTGGTTGC
Source organism: uncultured Collinsella sp. (assembly GCA_900541235.1). Taxonomy (GTDB): domain Bacteria; phylum Actinomycetota; class Coriobacteriia; order Coriobacteriales; family Coriobacteriaceae; genus Collinsella. The sequence continues at coordinate 2,196 of UQIW01000034.1, read as the reverse complement.
GGAATCGTCGGCAGACCACTCGCCGTCGTCATTGCAGGAATACTTGAAGGTGACCTTGGTGTCCTTGGTCTTAGCAGCCTTGGTCACATCGACCATAACCTGACCGGCCATCTTGTACAGCTCGTCATCGGAAGGCATCGAATCGAGCGCGGCGACCTTCTCCTGGTACTGGGTGGCAAAATCCTCAACGATCTGGTTCATGGACTTGCAGGTAATGGTGACCTCGGCAGTCGCGGTGCCCTTGTCCTCGTCGACCGTCACGTCGCCGATCTTGTAGTCAAAGCCCTCGAGATAGCTCTTGGCGTACTCCTTGGGATCGATGCCCAGCTGCTCGAACTCGTCGCCCGAAGCCTCTTCCAGGCCGGCGAGGAAGTCGTCGCCACCGTTCTTGACCTCGTCAAACTGCGTCGTAAGATCCTCGGTGATGAGCTCCTCAACCGAAGGACCTCCGCAGCCGGAAAGCACAACCACGCACGCGACCAGAACAGCCATCAGGGGCACAAGCAGCAGCTTCTTTTTCATGAGATTCCTCCCAACAAGCGGCACCGCGCTTCCCGACGCGGCGCACGTCGTAACAATAAGGCCATACTAGCCGCTAACGAACACCCCCGGCAAAGCAAAGGCGCAGTCGGCTCGATTTAACGTCCGAACGGTTTACCGGTCCGCCCAACGCGCAATAAAACGTTCCGCCGCATTGTAATAAAAAAGGGTGGTCGAACGATTCGACCACCCCAAAACACCCTTATGTTGCCGCAGCTTACTTGCGGACGACCTTAACGATGACATCGCCGGCGGCGACAGCGGAGTCAGCCTCGACGGCGAGCTCGACGTCGGCGAACTCGGCGGTGTTGGACACAGCCACGACGACGCAGTCCTTGTAGCCGGCAGCGGCAATCTTGGCGCGGTCGATCTTGAGCATGGGCTGGCCAGCCTTCACGACATCGTCGGCCTTGACGAAGCCCTCGAAGCCGTCACCGTTCATGTTGACGGTATCGACGCCAACGTGCACCAAAACCTCGATGCCGCTATCGGACTGCAGGCCCACGGCGTGACCCATGGTGACGGTCACCTTGCCGTCGCAGGGAGCGTAGACCAGATCGTCCTCGGGCCACACGGCGCAGCCCTTGCCCAGCACCTCGCCGCTAAAGACGGGATCGGGCACGTCGGCCATCTTGATGACCTTGCCCTTGACGGGCGAGCACAGCACGTCGGCGCCGGCAGAAGTAGAGATGGAGGCAGGAGCAGCGGCAGCCGCGGGCTCAGCCTTCTTCTTGAACATGTCAAACAGACCCATACGTTTTCTCCTCTTGATTAAGCGCAACGTTATGCGCATGCCTATGGTGATTATAGTGCCAAATGATCAAATTGCTAAGGTGAGGGCTCGAATCGAGAGCCCTTCCCGGTAGTACTCGTGGGATGAGTATCTCCTTTGCATCGCGGGTCGATAAGCTGAGTATCGCCTGCGCAGGTTATGGAGCGCATGGAGGGGCTCTACCAGACCACGCTGGCCGAAACGCAGGAGCTGCTCGACCCCACGCAACTTGACCACGCCGCCAAGTTCATCGCGAACGCCCGACAGGTCGACATCTACACAGACTCGCACAACCTCTATCCAGCGGGAATGTTCCGCGATCGCCTGCTCTCCGCCGGTAAAAGCGCGACGTGCCACGACGGTGTCGAGGCCCAGGTGCGAACGGCGCTCGCCTCGGGTCCCGACCATGCGGCAATCGTCATCTCCTACAGCGGCCTTGCCCCCAACCTCAAGGATATCCTGTCGATCCTCAGCAGCCGACATGTCCCGGTCATTGTCATCGGCACGCCTTATTGCGCGCGCCTACACCCCGGTTTTACCGCCTACCTTACGGTGAGTGACCACGAGAGCATGACGCATCGCATCACGCAGTTCGCCAGCCACATCGCCGTGCAATACGTACTCGATTCGCTCTACAGCAGCTACTTCGCCAAAGACTACGCCCGCTGCTCCGAGTTCCTAGAGCGCTCATTCCCCTACACCCGCCTCCCGGGGCTTAAGTAGCGACGAGCGTGGTTCTCGGACGCTTATCTAACGAGAGCAAGTAGTCATTTAAGAACGTCCCCAATGACTACCCATCCGGAGCAAGGCAACGCCGCAGGTAGAGGACGGACAGACACTATGACCCAATCCAAGGGCACGGAAACGACAGGAGCCCCCGCTCG
>UQIW01000033.1 GCA_900541235.1 uncultured Collinsella sp. | reverse complement strand
AGCTTTCTTCACGCCTTTGAACTGGGGCGACTTCTCGATGAATGACGCAAGGGCACCGGGAGAAGTGAGCGGGGTCGCATCGTATCGAGCTAATCCGAAAGTTGAAGCGCGGCGGTACGTTCCGCAAAGTTCAAAGCCGAGCGCTATGAGCCGTTCAAGGGAGAGCACGCTTGCCATTTCGCAAAACGCCATTTCCGGCGTACTCACGTACAGGCCGTCTTCGATTCGCATGAACGACCACGGATGAAACGGCCCTTTGCGAACCGAGGTTTCGATTCCGCCTCCCGCGCGTCGAAGGCGTGCGTGCGCCACGGTTGCGTGAATCAGCGACCCATCCGAAAAGAAGCGATCCCTTACGGCTGGCGCGAACTTAGGCGTGACAGCCGATTCGAGGAATTTGACGGCAGCTTTTGTATCGCGCTCCAGCGTGCGACGATAATCCCGCGCATCCTGGAACGCGAAAGACACGCTTTGGTTGGCAGCAGTTACGCCCTGGCTGGCGGCCGGCATGTTCGGCGTGACATGAATGCGTTGGTCGGGAGACATGTCTCGGTCAATGGGCGCGTTCCAATCAACGCGCGCGCAACGGTTACCGCCGGCGACAACGCTGTCCCAGACGCGCAGAGCACTTTGCTTTCCGAGCACAACAGCCATGGCGGCCTCTTCCTCCGGCGATTTCGCAACGCACCAGATGCAGCTTCGGCGACAACAACGTTTCTGCGATGGCGACGTCTTCCGAAATAGTGGCGTCGTCTTCCATAATGGCAACGTCTTCCGTGATGACGGTATCTTCCGTAATGGCAACGTCTTCCGCATCTAGGGATTATGCGATGCACTCTATCATGAACGTGTCCGTTTCTTTCCCGTTTTGGCACAAATTTGCGGTTGTGAACGATGGATTTTTCGGAATGCAAAAAAGAGCTCTACAAAAGACCAGGTCAGAAGGGTCTGTAAGATTGTCTGTGTAAGTCCCCTCAAGGGGCAACGTCTCCGGAGGCGATCGTCGCCGGCGCAGGGCGCCGGCCATGCTACGATGGCCGCGGCATGGCCCGCGGCAGATTGGAGACGACCGTGACCAGGAGGAAGAAGGGCGACCCCGCCGCCGAGCGCGTGGCGGCCGCCATCATGGAGGAGTTCTCGCCGAAGACCGCCGAGGAGGCGCAGGAGGCCCTGCGCTCGGTGTTCGGGCCGATGATCGAGACGATGCTCAAGGCCGAGCTCGAGGCCCACCTGGGCCACCCGGACAACGACAAGGGCCCCAAGGACGGGCCGAACAGGCGCAACGGCTACACGCGCAAGGTGGTGCGCACGAGCGCCGGCGAGGTCCCCATCGACGTGCCCCGCGACCGCGACGCCACCTTCGAGCCCGCGGTGGTGCCCAAGGGCGAGCGCGACCTGACCGGCATAGAGTCGCGCGTGATGTCGATGTACGCGCGGGGCATGTCGCAGCGCGACATAGCCGCCACGGTGCGCGAGATATACGGCTTCTCGATGAGCGCCGAGACGGTCTCGGCCATCACCGACAGGGTGTGGGAGGAGCTCGAGCGGTGGCGCTCGCGCCCGCTGGAGCCCGTGTACGCGTTCATGTTCGTCGACTGCCTCTACGTGCCGGTGAGGCGCGGGCGCGGCGCGCGCAGCATGGCGGTCTACGCGATAGTCGCCTACGACCTGGCCGGGCGCAAGGACGTGCTCGGGCTGTGGATGCAGGAGACCGAGGGCGCGCACCACTGGATGGGCGTGTTCGACGAGCTGCGCCAGCGCGGCGTCGAGGACGTGCTGTTCGTGAGCATGGACGGCGTGTCGGGGCTGGCCGACGGCCTGCGCGCGATATTCCCGGACGCGGTGGCGCAGCGCTGCCTGGTGCATCTGGTGCGCAACTCCTGCAAGTACGTCCCGTCCAAGGACATGCAGGCGTTCTGCCGCGACGCCCGGGCCTTCTACGGCGCGCCGTCGCTTTCCGCGTGCCGGGCGGCGTTCGCCGACTTCTCCGAGGCGTGGGCGCGCTACCCGGGCGCGGTGGCGACGTGGGAGCGCTCGATGGCCGAGGTCGAGCGGCTGTTCTCCTACGGCCCCGACGTCAGGAGGGTCATGTACACCACCAACGCCGTCGAGAGCGTGAACGCCAGCTTCCGCAAGGTCGTCAGGCGGGGGTGCTTCCCCGACGAGGACGCCGTGATGAAGCTGCTCTACCTGCGGGTGAAGGAGCTGTATTCGAGGTGGGGCGAGGGATGCCACCAGCCGGGCTGGGCCCGGGTGCGCAACCAGCTGCTGTGCGACGAGGGCATCAGGGCGAGGATAGAGAGGTTCCTGTGAAAAGACTTACACAGACTTCTTGACAAGCCCGCATTTTCTGCCAGCAAGGCCGTCATCTTCTGCAATCGGGCCCCATTGCGTCATTTTCCGACAAGTTCACATGTCACTCGATCCGCATGACCTTCGACCCACATGACGCTCGAGCCGTGCGACCTTCGATTCACGCGTCTCTCGGCCCATATGGCTTTCTTGCCACATGTCGCTCGGAGTGAATGCCGCTTGAGCGCTTAACGCGCGTTTTTGGATAGGTGACTTTGGTCGAGCGTTTTTGCCAAGTGGGTTCCCAGCGGCATTCCTCGCTTTGCTGTACTCTCATAGCCTTGTGCCTTCACGGCTGATTCTCCGTACCTTCGTGGGCCTTTGCGGCTCTGCCGCCGCACGCCGTCACGGGCTCAACTGTTGAATGCAGCCACGGCCTCAATCGACGCGCGCCGCAATGCTTGCAATCGCTGTATGCCGTTCGGGGCTTCGGCGCGGCGTGTGTCATGGAAAACGGCCTCACCGCGTGCCGTAGAATCGTACTATGGCGATCATGGCGCATCGGGCTTTTCGTAGCGATTGTGGCGGAGCAGTCGTATTGCCCAAATCATATCGTAGCGATTGTGACGGAATGGTTGTGTCATAGGAATCGTGCATAGCGACGGTGCTATAGCGGGTTGTCGTGATAATTGCGCAGTGACCATATCGTAGCGATTGTGCCGTGGTGACCGTGGCAAAGTGATCGCCTTGAAAAAATATGAATCATTTTCAGCGACTGACTTCATTTAGGTAACAGCGCTTGAAATTCCTTTTAAGTTCGATATTGTTTAGAAGCTAAATATTTAGAAACTAAACGATTCGAGTTTCGAAAGGGGTTGATATGAGCGAATCTCTGGAAGCGTTGCGCAACGAAATGTTTGAAACGATGCAGCGCATGCGCCAACGCCGCTCGACGCCGCCGCTGCCGCCGGGCATCACGCGCGGCGAGATCAATGCGCTCATGATGCTTTCCATGATGGAGGCGCGCGGCGAGGTCGTGCGCCCCGGTATGCTCGCCGCGTGCTCCCATGCGACGCCGGGCGCGGTTTCGCAAACGCTGAAGTCGCTTGAGGAGAAGGGCCTTATCGTGCGCAGGCGTGGCGAGGGCGATTCTCGTTCCGTCACGATTTCCCTGACCAATGCGGGCCACGGGTTCGAAAA
>UQIW01000032.1 GCA_900541235.1 uncultured Collinsella sp. | reverse complement strand
GCCTTTAGACGCGTGCCGGAAATCCAAGGGTTATACCCTAAGAGCAAACCACCCCTTTTAGGGGTGGTTTTGATTTTGTGCCGTTGTCAGCGTGTTTGCGGACACAAGTCTGCGGTTGTGGAGCAGCGGGGATTATGACGGTCGTGCCGCGGTGGAAGACGTACGGTCGCCCTGCAGGAGCTGACGGTAGGGGAGGAAGCCGATGAACGAGACGACCGCCTGCGAGTGCGCAGCGTTTCGCTTGAGGTAGAGCCTGACCTCGGAGGTCGTCGCGGGCTCGAGCGGCACCAGGGCTACCTTTCCGCTGGCGAGCGATTCCGCCGGCTTGCGCATGAGGAATGAGACGCCGGCGCCGCGCGCGACAAGGGAGATGATGTTCTCGGCTCGTTTGCCGGTGAACGTAACACGTGGGCCAAATCCAGCTTCGCGACAAAGGGAAAGGACGAGCTCGCTTACGAACGAGCCTTGGGGAAGCATGAGGAAATTCTCGTCGATAAGGTCGTCTATCTCGACGGTGTCACGTTCGGCGAGCGGATGGTCGAGTGGAAGGACGGCCACGAGCCGGTCGGTCGTAAAGGGAATCTTTTTGAACTCCGGCTCGATGGCGCCGCCGTCACGGATGAAGGCCAGGTCAATGTCCTCGTGCAGGAGCATGCGCCTGAGTGTGTCGCCCTCGCCCTCGATGAGCTCAACGGAATATGAGGGGTTCGCCTGCTGAAAATCGATGACGGCGTCCGTGATCCCATAAGGGGCCATAATGGGGATAGAACCTACGGTGAGGTGCTCGAGCGGCTCACCTGCGCCTATTTGAATGGCGGCAAGATAGCGGTGCTGAAGCGTCGCAATTTTTTGCGCATAGGGGAGGAGCGCTTCACCTTGCGCGGTGAGTGTTACGTGGCGCTGGCTTCGATCGATGAGCTTGCAGCCGAGTTCGTGCTCCATTGCCATGATGTGCTTGGAGAGGGTTGATTGCGACATGAAAAGCAGTTCCGCCGCATCAAGAAACGTGCGTGACTGCGCTAAGATGGCGAATTCGCCAAAGCGGCTGATATCCATAGGGAGGCCTCCGGTACCCTCATTTTGGCAGGTGGCCTAAACCACGACGCCATTGCAGTGGTCGATTTCGTGTTGGATGATCTCGGCGGTGTAGCCCGAGAAGTTTTTGATGCGGTGGACGAAGTTCTCGTCCAAATACTCAACCTTAATGCGGCGATAGCGGGTACAGGGGCGCTCGCCGATCAGCGAGAGGCATCCTTCGCTCGTCTGATAGGCATTGACCTGCTCAAGAATTTGAGGGTTGTACATCAGGAGTGTCCTGTTGCCGTCCTTTACGCAGATGATGCGCTTGCGCACACCGATCATGTTGGCGGCGAGCCCCACGCACTCGTGCTCATGCTCGTGGAGTGTATCTAGGAGATCCTGCCCGGTCACGGCATCGTCGGGTCCCGCGTCTTCGGAAGGCAGGCGCAAAAAGAACTCGGATTTCATGATGGGCTTAATCATGGCGGGCTCCTCATGTCTTATGCTTTCGTGGACTTTTAATAATAGCGCGGAAGGAAAGCTGCGCGTCCGCGTTACAATCTTTCAACGTTGGACCATGTTGCCAGATTCGTCGTGTACGGCGTCTGGCGTAAGTCTAGGGCTCATTTTTCGCCCTGGACTGTTCCTCTGGGGCGATGCGACTGTCGTTCCAAGAGGAAGGAAATGCATGGGGAGCAAATCTCAGCAACAAGTTCAAGCAACGCCATCGGCCACTGCGGCGATTCTCGTCGTTATGTATATTGCGGCCTTTGTTGCCGCGTTTAACGAGAACATCATTAACGTGGCGTTGCACGACATTATGGCGGCCTTTTCGGTGAGTGCCACCACGGCGCAGTGGCTCGTCTCGGGCTACATGATTGTGACGTCGATCTTTACGGCCATCATGGCCTTCCTGTCCGGCCGTTTCTCGACGCGCAAGCTGTTGTTTTTCGCATGCGGATGTATGGTCGCCGGCGAAGTCCTGTGTCTGATCGCTCCGTCGTTTAGCGTTTTGCTGCCAAGTCGTATTTTGCAGGCTGCAGGATCGGGCATCTTGTTTCCGCTCATGATGAACGTGGTGCTGTCTTGCGCCCCGCGCGAGAAGCTTGGTCTGTATCTGAGCCTGGGCGGTGCCTGCATTACGCTGGGGCCGGCGTTTGGGCCCGTGATCAGCGGTCTTATGTGCACGTTGTTTGGCTGGAGGGCGGTGTTCGTAGTGCCGTTGGTGGGCGGCATTGCGGTCGCTGCGGCGGGCGTTAAGCTTGTTCAGAATGTCGGAGAGCGCTCGAACACCACGCTTGATATTCTGTCGGTTGTTTTGCTCGCCGCCGGCATTACGGCATTTGTGTATTCCGTAGGCGAGTTCTCGACCAATCTGATTGCCGGCATCGTGGCGCTTTTCGCCGCCATTGTGCTGCTCGGCCTGTTTGCGGCCTGTCAGCTCAAGCTCGAGCATCCGGTGCTTAACGTGCGTCCCATGGCGAGCTTTCGCTTTTGGCCTGCGTGTTTGCTTGTGGTGGTGTCGATGATGACGACGTTCTCGATGAGCGTTTTGTTGCCGCTCTATTTTGAGGGCGCATACGGCATGACCGCACTTATTGCGGGCTTGCTCATTTTGCCGGCGATTGCCTGCAACGCCGTGACCTCGATTGTGGGCGGACGCGTGATGGACGCCCGTGGCGCATGGCCGCTGCTGCCGGTCGGTTTTGCCCTGATTGCCGTGGGGCAGACTGCCATCTCGATGACGGCGGCAAGCATGAACATCGGCGTCGTCGTGGCGCTGACCGTTGTGGTGTATGCCGGAGTCGGTTTGGTGCTGAGCCCCTCGCAAACGGCCGGATTGGAGACGCTGCCTGCCGCTGAGCATCCTCACGGAACGGCATTGCTCAACACGTGGAACATGATTGCCGCATCGTTTGGCCCGTCGCTGTTTATCGGCCTGCTCTCGAGTTCTGCCGCGACCGCCGGCGCCGCTGGCGCTGCGTCCGACGTTGCCCAGGCGATTGGATTTGCAGCTGCCGTGCGTGTGGCGGCTGTAATTGCCGTGGTCGGGTTCGCGACGTCGCTGGTGTACGCTCGTCGCGAGTCGCACATGTCGCATTAATGTGTGCACATAGATTCTGCAGCTAGATTGGATGGCGACACCATAAACTAATGGACGTTTTGCCGAGAGGCATGAATGTTTAAAGCGCAAAGAGTGCGCGACGGGCCCCGCGAATGGGGCGATGATGCCCGAGAGGGCCAAGAAGGAGTCTCATGTCCGAGAACGAAGAGATCATGAACGAGACCGAGAACGAGACCGTGGCTGCCGAGGTCGAGGCAGTCGAGACCGTGGAGACCGAAGCTGCCGAGGTTGAGGCTGCTGACGAGGTTTCCGCCGAGGAGGAGGCCGAGGTTGTCGAGGCCGCCGTTGATTACGATGACGAAGAGCTGATGGACAAGATGCAGAAGGCCGCCCGCCTGCTGCGTAGCCGTCGCTTTGCTATTTCTAAGGAGGAGGAGGCCAAGGCCGAGCGCATGGCGAACATCGAGCGCGCCATCAAGCTTCTTGACCTCAAGCCCAAGATGGAGCAGAAGGAAATGTCCGACCTGCTGGGCATGCGCCTCCGTGAGCTCGATGGCCTGATGGCCGAGGCCGAGGCTGCCGATCTGGTCGGCCGCATCGACGACGCCGAGGGCGATATGCGCAAGATCGTCGTCTTCGCTGCCGAGGATGCCGCTGAGGGCCTGGTCGAGCTTGCCAACAAGAAGGAGAAGCTCCTGCCCGAGCTTTCTTACGAGGAGGCCACCGAGCTGATGGCCGCTCTCGATAAGGTTATCGCTCCGCTCGTCGCCATGGGCCTGGACGAGGATCGCGGTCCTCGCGGCGGCCGTGACGACCGTGGTGGCCGTGGCGGCGACCGTGGCGGTCGCGGCGGCTTTGGCGATCGTGGTGGCCGTGGCGGCGACCGTGGCGGTCGCGGTGGCGATCGCGGTGGCCGCGGCGGCTTTGGTGACCGTGGCGGCGACCGTGGCGGTCGCGGCGGCTTTGGTGGCAACCGTGGTGGCTATGGCGACCGCGGCGGCAACCGTGGCGGCTTCGGCGGCAACCGTGGTAACGACCGCGGCGGTCGCGGTGGCGACCGTGGCGGCCGCAACGGTGGCGGCTTCCGCGGTAACCGCTTCTAGTTGGGTTACGCGGTTTTACCAAACTGCGTAACTAGTTGACGCTGCGCGCCCACCAGAGCGACAACTTGTCATTCAAAGAGGACGGCATGACCAGAAGGTCTATGCCGTCCTCTTTTCATGCCAATTTGTTCGCTCTGGCGGGCGCTCGCTGTCGGTGCCAAAACATCGACATTGCCATGATCCAGACCTGCTAAAAGATAGTCGTTGGGGACGTTCTTGTTTGACTGGTCATTTAAGAACGTCCCCAACGACTACGTAGCATGAGAGTGGATAATCTCCCGGTATGAGCCCATATTCATGCTCAAGGTGGGAGATTATCCACTCTCGTTTCGTTTGTTGATTTCGATGCCTACATTTGGAGGAACAGTTCGTGGAGGCGGGTATCGTCGTCGAGCTCGGGGTGGAAGGTTACGCCGAGCTGGTTGCCCTGGCGCGCGGCGACGATACGACCGTCGACTTTCGCTAAGGCCTTGGCGTCGCCGTGGACCTCGACGATGCGGGGCGCGCGGATAAACGTCAGCGGCACTTCACCGTCGATGCCGGCTATTTGCCCCTTGGTTCGAAAGCTGCCGAGCTGCCTGCCGTAGGCATTGCGCTCGACAAGTACATCCATGGTTTCCAGACGCGGCGTGCCCTTATCGTCATGGGCGGCAAGGTCGTGAGCCAGTAGAATCAGGCCGGCGCAGGTGCCCAGGACGGGCATACCTTCAGCGATACGGGCACGAAGCTCCTCGAGCATGCCCAACTCATCAAGCAGCTTCCCTTGAACGGTAGACTCGCCGCCGGGAAGTACCAGACGGTCAAAGTCCTGCTTCAAATCAGCCGCCTGCCTCAGCTCAATACAGTGTGCGCCAAGCTCGAATAGTCTTGCCTCGTGCTCGGCAAAAGCGCCTTGGACCGCCAGCACGGCAACCGTTTGGTCTGCATAATCGCTCATGTGCGATCCTTTCTGCTGGACTAGCGCCCGCGCTCTTCCATGATAATCTCGATTTCGTCGGCGTTAATGCCCACCATGGCCTCGCCCAGGTCCTCCGAAAGCTCGGCGATGAGCCTGGCATCGGTGAAGTTTGCCACGGCCTTGACGATGGCAGCGGCGCGCTTGGCGGGGTCGCCGCTCTTAAAGATGCCCGAGCCGACAAAGACGCCCTCGGCACCCAGCTGCATCATCAGCGCGGCATCGGCCGGGGTCGCTACGCCGCCGGCGGCAAAGTTCACGACGGGAAGCTTGCCCGTGGCATGGACCTCGCGTACCAGCTCGACCGGAACCTGCAGTTGCTTGGCTGCCTCAAAGAGCTCGTCGTCGCGCAGGGCAACAACGTCGCGGATCTGCTTTTGGATCTTGCGCATGTGACGCACGGCCTGAACGACGTCGCCCGTACCCGGCTCACCCTTGGTGCGAATCATAGTGGCGCCCTCGGCAACACGGCGCAACGCCTCGCCCAGATCGCGGGCGCCGCAGACAAATGGCACGTCAAACTGGGTCTTGTCGATGTGATAGACGTCATCGGCAGGGGAGAGAACCTCGGACTCGTCGATGTAATCGATCTCGATAGCCTGCAGGACCTGCGCCTCGACAATGTGACCGATGCGGCACTTGGCCATAACAGGGATGGAGACGGCCTCTTGGATGCCCTTGATCATCTTGGGGTCGCTCATGCGCGAGACGCCGCCTGCGGCACGGATGTCGGCCGGGATGCGCTCGAGTGCCATGACGGCGCAGGCGCCTGCCTCCTCGGCGATGCGTGCCTGCTCGGGCGTGGTGACGTCCATGATGACGCCGCCCTTGAGCATCTGCGCGAGTTCGCGATTGAGTTTGACGCGATCGGCCTTGCTGGTCTGTTCTGCCATGGTTGCTCCCTTGGTTGGCATGTGCATTGCTTGACGGAACATCCTATCGGGGAGCTGGGTATGGCAAAATACTCAGTTTTCGAGATAATAATAAGGTCAGCCTAATACCAGATTGAACAGCTCGATAAGGTCAGGTGGCAAACTCATGCTTGACTACAATTTGGAAAAACGCGGCGAAGCATCGCTTTATGAGTATGTTTACCAGCAAATTCGAGATGATATTGTTGCTGGACGTATTGTGGCGGGGGAGCATCTTCCGTCTAAGCGCGCCTTTGCCAGTCATCTGGGAATCAGTGTCATTACCATCGAGAATGCATATAGCCAGTTACTTGCCGAGGGCTATATTTGCTCAATGCCGCGTCGTGGCTACTACGCTTGCAAGCTTCCGGATGCACCGGTTTTGCCTTTGGCTTCGCAGGGCATCGACCGAGATACCGTCTCTGTGGGCCTCAGCGCGCATGATGTCAACGGACAGGTCGAGCTGTTCGATGCACTTTCTCCTTCCGCTTTGGAGGCGGCGCGGCTTTGGCAAAGCGCACTACGGGCGACGCTGGCATCCGAAGATGAGCGCGAAATCTTTTCGCCCGCACCGGCGCAGGGCACCGCTCGGCTGCGACGCGCAATTGCTCACCATCTGCGTGGGACAAGGGGCATGAATGTCGACCCCAACAACATTGTTATCGGTGCAGGCGCCCAGCTGCTCGATACCATGTTGGTTCAGTTGCTTGGAGCCGACAAGGTGTATGCCGTTGAGGACCCGGGCTATTTGCGTCTGACGCGTATCTATCAGGCTATGGGCTGCCAAGTACGACATATCCCGTTGGATGATGAGGGCGTGGACTTGAGCACTCTGCAGAAAAGCGGGACCGATGTCCTTCACTTGATGCCGTCTCATCAGTATCCGACCGGCCTTGTGACGAGTATTGCGCGTCGCTATGCGCTACTGAGCTGGGCCGCCGAGCGACCAGGTCGGTATCTCATCGAAGATGACTTTGATTGTGAGTTTCGCCTTGCCGGCAAGCCGATTCCCGCGCTCGCGTCGATCGATGCCGCCCAGTCGGTTATCTACACCAACACGTTTTCGAAGAGCCTTTCATCGGCGTTGCGTTTGGCGTATATGGTGTTGCCCGATGAGCTAATGGAGCGGTTTAGGCGCAACCTTGGTTTCTACGCCTCGTCGGTGAGCTCTGTTGACCAGGTCGCTTTGGCGCGTTTGCTGGAATCGGGTGATTACGAGCGACATGTGAACCGCGTGCGCGTTCGTGCTCGCGAGGCGCGTGATGGCCTGACGTCGCTTGTGCGGAAAGCGTTTCCGGCAGGGGAGGTCTCGATCGAACATGCAGACGCGGGCCTTTACTGCACCGTGGTTGCGGAGCGCGGAGCGGGCGGAAGCTCTTTTGTGCGGGCCCTCACGCGCTCGAGTATCCCTTTTGTCGATATCAGTGACTGTTATTGGTGTGCCGATGGCGCATTTGTCCCTGAAAACTCAAGTCAAATTCTTGTTCAGTATGACGATTTGAGTTCAAAAGCGCTAAATACCTTGGAATCGCAGCTAATGGGAGCACTCTGCAACCTAAGTGAGTAGGCTTTTGGAACTTTGGCGACCAGGCAGTTTTGTAACAAGCTATCTACCTGCGGTTTTGAAAAGCAGGATGACCGGGCTGCTTGGGATGTTCAAAAAAGTCTACTCACTTGTCGCGCAAAGGTCGCGCGCGCAGACGTGGTGTAAGAGTGTCCTGAGGTCCGTCGCTGCAAGTCCCGATGTTACTCCTTCTTGAG
>UQIW01000031.1 GCA_900541235.1 uncultured Collinsella sp. | reverse complement strand
GCGGTGTCCCCTCCCTTTCAAGAAAGAGAAGAGGCGGGGCATGCCCCGCCTCTTACACCACATCTCTGCGCGCTACCTACGGTTGCTAGCTTAGTAGCATATTGCCTTCGCAAAATAATAGACATAACAGCAAAATATGTTCATTAACGCAAACACATATAAGTCCGCTATAGGGCTGTTTGATCAATTTAGGGACGCGTGTAAGCCGTGAAAACGGCATTTGGGGCTGTTTTGGCTGTTACTAAAAGGGTAACAGTACTCATATTTGCCATTTTTTGCCCACGGGGCCTCGAAGGGGCTGCCAATCAGGTCCCAGGGGAGACGGTTTGAGGGCCGCAGAGCAAAAACGGGGGCACAGGTTGTCCTGTGTCCCCGTTTTCCTGGCATTGCTGCTGCTTGCCGCCGGTTTTTACGCCGCTTCGTCGAACTGCGAATTGTACAGGTCGGCGTAGAAGCCGCCCTGGGCGAGCAGCTCGTCGTGCGTGCCCTTCTCGACGATGTCGCCGTCGCGAATCACCAGGATCACGTCGGCGTTGCGGATCGTGGACAGGCGGTGCGCGATGACAAAGCTGGTACGGCCCTGCATCAGCGCATCCATGGCGCGCTGAATAAGCTCCTCGGTGCGGGTGTCGACGTTGGAAGTCGCCTCGTCCAGAATCAGTGCCGGGCGGTCGGCCAAAATGGCACGGGCGATGGTCACGAGCTGGCGCTGACCCTGCGACAGGTTGGTGCCCTCCTCGTTGATCATAAAGTCGTAGCCACCGGCAAGCGTATGGATAAAGTGGTCGCAACGTGCGGCGCGCGCAGCGGCCTCGACCTCGGCATCGCTCGCGTCGGGGCGTCCGTAGCGGATGTTCTCGCGGATGGTGCCGTTAAACAGCCAGGTATCCTGCAGCACCATGGCAAACTCGCCGCGCAGCGCCGCGCGGTCCCAGTCGCGCACGTCGACGCCCTCGACACGCAGCGAACCGCCGTCCACATCGTAGAAGCGCTGCAGCAGCTTGATGAGCGTGGTCTTGCCGGCGCCGGTGGGGCCGACGATGGCGATGGTCTGGCCGGGTTGCGCCTCGCAGCTAAAGTCGTGGATGATGGTCTTGTCGGGCGTATAGCCAAACTTGACATGGTCAAACACCACGTGGCCGGGGCGCTTCTCGGGAATCTGCGCGTCGGCCTTCTGCTCTTCCTCGGGCGCGGCCAGGAACTCAAAGACGCGCTCGGTGGCGGCAGCCATCGACTGCATCGTGTTGCTCACGTTGCCCAGCTGCTGCACGGGTTGCGTAAAGTTGCGCACGTACTGGATAAAGCTCTGAATATCGCCAGGTGTGGCATTGCCGGTCAGCGCGAGCTGCGCACCCACCACGACGACGCCCACGTAGCCCATGTTACCCACCAAGCTCATAAGCGGCATCATCAGGCCCGACAGGAACTGCGAGCGCCAGCCGCTAATAAAGAGGCGGTCGTTTTGGCGGTCGAACTCTTCGATCGAGGCCTCGGCGCGGTCGAACACCTGAATGACGTTCTGGCCGGCAAAGTCCTCCTCGATAATGCCGTTGACGGCACCCAGGACCTGCTGCTGCTCGCGGAAGTACGGCTGCGAGAAGTGAATCATTACGGTCAGGATAATCGCGGCGGCCGGCAGCGTGAGCACGGTGACGCCGGTAAGCGGCAGGCTGATCGACAGCATCATGACGAGCACGCCGATAATCTGCGTCACCGACGTGATGAGCTGCGTCACGCTCTGGTTGAGCGACTGGCCGAGCGTATCGACGTCGTTGGTGATGCGGCTGAGCACGTCGCCCTTGCTGTGGCCGTTGAAGTAACTCATCGGCACGACGGCAATCTTGGCGGCGATTTCCTTGCGCATGCGGTAGCAGATCTTTTGCGTGACGCCGGTCATGAGCCAGCCCTGGACCAGGCTGCAGACAGAGCTCGCCAGATACAGGCAGAGCAAAAAGCCGAGCGTCTTGGCGATCCAGTCAAAGTCAACGTCGCCGGTGCCGTTGACCTTGGCGACCAGGCCTTCGAACAGCTTGGTCGTAACCTGGCCGAGCACCTTGGGTCCCACAATGTTAAAGATGACCGAGCACACGGCAAAGGCGACGGCGGCAAACACGGCAATCTTGTGTTGGCCGATATAGCCGAGCAGCTGCCTCATGGTGCCCTTAAAGTCCTTGGCCTTTTCGCCACGACGCATGCCACCCATGCGGCCCATGGGACCACGCTGGCGGGTGGGCTTGGGAATCTGAGTCTCGGTCTCGTCTGCCATTAGCGCTCGCCTCCTTCCATGACGGCTGCAATTTCTTCTTGGGTAAGCCCCAGCTCCTCGGCGGAAAGCTGCGACTGTGCGATCTCCAGGTACGCCGGGCAGCTGCGCAGCAGCTCCTCGTGCGTGCCGGTGCCCACTACGTGGCCGTCGTCGAGCACGATGATCTGGTCGGCGTGCATGATGGTCGCGATGCGCTGGGCCACGACCACGAGTGCGGCGTCGGTAACGTTTTTGGCCAGCTCCTCGCGCAGGCGCGCGTCGGTCTTGTAGTCGAGGGCACTAAACGAGTCATCGAACACCACGACCTCGGGCTTTTTGGCCAATGCGCGGGCGATGGCCAGACGCTGGCGCTGACCACCCGAAACATTGGAGCCGCCCTGGCTGATGGGGGAGTCGTAACCGCCCTCACGCTCGGCGATAAAGTCCTCGGCCTGTGCGATGCGCGCGGCCTGGCGCATGTCATCATCGCTCACCATGTCGCCGGCAAACTTGAGGTTGCTCTCGACGGTGCCCGAGAACAGACGCCCCTGCTGCGGGATGTAACCAATGCGGCGGCGCAGCTCGGAAAGGGTCATGTCGCGCACGTCGATGCCGTCGAGCGAAATGCTGCCGCCCGTGACGTCGTACAGGCGCGGAATCAGCTGTACGAGCGTGGACTTGCCCGAGCCCGTGGAGCCAATGATGCCGAGCATCTGACCGGCATGCGTGGTGAAGTTCACACCGCTAATGACGTCGGCGCGGGCATCGGGGTACTGGAAGCTCACGTCGCGGAAGGTGAGCTCACCGCGCGGCGAGCTGGCCGCGGGCAGTTTGGGCGAGGCAGGGTCGTTGATGCTCGTGGGGCAGGTGATGACCTCATCTACGCGCTCGGCTGCGACCTCGGCACGGGGCAGGATGACCGAAACCATGGTGAGGATCATAAACGCCATGACGATCTGCATGGTGTAGGAGATAAACGCCATCATGTTGCCGACCTGCATCACGCCGTCGGACACGCCCTGCGCGCCAAACCAGACGATAAGCACGGTGATGCAGTTCATGACGAGCATCATGAGCGGCATCATAAAGCTCATGGCTCGGTTGGTGTAGAGCTGCGTGGTCATCAGGTCGAGCGACGCCTTGTCAAAACGTTCGAGCTCATGTTCCTCGCGGTTGAACGAGCGGATGGGCATAAGGCCGTCGAGCAGCTCGCGGGCGGTAAGGTTCACGCGGTCAACAAAGCTTTGCATCTTTTTGAACTTGGGCATGGTGAGGCCCATAAGCACGCCGACGACGGCCGAGACCGCGATGATGGCAACGGCGATGGTCCACTCCAGGCCGGTATGGTTGGCCAGGACGCGCATGACGGCGACGATGCCCATGACGGGGGCCATCAGACACATGCGGATAAACAGAGTTGCGGCCATCTGGATCTGCTGAATGTCGTTGGTGCAGCGGGTGATGAGCGAGGCCTGGCTAAACTTGCCCACCTCGGCCGGCGAGAAGTGCATAACCTTGTTGAAGGTCTCGCGGCGCAGGTCGCGGGCGATGGAGCAGGCGGTGCGCGAAGCCACGGCACCGGTCAGGATGGTGGCGACGAGCGACACGAGGCACAGTCCAAACATCGTGGTCGCCATGCGGCTCAGGTAGGCGTTCTGCACGTCGGCGGGGTCGATGCCCTGCGCCTTGTACTCGTCCTGTACATAGCTCACGGCGCGCTGGGTGACGATGGAGCCCGACATGGAGCCCATTTTGTCCGCCATTTGGTTGGCGCCCTCGACGAGCTTGCTTTGGTCTACCAGACCGCCCTCGACACCCAGGCGCAGGCTCTTCATAGTGATCTTACCGCCGTCGGCATCAATCTGCTTTTGCATGTTCTGCGCCGCCGCGGCCTTCTGCTGCATCTCGGCGAGCTGCTCGGGCGTCATCGCTGCCATTTGCTCGGGGGTGGGCATGGCCTGGGCAGCGTTGTCGTCTTTCTCGCTGGACGAGCCCATCATGTCGCCCATGGAGTTGGCGTCGATGCCCTGGTTGAGCGAAAGGACAACAGTCTCGGGCAGGCTCATAATGTCGGCAATCTTGCCTCCATCGGCACGCTCTTCCTCGGTGCCCTCGTACGTTCGAATGTCGTTTTTGTCAGCCTTGCTAAACACGGCCTCCGCAGCCTTGGCGTCCTTGGCGCTCATGAAGAGTTCGAGGTCGTCGAGCGATTCGGCGCGAATGGTGTCGGGCACGGGCGAGGCGATGCCGCCTTGCTGCACGCCCACGTCGACGATGTCGCTCATATAGGTAGGCAGCGCCAGATCGGCGTTGCAGCTGATTACGATAAGTACGATAGCTGTGAACAGTGCCAGGACGTGCTTTTTAAAGAGCTTGAGAATCCTCACTCGACATCTCTCCTTTCTTGATTGCGGTCGATAATTTCGTTGGCACGTCTTAGAAGGCGCACCATCTCTTGGGTATCTGTTTCGCCGAGCTGCTCGAGGAAGGCCGCGGTGCGCTCCTCGAATTCCCGTCGTTTGATTTCGAGATCCTGGAATCCCTTGTCGGTCACCGTGACGTGTACGCGACGACGGTCGGTCTTTGAGTGCTCGCGCTCGACCCAGCCCTTGGCTTCGAGAGCGCGTAGGATATTGGCGATGCGGGCGCTCGAGACCCAGGCGCGATCGGCGAGTTCGCTCGGCGTGAGCGAACCGCCAGCGAGCATAAGGGCGCGCATGACGGCCATCTCGCCGCCGAGGGCTTTGTCCGCAAAGCGCGAAATGCGCTGATGCATGCTGCCGAACTCGGTAAGGAGCTGACGCCCAAGTTCACGGAAATCGGTATCTTCCACCGAAAACCCCTAACACTAGAAACTATTTTCGGTGAAAGATGATACCCCCGCACGCGCACCCTATACGGTAGATTTTGGGAAATGCCTAGAAAACAACCTTTAGGCGACCTCCGTACACCGTCGGTATCAGCAAAGTTAGGGGTAGATCTCTGAGCACGTCCTAAAGCCCACTCAGAGGCACTTTACCCTGCTAAAGCTGGCATAACAGCTAGAGCGAACGTCGTACAAAGGCAAGGAAAAATAACATACAAATCGGTGAACGGTAGTTGTTCGCGCTCGCGTTTCCTGCGGATTTGTAAAAAACACCCTTATGATATAAAAAAAGAAACATATAACAGCCCAGATGGAGAGGGTCGCTATGTTATCCTTCTCAGACGGGTGAAATCTTGGGTTTTGGGTTGTAGTTCCAAGGTGGACAAACGTTTTCCCTGCACCAACGTGTGGTGAAGAACGGAAGAAGCCGGTAGTGCAAGCCGAAAATTCAAGAATTCAATAAGCAGCGGTGTGAGAGAGCGCCGCATTACACGTAACTAGGAGCGTGGTTACACAATGCAGGAGGCATGGGAAGGCTTCAAGGAAGGCATTTGGACGGGAGAGGTTGACGTCCGAGACTTCATCCAGAAGAACTACACCCCCTACGAGGGCGACGAGTCGTTCCTCGCCGGCCCGACCGAGCGTACCAAGGAGCTGTGGGGCGAGGTTCTCGACCTGCTGCTTAAGGAGCGCGAGCAGGGCGGTGTCCTCGATATGGACACCAAGACCGTTACGGGTATCGTGAGCCACCCCGCTGGCTACATCGATAACGCCCACCGCGAGAAGGAGACCATCGTCGGTCTCCAGACCGACAAGCCGCTCAAGCGCGCGCTGCACGTCAACGGCGGTATCCGCATCGCTTGCCAGGCTGCCAGCCAGCACGGCTATAAGGTCGACGAGAACGTTGTCGAGCGCTACACCTTCGAGCGTAAGACCCACAACGCTGGCGTCTTCGATGTTTACACCCCCGAGATGCGTGCTTGCCGCTCGGCTCACATCATCACCGGTCTGCCCGATGGCTATGGCCGCGGCCGCATCATCGGCGACTACCGTCGTGTCGCCCTGTACGGTGTCGACTACCTGATTAAGGACAAGGAGGCCCAGAAGGCTTCCACCCCGACGGTCATGACCGCCGACAACATCCGCGACCGTGAGGAGCTGCAGGAGCAGATCCGCGCCCTCGGCGAGCTCAAGATGATGGCCGAGACCTATGGTTTCGATATTTCCAATCCTGCTACCAACACGCAGGAGGCCATCCAGTGGATGTACTTCGCCTACCTCGCTGCCGTTAAGGAGCAGAACGGCGCCGCTATGTCCATCGGCCGTACCTCCACGTTCATCGACATCTACGCTGAGCGCGACCTTGCCAACGGTACCTTCACCGAGGAGCAGATCCAGGAGTTCGTGGATCACTTCATCATGAAGCTCCGCATGGTCAAGTTTGCCCGTACCCCCGAGTACCAGGCCCTGTTCACCGGCGATCCGCAGTGGGTCACCGAGTCCATCGGCGGCATGGGTGTTGACGGCCGTACGCTCGTTACCAAGATGAGCTACCGCTACCTGCACACGCTCGAGAACATGGGTACCAGCCCCGAGCCCAACATGACCGTTCTGTGGTCGACCCGTCTGCCCGAGAACTTCAAGAAGTTCTGCGCCAAGACTTCCGTCGCCAGCTCCTCGATCCAGTACGAGAACGACGACCTCATGCGCGTCTATCACGGCGACGACTACGGCATTGCCTGCTGCGTGTCCTCCATGCGCATCGGCAAGGAGATGCAGTTCTTCGGCGCCCGCGCCAACCTTGCCAAGTGCCTGCTCTACGCACTCAACGGCGGTGTTGACGAGGTCTCCAAGAAGCAGGTCGGCCCCAAGTATCGCGCCGTCGAGGGCGATACGCTCGATTACGACGATGTTGTGGCCAAGTACAACGACATGATGAAGTGGCTCGCTGGCGTGTACGTCAACTCGCTGAACATCATTCACTACATGCACGACAAGTATTGCTACGAGCGCATCCAGATGGCTCTGCACGACAAGCACGTGCACCGCTGGTTCGCTACGGGCATCGCTGGCCTTTCCGTCGTGGCTGACTCCCTGTCCGCCATCAAGTACGCTAAGGTTCACCCCGTCCGCGACGAGAATGGCATCATCGTCGACTTCGAGACCGAGGGCGAGTTCCCCAAGTACGGTAACGACGACGACCGCGTCGACCAGATCGCTCACGACGTCGTGCACCAGTTCATGGAGTACATCCGCATGAACGACACCTACCGCAACTCTGTGCCCACGACCTCGGTTCTGACCATTACCTCCAACGTCGTGTACGGCAAGAAGACCGGCTCCACCCCCGACGGCCGCAAGGCTGGTCAGCCGTTCGCCCCGGGTGCTAACCCCATGCACAAGCGCGATAGCCACGGCGCCATCGCTTCGCTGTCTTCGGTTTCCAAGCTCCCGTTCCGCGATGCTCAGGACGGCATCTCCAACACCTTCTCCATTATCCCGAGTGCGCTCGGCAAGGAGGACCAGGTGTTCTTTGGCGATATCGACCTTGATCAGCTGGGCGAGTAACTATTGTTAGTGCTATACTAACAATAACGATTACTGATTAGCGCGCCGGTTTCGGCCGGCGCCTATTAATCGAAGGAGACACATTATGAAGGTTTCTGAAGTTTCCGAGACCCAGGCCGATAACCTGGTCCACATGCTCGACGCTTACGCCGAGAAGGGTGGCCACCACCTGAACATCAACGTCTTCAACCGTGAGACGCTACTCGACGCTCAGGCTCACCCCGAGAAGTATCCGCAGCTGACCATCCGCGTTTCCGGCTACGCCGTGAACTTCCACACGCTCACCAAGGAGCAGCAGGACGAGGTCATTGCGCGTACCTTCCACGACAAGTTCTAAAGGGACTCAACTCCCGCAGGATCGCCGGGGCTGTTTGGGCTATCTCCCAAAACGTCCTCGGACATGCAAAGAGGCTCGCTGCGCACTTCGTGCGGCGAGCCTCTTTGCGTCCTGACGCTCCTATTTGGCAAGGTGTTTTTTAGAATCCATTTTGCGCTCGGCCTCGAAGGCTTGCCTGTCCCAATCGA
>UQIW01000030.1 GCA_900541235.1 uncultured Collinsella sp. | reverse complement strand
CGCCTTTAGACGCGTGCCGGAAATCCAAGGGTTATACCCTAAGAGCAAACCACCCCTTTTAGGGGTGGTTTTGATTTACATATTTGTAACAGAGTCAAAATATCCTCATATACTTCGCCCAACTAAAGAAAATCTCGACCGTTAACCGGAATTAGCCCCAAATCGTGCATAAAATGCGCTACTGTATTGCAATACGTTGGTCCGCTTTGTAAAACCAGCCAAAACGGCGGACCGCGTTTGAATGGTTCGATTGGGCTGTCTTGACGTTGCCCGACCGAACTTACTTTGTCCTATCTCATAAGGAGGATGGCATGGCTGATTCTATGTTCCACCAGCCCGTTATGGGTCGTCGCGCCTTTGTTGGCGGCACCCTTGCTGCGAGCTCCATGGCTTTTCTTGCCGCATGTGGCAAGAAGGGCGGCGACGCTTCCGGTTCTGAGTCCGGTTCGACGCTGAACTTCTACATCAACAACCCGGTCTGCATCGACCCCTACAACGTCCAGGAGGACCAGGGTACTCAGGTCGAGTATCAGCTCTTTGACGCTCTGACCTCTTACGACGCCGAGAAGGGCGAGATCGTTCCGCTGGCTTGCGAGTCCTTTGAGTCCAACGACGACGCCACCGAGTTTACCTTCAAGATCAAGAAGGCCAAGTTCCACAACGGTGACGACGTTACCTCTAAGTCCTTCAAGCTCGGTTGGGAGCGTCTGGTCAACACCAAGTCGGCCATCGCTACCGAGTATGGCCCTTCCGAGGTCTCCTATCACCTTTCCATGGTCGAGGGCTATGACGATCTGCTTGCCGGTAACGCCACCGAGCTCAGCGGTGTTACGTGCCCTGACGATGAGACCCTCGTCGTCAAGCTGTCTTCCGCTTACGCCGACTTCCCCTTCGTTGCCTCTCACCCGGCTCTGGCCCCGGTTCCCGAGTGCGCCGAGTCCGATGTCAAGAGCTTCTACCTTGCCCCGGTCGGTAACGGCCCGTTCATGATGGACGGCAAGTGGGAGGATGGCCAGGAGATCAACGTCAAGAAGTTCGACGATTACTATGGCGACAAGGCCAAGATCGATGGCATCCACTTCCAGGTCATCAAGGACATGGAGACCGCTTACAAGGAGTTCCAGGCCGGTAACCTCGATGTCTGCGACGTTCCCGTCGCTCAGATCGATGCCGCCAAGAAGGATCGCGGCGTGTCCAAGGACGGCTACACCATGGGTGACGGCGAGCGCATGCTGCTCGGCGCCGAGCCTTCCACCTACTACCTGACCTGCAACAACACGGCCGAGCCGTTCAACAACGCTGACCTGCGTAGGGGTATCTCCCTGGCCATTAACCGTGAGGCCATCTGCAAGACCATCTTCAAGGGTACCCGTACCCCCGCCGACGGCATTGTTCCTCCGGGCATCGATGGCTACAAGGAGGGCGCATGGGAGTTCTGCGCCTACGACGTCGACAAGGCTAACGAGTACCTCGACAAGGTTGCTCCTGCCGGTGCCAACGGTGACCGTGGCATTAGTGTGACCCTTTCCTACAACCAGGACGGTGGCCACAAGGAGATCATGGAGTCCATCATCGGCGACCTCGCCAAGGTTGGCGTTACCGCTGTCTCCGATACCCCTGAGTGGTCTGCCTTGCTCGAGCAGTATCAGAACTTTAACTATCAGTTCGGTCGTCTGGGCTGGATTGCCGACTACCCGATCATGGACAACTTCCTGTATCCGCTGTTCCACTCCGACTCCCTCGGTGGCGACAACCGCTCTGGTTACAACAACCCCGAGTTCGACGCCAAGGTCGACGAGGCTCGCACTACGGTTGACGACAAGGAGCGCGTCGCTAAGATGCAGGAGGCCGACGCAATGGTCGCTGCCGACTGCCCGGTCATCCCGGTGATGTTCTACACGCACACCATCGCCGGCTCCGATCGCATCAAGCACCTCTATGTCGATCCGCAGAAGCACGCCGATCTGGGTACCGCTGAGCTCGCTTAAGAGTTTGCAGCTTCCGTGAGGGTCAAGTATTTACGTAGACCTCATGGGAAACATACAGTTCTCCCTAACCTGGGGTAAACTGGCTGATGGTAATTTTGGGATGCCGGTCTGGCGATCGGCATCCCATTTAGGTTAATCCCTAGATAGGGGAGTGGTATGGGTAAGTACATCGTTAAACGTGTGCTTCAGTTCATCCCGGTGTTTTTGGGCGTTACGCTGATTCTGTTCGCCCTCCAGAATATCGTGCCGGGAGATCCGATCAAGCTGATCGGTGGAGACAAGGCTCTGTCCCCCGAGGTGGAGCTTCAGCTTCGTGTTCGCTATCACCTGGTCCAGACGGACGAGGACGGCAACGCGATCCTTGACGAGAACGGCGACCCCGTTCAAACGTCGCTCGTGGACCGTTACTTGTATTACATGAACGGCCTGCTTCATGGCGATCTGGGCAATTCGTATCAGCGCAAGCTGCCGGTTACGGAAATCTTCGCCCAGAAGTATCCGTATACGGTCAAACTTGCCGCGTGCGCCATCGTACTCGAGGCGATCATGGGTATCGGTGCGGGTATCATTTCGGCGGTAAAGCGTTATTCCTTCTGGGATATTTTGGTAACGCTCACCACGTCGATCCTCGTTGCGGTCCCGGCCTTCTGGCTCGGTATGTTGTTGCAGCTGTTCTTTGGCGTCATCCTCAAGGACGCCACGGGCGGTGCATTCTCCATGCCGATCTCGGGTGCCGGTGGTTCCAGCTCTCAGTATCAGGATTGGATGCACTATGTGCTTCCGACCATTACGCTGGCTTCGGTTTCGACCGCTTACGCTGCCCGCATTATGCGCTCGCAGCTGCTTGACGTCATGAACCAGGATTACATCCGTACGGCAAAGGCCAAGGGTCTCTCCAATCGTGCGATCATCATCAAGCATGCGCTTAAGAATGCACTCATCCCCGTCGTTACCTATATTGGTGTCGACTTTGGTGGCATGCTTTCGGGCGCCATCCTGACCGAGACGGTCTTTAACTGGCCCGGTATCGGCTATGAGGTCTATCGCGCCATTAGCATGCGTGACTGGCCCATCGTTATGGGCGGCGTTACGCTCATCGTTGTCGTCGTCATGGTGATCAACCTGCTCGTCGACATTAGCTATGCATTCCTCGACCCGCGCATCCGCCTTGGCGGTCCGTCGGATAAGGCCTAAGGGAGGTACGTCTCATGCAGGAAACTGATTCTCAGTCTCAGGAGCAGGCTACCGCCACCAAGGTCGCATCTGCTCCCGCCAAGTCCCGCACGCTGTGGGGCGACGCTTTTAAGCGTCTTCGTAAGAACAAGCTCGCCGTTATCGGTGTCTGCTGGATCATCATCGTCGTTGTGGTTGCCCTGACCGCAGATCTGTGGGCTAAGCCCTGGCTCGGTTCGCCGACGGCTTCCGACTCGACCACCATGGCCGAGACGTCGCTGCTGGCTCCGTGTGCCGAGCACCCGTTTGGCACCGACGCCCTAGGTCGTGACATTCTCGTCCGCGTTATCTACGGTGCACGTGTTTCGCTGTCCGTCGGCATTATGGCCACCGCGATCTCCACGCTGATCGGTCTGGTCATGGGTGCTCTGGCGGGTTTCTACGGCGGCATCTGGGATACGATCATCATGCGCTGTGCGGACATTTTCCTGGCGTTCCCGTACGTGCTGTTCGTTGTCGCCATGATCGCCGTTATCGGCCGTGGCCTTCAGAACGTCTTTATCGCCATCGGTATTCTCGGCTGGCCTTCGATTGCGCGCGTCTTCCGCTCTGCAATCTTGACGGTCAAGGAAAACGACTATGTTGACGCTGCGCGCGCGATGGGTGCATCCGATGCTCGTATCGTCGTGCGTCACATCTTCCCGAACTCCGTCGCCTCTATCGTGGTCTACGCAACCATGAACATTGGTGGCGCCATTCTGACCGAGTCCGCTCTGTCCTTCCTCGGCATGGGCGTTATTCCGCCTACGCCTTCGTGGGGCTCCATGATTCAGGACGGTCAGCAGTATCTTCTGACCGCTCCCTGGATGATGATCATGCCCGGTCTGGCAATTCTCTCGACGGTGCTCGCCTTCACCCTGCTGGGTGACGGTCTGCGCGACGCCCTCGACGTCAAGATGAAGGACGCATAAGGATGAAGAAGAACAAGAACTATGTGGACCTGAAGGACCAGCCGGTTCCCGAGGGCCAGCATCTGCTCGAGGTCGATGACCTTAAGATGTATTTCCACACCGAGGATGGCGTCGTTCGCGCTGTCGACGGTGTCTCCTACACGCTCGATCGCGGCGAGACCCTGGGAGTCGTCGGTGAATCCGGCTCCGGTAAGTCCGTGACCGCCATGACCATCATGGGCCTTATCTCGATGCCTCCGGGAAAGATTGAGGGCGGTGACGTTCGCTATCGCGGCCGCTCCATCCTCGAGATGACCGAGGAAGAGATGCAGCACATTCGTGGCAACGATATCGCGATGATCTTCCAGGATCCTATGACCTCCTTGAACCCGGTCTATAAGATCGGCAAGCAGGTGGGCGAGGGCCTTCGTCTGCACCGTGGCTACTCCAAGCAGGAGGCGCTCAAGCGTGCCACCGAGCTTTTGGACCTCGTTGGTATTCCCGAGCCCGAGAAGCGCGTCAATGAGTATCCGCACCAGTTCTCTGGCGGTATGCGTCAGCGCGTCATGATTGCCATGGCTCTTGCCTGCGATCCCGATATTCTGATTGCCGACGAGCCTACGACGGCTCTGGACGTTACCATTCAGGCTCAGATTATCGAGCTCATGCAGGAAATGCAGGAGAAGAACGGCAACGCCATCATCATGATTACCCATGACCTGGGCGTCGTCGCCGACATGGCCGATAAGATCATGGTTATGTACGCCGGCCGTCCCGTCGAGTTCGGTACTGCTGAGGAAATCTTCTACGAGAGCCGCCACCCCTACACCTGGGGCCTTATCCGCTCCATCCCGGAGCAGGCCATCGAAGAGAAGAAGCCGCTTACTCCGATTCACGGCAACCCGCCTTCGCTCATGAACCTGCCCGAGGGCTGCGTCTTCTCTCCTCGCTGCCCCTATGCGACCGATAAGTGCCGCAAGCACCGCCCCGAGCGCGTTGTCACCGAGTCTGGTCACTATTCTGCGTGCCACTACTCCGGTGACCCCGAGTTCCTCAAGAACGCTCCTGAGACGTCCCGTACGCGCAAGGATTCCAAGAAGGGAGGCGAGGCGTAATGGCAGATACCAACGAGCGTACTCCGTTGCTGAAGGTCGAGCACCTCTCTAAGGAGTTCCCCGCTGAGTCCGGCATGTTCGCCAAGCGTTTTTCCAAGCGTGTCGTCTCTGCTGTGAATGACATTTCGTTCGAGATTTATCCGGGCGAGACCTTTGGCCTGGTCGGCGAGTCTGGTTGCGGTAAGTCCACCACGGGCCGCACCATCATGCGCCTGACCAAGCCGACGGCAGGCAAAGTGTTTTTCCAGGGCAAAGACGTTGCCGAGATGAGCAAGCATGAGATCAAGGATATGCGTCGCGAGATGCAGTTCATCTTCCAGGACCCCTATGCTTCGCTCAACCCTCGTATGACCATCGGCGAGATCGTCTCCGAGCCTATGACCATTCATGGTGTGGGTACCAAGGAGGAGCGTATCGAGCGCGTCCGCGAGCTGCTGGACGTCGTCGGTCTGAACCCCGAGCACATCAACCGCTATCCGCACGAGTTCTCCGGCGGTCAGCGTCAGCGTGTCGGCATTGCCCGCGCGTTCGCTCTGAAGCCCAAGCTGATCATCTGCGACGAGCCTGTCTCTGCACTTGACGTTTCCATTCAGGCCCAGGTTTTGAACCTGCTGAAGGAGCTTCAGGATAAGTTCGGTACTGCTTATCTCTTCATTGCTCACGACCTCTCCGTCGTGCAGCACATCTCCGATCGCGTTGCCGTTATGTACCTGGGTAAGATGGTCGAGGTTTCGGACTGGAAGACGCTCTATAGCGAGCCTCACCATCCGTACACGCAGTCGCTGCTGTCTGCCGTGCCGGTTCCCGATCCGGATATCCAGAAGACCCGTAAGCGCATCATCCTCGCCGGCGATCCGCCGTCACCGCTGGATCCGCCGACCGGCTGCCGTTTCCACACGCGCTGCCCGATCGCTCAGGGCATCTGCTCCGAGAAGCTGCCTGAGTTTAAGGAAGTTGCCCCGGGCCACTGCTGCGCCTGTCACTTCGCGGAGCCGTTCCCGATCAAGGAATCGCACATCGACTTGTAGCCGGTTGTTATCGTCCGGGCCCGCCCTGAAGTTACTTTTCAGAACGTCCTCGGACATGCAAGAAACCCCCGCTGCGCACTTCGTGCGGCGGGGGTTTCTTGCGTCCTGCGGAGTGTTCTGAAAAGTAACTTCAGGGCAGGCCCTGCGGTAACTCGGCAGAGGAGGGGAGTGCGATTCCTCGATCGCTCACTTAATCTAATAGGAAAGTTAGTGAGGCCGGAGCTTTAGCTCCGGCCTCCCCATATAAGGGCTCGGCTTTGCCGAGCCACCAAATTTACATCAGCCCCCAGAACATGTTTGAGAACTGTGCCTGAAGTATGTATTTGCAGGCCCCGAATCGGTGTTGCCTCCCGGCGCATTCCGCAGGGGGAGCGATATTTTGCAGCACGAAGTGCGCAGCAAAATATCGCTCATGCCCGAGGACGCGCCGGGAGGCAACACCGATTCGGGGCCGGACACACGGATCTACCTGCGCATTTACAAATTCGTAAACTTTTTTGAAAAAAGTGCTTGCACAGTTCTCGAATCATAGGTTATTATCTTCCTCGTTGAACGCGCGGGTCCAACAAAACGAACCGTGAGTTAACAACATAGCATGTCGGAGTGGCGGAATTGGCAGACGCGCTAGCTTGAGGTGCTAGTGACCGCTTTTTGGTCATGCGGGTTCAAGTCCCGCCTCCGACACCATCGCATTTGAGAAGCCTCTTCGGAGGCTTTTTTGTTACCGATAGACGGTGGGGTCCACGATGGAAACGCTTGAACGCAACGAGTGGGCAGACGTTGCCCAACTAGTCGAGATCACGAGCGATGCTGTCATCATCTGCGAGCTCGACGGAACCATTCTGCATGTGAATAATCGCTTACTTGGCTTGATGTGCGAGGAACGCGCCGACGTCATCGGTGGAGATGTTAAAGACGTCCTGTACTCGTCCGCTTTTGAACGTGCGACGGAACATCGTCTGCCATTTGAAACTGATGGCTCCGAGAACGAACTGATGCTCAAGCTGAGTGACGGCTCCTTTATCCCCGTCTTGGTTCGTGCAGGCT
Organism: uncultured Collinsella sp.; assembly: GCA_900541235.1. GTDB lineage: Bacteria > Actinomycetota > Coriobacteriia > Coriobacteriales > Coriobacteriaceae > Collinsella. Next base: position 2,992 of record UQIW01000030.1, on the reverse strand, counting down.
CCGTAACGCCTCCACGCATCTTTGGGCGCCGCGCGCCACGTGTCCTGGTGGCGCTCCATAGCATCGAAGAACAGTATTCGCACGACCGTCAGCTCAAGCGTGCGCTTTCGGAGCTTAGAGTGGCGAACAAGCGCCTCTCTGGCACGCTCTCGGTCATTATGAGTACCGTGGGCTCCGATGAGCTGCCCAGCCTACTTGATACCGTTTTGAACCAGCTTGTAGGAACGCTCGATGCTTCGGGTGCCGCTATCTATTTTTCTGAGAGCGGCGGTTTTAAACTTCGCGGTGTTTCCAAGGAGCTGTACGACAGCTACCTGCCTGAGTTTTTGCCGTATGGCGCTGGCATTCCGACGTATGTTCTTCGTGAGTCGCGTGCCTGTCGCTTATCGATTCAACAGGACCTTGAGGGTGATAAGGCCGCCTCCGGTATGTTCATGGACTTGGACAATCGTTCTAAGCACCTGTTGCGCATGCAGGATATGCCTCCGTACCGCAGCGAGATCTGTCTTCCCGTTTTTTACGGTACGCAGATCCTTGGCGTGCTGGAAGTTGGTTGGAAACGCCCTCAGGCACCGCTCGCCTATGACGTTAATGTGCTCGAGGTCATTTGCGATTACCTATCTATCCAGCTGGTCGGCATGGCATCGAGCCTTCGCTCCCGTCGCACGGCCGAGCTTGGCCGCTCGCTCAATGTCTTGCGTGATGAGTTGTTTACCTTTCTAGACGATTCCGCCGCGGCTACCCAGGCGGTATCGTCCGAGATCTGCAATATGCTTAACTGCCATTTTTGCCCTGTTGAGTATGACGCCAGTCTGGATTCCTACGTCATAGATTTTGAAGGCGGCAGTCGCGTTGCCTTGCCGGACGATCCCGAGAAGCTTTTCTTTTCCACGACGGCGCCAGCGGCACGTCTGGGGGCTGGCCCTGATGGCTTTGAGGCATCTGTTTTGGGAGGTGCGAGTGCCGAGGACCTTAAACACGTCCGTATAACTCGCGTTGACGAATCGATGCCTATGGGAGGCTGGCTTAGGGCGCATGGTCTGCCTTGTCAGGGTCTCTACGTCGACTCCGGTATCGAGGCGGGGCGCCCGCGCTCTGAGGGTGATGGCAAGCACAGTAACGACGCGATTGTTCCTGCTTCTGTTGCGAAGAGCCCGACGACGCGCGCGCTGCTGCTTCGTGATGGTAGCCAAGAGCCGATTGATGATCTTGAATATGACTACTTGGTGCACTTGGCGCATGACTTTGAACTGATCTACGAAGGCGAATCTCAAAAACGCGAGGAGCGCCATATCGCTCAGACCCTTCAGATCGGCATGAGAAATTCCCTGGGGGATGTTCCGGGTATCGCAACCGATTCGGTGTACCTGTCGGCCACGAACTCAGCGTTGGTCGGCGGCGATTTCTATACGCTCATCCGTCTTCCCGACGACTGCGCCGTCATGATTCTGGGCGATGTGTCTGGCAAAGGCATTGAGGCTGCATCGATGTCCGCGCTCGTCAAGACGGCCCTGACGGCATATGCCTGGGAGGGCGCTGGACCGGCCCGCATGGCACGCTCCCTTAACAGCATGCTCATGGGCTTCTCGAGGGTCGAGACGTTCGTGACGGCCTTTATCGCCAAGATTGACCTTAAAGCCGGACGCGCAACGTATTGTTCGGCGGGCCATCCTCCGACCATGGTCATCAGGCCAGAGTCGATGCCGCTGGGTGGCGGCGAGGCTCGTGGGGGAGAGGTCGAGCTGCTTGGGTGCCAATCGGGCGTGATCGGTGCCTTTGAGAGCATGGTCTACGAGACGGGCGTGTTTACATTCGCTCCTGGTGACATGCTATTTATGTATACCGACGGAACAATCGAAGCACGTGATCGCTCGGGTGCTTTCTTTGGCGAACAACGCCTTCGCGACCTTCTGCTCTCTGTCTCGGGTGAGGGCGTATCGGGAATCTGCGGCAAGGTTTTGGGCGAGCTTGACCGCTTTACCGAGTCGGCGCTGAACGATGACATCGCGCTGGTCTCCCTTGAGTTTTTACGGGGTCGATCGTAGGTCACGACGCCTGACGGGCAAAATCCCTACGGTTGAAGAAACGTGTGCATCGAGCGAGCTCTTTTGGGGAACCATGGTCGTATGAATGAGTGGAATGACATAGCGGTTTTGACGCCACCGGGCGATATCGACATCGCCTCGGTGCCCGCACTGCGCCGACGGTTGGATAATTTGATCGACCGGGGCGTGCGTCGTGTTGTCATCAATTGCCAGACCGTGGGCTTTATCGACTCGACGGGTTTGGCGTTTTTGCTTACACGTGCTAGAGAGCTTATGAGGCATGAGGGGCTGCTTTCGCTCGTTAACGCCTCCGATGAGGTCGTTCGCTTTTTGGAAATTGCCCGGCTTGTCGACATCCTTCATGTCGCGGGCCCGGCGCGGGAGTCGATTCCCGCCATTCCGGTGGGGGAGTTGCCGCGATGGAGCAAGAGCGTCGAAGTGCAGCGAGGCATCGAGAATCTCCCGTATTATCGGCACCGTGTGGCCGAGCTCCTCGAATCGCTTCCCCTGAGGCGTGACGAGCGCTACGATGTCGCATTGGCGTCGGGGGAGGCGCTGGGTAATGCCTATGACCATGCAGGCGGTATTGGGTGCGTCCTGACGGTTCAGGCCTATGGCGATCGCGTTGTGGTTGAGGTGCTTGATCGAGGTGCCGGCTATTCTATCGATGAAACGAGCGAACCGGTCGCATCTGAGGAGCGCGGCCGTGGTATCAAGCTTATGCGTATGCTCGTCGATAACGTGGAGGTTGCTCGTCGTACGGACGGCGCCGGCACGCGCGTGCAGATGGTGAAGCTGTTTAGCGGAGCGCTGGAATCGTGTGCCTAGCCAATCGCTTTAGCGCGTTTAGCTACTAAGAACATGCGGCAGACGGTTGATTTCCGATCTCAGCCGAACACATTAGGCGGACAGGCCGTTCCCGCAGCTAGCCGAACGCCCCCGAGGCC
>UQIW01000029.1 GCA_900541235.1 uncultured Collinsella sp. | reverse complement strand
CTCAAGAAGGAGTAACATCGGGACTTGCAGCGACGGACCTCAGGACACTCTTACACCACGTCTGCGCGCGCGACCCGTTTCCGCGCCTCGTGCCTGCCCCAAACAATCAAAACAAGCCCTTTTCGCCGCACCCTCAAAGGTCTGTGGGCAAAAAAGGGCAAATATGAGTACTGTTACCATTTTAGTAGCAGGCAAAACCACCCAAAATGACGTCCGAGCGACCCCTACAACCTCCTAAAGCAGCCAACCTGACTGGTTTAAGGCGTATTGGAGCCAATTTTAATGAACATACTAAAGGCTATGTTCATTATCTTTTTGGATGTAAATGCTATTCACTTAGCAACAGTACTCATATTTGGCATTTTTTGTCCATTGCTATATAACTAACACCCTATAGCAGACAAAAAACAGGCCGCGCCCCATCGCTGCGGCCTGTTCGGAAGCAAAAGTGGGCGTTAAGCGCTGTAGCCCATCGCTTGCAGGACAAACATGACGACCGTGAGCACCGTAATCACGGCGATAGTCGCCCAAGTGAGCATGTTCCACACGCGACCGTTGCGGTTGGCACCCATAATGTGACGGTCGGCTGCGATAACCACCTGGAACACCAGAACCACGGGCAACAGCACACCATTGATGACCTGTGAGGTCATCATAATCTGAAACAGATCGACGCCGGGCATAAGCACCAGCACGGCAGAGATACCGATAATGGCCGTAATGATGCCGCGATAGACCGGGGCCTCGTCCCAGCTGCGGTCGGCACCGCGCTCCCAGCCAAATGCCTCGCAGATAGCGCTCGACGTAACGCCCGGCAGCACGCAGGCAGCCAAGAAGCTCGCCGCGACTAGGCCCGAGGCAAACAGTACCGTGGACCACTGACCCGCAATAGGCTCCAGCGCACGGGCAGCATCGGCAGCATCGCTAATCTGAATGCCCGCCGGGAACAACACCGTACCGGTCGTGATGATAATAAAGCCGGCAATGACATCGGCGGCAAGCGAGCCGCTCACGGTATCGATGCGCTGCAGCACGATATCGTCCTCGCCCGCGTTCTTGTCGACCACGTTGTTCTGCGCCAAGAAAATCATCCACGGCGCGATGGTGGTACCGATCGTTGCGACCACGAGCGACACGTAGCTGGGGTCATTTTGAATGTTAGGCACGACCAGGTCGACCGCGACCTCACCCCAGTTGGGGCCAGCCATAAACGCGGCGACAATATAGGTCACGAACACGCAGCTCACCAGCAGCAGAATCTTCTCGATGCGCTGGAAACTACCCGACATGGTAAGCATCCACACCAGCAGCGCTACCAACGGCACCGAGATGCTCGCCGGCACGCCAAAGAGAGCAAGGCCGCTGGCGATGCCCGCGAACTCCGAAATGGTCACCGCCGTGTTGGCGATCAACAGCGCCGCCATGGCCAGCACGCTCTTGCGCACGCCAAAGCGCTCGCGAATGAGCGACGCCAGGCCCTTACCCGTGACGCATCCGCAGCGCGCCGCGGTCTCCTGCGTCACGATGAGCAGCACAGTCATGACGGGAAGCATCCAGAGCATCTTGTAGCCATAGCTGGCGCCCGCGCTGGAATACGTTGCAATGCCGCCGGCGTCATTGCCCGAAAGCGCCGCCAGCAGACCGGGACCCATAGCGCCAAAGATGGCCGCGATGGTCAACTTTTGCTTGGTGCCCGACTTTTGCTTGGTATTTTGCACGCGACCACCTAACCAATGACCGACATGGTGAGCAGCACCGCAGCGGCGCAGTACGCTACGCATGAGATCATGACGGCAATAACGTTCATGGCGGTGCCCGACGTGTTGAGGTCATGCTCGTCACGCCAGAACAGCACCATCAGGTAAATCACGGCGCTCATGTTGCCAACCAGGCAAATGATGGCAGCGATATTAAAGCACCCGGTAAAGAGTTGCTCCTCAAACATGGGCGCATCGGGGAACGCGGCGGTGTGCACCAGCTGGGCGCACAGGTAGGTCACGAGTGACAGAATCAGACCCATGCCCGTGCTCTGGAAGAAGAACCCCAGATACGGCTTGGGCTCGTCGTCGTGACCGTCATACTCCAGGAAGTAGTTCTTGACGAACGACACCATGCGCGAGGCCGCCAGCAGCACGAGCGGCATGGCACACATGGGGAACACCACCAGATGCGCGGAGCCGAGCGCCGTCCCCAGCACCGTTGCCATGATGCACGAGGCAATGCCCCACACGACAACCCAGTACTGGCGATGCACAAACCAGCTGAGCACGTTCGTCGAGTCGTCCGACGCGCTATCGCCCGAGCCGACACCGGCGATCTGCAGGTCCTCCTGGTGCTCCTCGGCGATAACGTCCATGGCGTCGTCGAAGGTTACGATACCCAGGATATGACGGTTCTCGTCGCAGACAGGGATGGCAACCAGGTCGTACTTGGTCATCTCGTCCGTCACGTCTTCCTGGTCCTCGTCGGGCGATACATAGACCAGGTCGCGGTAGGCCAACTGGCCCAGCGTGGCGTCACGGTCGGCCACGATCAGCGTGCGCAGCGAAAGCACGCCCGTCAGCATGCCACTCGGATCCTCGGTATAGACGTAGTAGACGCTCTCAAAGTCCTCGTCGAGTTTGCGAATCGCCTCGATGGCATCGCCGACCGTCGCCGTGGCGGGCAGCGAGACAAACTCCGAGGTCATGATGCGGCCGGCGGTGTTGTCCTCGTAGCCCAGCAGATTACGAATCGCCTTCTCCTCCTTGACGCCCATCAGGCGCAGGAGCTTCTCGGCCTTCTCGTAATCGAGCTCGTCGATCAGGTCGGCGGCGTCGTCCGGGTCCATCATGGCTAGCATCGACGATGCGTCGGTATCGGACAGGCCCTCGAGCATCTCGGTCATGAGCTCGTCGTCATCGAACTCCGAGATGGCCTCGGCGGCCTGTGCCGTATCGAGCTGCGCAAACACCTGCGCGCGCAGGCGCGGGTCGAGCTGCTCGATAATGTCGGCAATGTCGGCAGGATGCAGCTCGCCAAGCGTCTTGTGCGACACCGAGAGCTGGATGTTCTTAGTCGAGCGATCGAGCAGGTCCATGTAAGACCAGGCGATAATGTCCTCGCTGAGCGGTTTGCCCAGATGCTTCATAAAGCCCTCGACGACATGCTCGAGTGTGGGGCTGATCGCGCGCAGCAGACCGCGGGCGCCGACCTCGGCACCCAGCAGGCGCAGCTGATTTTCGCCCGACATGGAAAACTTGATGTCGTTTACGCGCACGACCTTCATGCCCTGCGTGTCGACAATCTGCTTGTTAAGCACGTCGCGGGCAAGCAAGAGTTCGGTCGGCTGCAAGTACGAAAAACGGATTTCGGTGGCCGACGTCTTAAGGTGTACGCCCGTCTCGTCGATACGGTCGACCCATTTGCGCCAGCTGATCATAAACGGCGTCTTGCCGGGACCGCGGAACGCGAGCGACGTCACGTGCGGAAAAACTTCGCCGGTTGCAATGCCAAAATCGTTAACCACGCCGAGCTTTTCGCCGTCGATGTCCAAGACCGGCAATTTGAGCATCTCACTCAGATAATTCAATGGTGCTCCCCATCATTATTCCTGCGGACCGCGCGACCATGCCGGCACGCAATCCGTGGACTTTTAGATATGTATACGCATGCGCGGGCGGCACGCCGCTCGGCGCTCACACCCCGTGCACGCGCAGAAAGCACCTGCATGGGGTCATCGACTGTATGGTCGAGGTTTGGATTTCACCTGTAACCTTTCTCTTGACCCTCATTAACCGCAGTAACTATAGCATCAGCATCGCGCTGCGGCACCGAATTTATGCGCTGCACATTGCAGGCATACCAAACGCTGACGTATCCGTGGCATAGAGCCGGATGAGCACGGTGGGACAAAGCAGCTGAGACCGTCCTAAACGACTGGTCGTTTAAGCACGTCCCCGATGGCTACTCTGTGGCGTCGTCGTCCTCGGGGAGTTGGGGGAACACGGCGTTTTTGGGCATGGAAACCTTGGTGAGCGAGGTGAGCTTTTTACTCAATGCCGTGTCCGTCTTGACCAGGTCGCTGAGCGTCACGATCTTGTAGCCGTCGGCGACAAGGCCATCGATAATCCGCGGCAGCGCCTCGAGCGTCTGCTCGGCGCATTCATCGCTATCGGTGAGCAGCACAATATTGCCCGGCGTCATCGAGTCGAGCACGGTCGATACTTGCTCGTCAGCGCCGTTGAGCAGCCAGTCGCCCGAATCGATATTCCACGAAACCACGGCGGACACCAGGTCCATCGAGTCAATCCAGTTTTGCTCGTCAAACGCGGCGTAGGGGGCACGCAGCAACATCGTCTCGACGCCGGTCGCCGACTTAATCGCTTCGGTGCCCTTTGTGATCTGCTTGCGCACCGTCTCGCGATCCTCGCCCTTGAGCGAATCATCGCTGTAACTGTTGGAACCGATCTCGCACCCGGCATCGACAATCGCTTTGGCGGTAGCGGGCGAGGCTTCCGCGGCATCGCCCGAAAGGAAGAACGTCGCCGTGACGCCCTTTTCCTTGAGCACCTGCAAGATCTGCTTGGTCGCGCCACTCGGACCCTCGTCAAATGTCAGGGCCACGTACTTTTCGTTGCCCTTGGGCGCTACGCTTGCGCACTCGACTACGCAGTCGGTGGCGGGCACGACCTCGCCGCGGTCCTGCGTCTTGCCCGACTGCTCGCCGACCCATACCTCGGAGCGGCCCTGAACGCCCCAGGTTTTGACATACTCAATGGCACCCGTGCCCTCGACCTTGAGCTTTGGCTCGATAGTCGTGGCCTGGACCTCGTGCTTTTCGTAGGTGTTACGGCCATCCTTGACCGTCACCTTCTCGCCGCCCTCAAGTTCGCGGCTATCCCATTTGCCTTGCTTCACGCGCTTGCCGTCAATCTTCACCGACAGTTTTTCGCCGCCATGGCGCTTGAGCACGCTGTCGTCGACGGCCAGCAGATCGCCAGCGTCGTATGTTTCGGTCAGGCTTTGATCGTCGATAAGATTCTGCAACGTAGAGCCCACGCGCACCGCGGTCTTTTGCCCGTTGAGTTCCACGTCCACGCTGCGGTTGACGTAGCCCACGACGGCAGCGATAAACAGCACGAGCGCGCAGCCCACGGCGATGAGCGCATAGGGCAGACGGGACGGTCGACGCGGCGAGCGCCCGTTGCCGATGCGCGCGCTGCGATCGCTAAACCCACGGCTATGGTTGAGGTACATCGCGCCGGGCTTACGGCGACGTCGACGCTGACCGCTGGGCAGCTGCCCCAGGTCGCGGCGCGCCGTCGGACGCGCACCCGAGCGCCCGTTTAAGTTAGATCCGTTTTGGCGCATGTGCCCTCCCCCATAAACACAGCGAGCCGGAGCAACATGTCTCCGGCTCGCCTCCCATCATTTGGTACGTCGCTATTTGCTAGCTTTTGACGAGCCCCCGCTCGCCTTTTGATATTCGTCCTTAAAGGCCTTGAACATACCGCGCGTCTTGCCGAGCTGCTTGCCCAGTGCGCGGCTGCCCTTGTCCACGGCGACCGATCCCTTGTCATCGAGCACCTTGGCGCCCTTCTTGACCTTATCGCCCACCACGACACTGGCCTCGGCAGCCTTGGCGGCCGCGCCGCCCGAATACCCGAGCGCCTTGACCTCGTCCGAGACAATCATCGCGCCGTTCTCGTAGCCGCGCAGCATCGTCGGCGGCACCTGCGTATCGCCCACCAACATGCTCGATGCGGCACCGGCGGTCACATAGAACGTCTGTACAATGCCCGAACGCGGCTTGAACTCAACGTCCGAGCAGTAGCCCACGGCATCGCCCGATTCCGTGCGCACGTCCATGCCAACCCAGATGATGCAATCGTCCAGGTTGATATCGAGGCGCTTGGCCGCGGCGGCATCGTAGGTGCCCTTGACGTCGTCGACCGCGACAGCGCCCTCATAGACGCCGATGGCATCGAGCGCCACAAACCGGTCGGGACGCTCGATCATGCCCGCGATATCGGACTGGCGGACCATAAAGCCCACCACGCGCGTGCCGCCCGGGGTAAAGACGGGAAAGTGAATCTTGCCGAGCTTTTTAGGGCTGCGCGGCGTGCCGTCCTTTTTGGTGCGCTTGTCTTCGGCAGGCTTGCGATAAACCTTGACGCCGACAAAATCCCCTGCGCGCATTATGCCTCGGTCGAGGTCTCCGTGGCCTCGGTGTCGGCCTCAGCGACGTTCTCGACCACGACGTCGGCAGCGGGCGTCACGTTGCCGCCCGAGATGGCGTCGTTGAGCTGCTCGCGAAGCTGGTCCATGCGCTCACGGGCCAGGTCGACCTTGGCGCGCAGGTCATCGGTCTTGGCGTCGACCATCGGACCAAAGTCGTTGACCGCAGCACGAGCCTCCTCGGCACTGTGCTCGTAGGTGTCACGCATGTTGTCCCAGGCATCGTTGGCGATATCGGCGGCCATGGCGCGGGTCTCGGCACCCGAGCGCGGGGCCAGAGCAACGCCGATGATAGCGCCGGCGGCAGCACCAAAGAGCGCACCGGAGACAAAGCTGAAAGTCTTTCCCATGATCATTCCTCTCCTGCGGGCACCTCGATGCCCACCGTTTGAATGCTGTCCATTATACCCGCAGCGCAACACTTGCCGTCGCGCTCATCTGCGTACGGTAAAAGCGCAGGTACATGATGGTGATAAGCGAGTGAACCTACTCCTGCGGCATGGCAGGCATGGCCACCGTGGCGGCCGGGTTCTCGCCGGCACCATCGACGAGCGGCAGGTTGCCCTCGTGCACCGAGCCGGACGGAGCCGTTGCCGCACCGCCAAAGACGGCCGCGGGGGCCTCGTGGTTCTCGGCGACCGCACCCTCGGTATCGATTGGCATCTGCGGCTCGTCGTCAAAGCTCGGGACGCCTTGGGGCTCCGCAGGCTCGGGCTCAGCAGGCGCCTCGGCAACGGGCTCAGCGTCGGCGTCGGCAGGAGCGTCGCCCTCAGGCGCATCCTCGGCCACGTCCTCGCCGTTCGCAGCGGCAACGGCCTCGTGCGGGTCCTTGCCCTCGGCCTCGGCACGCATGCCCAGCACCAGGTTGCGCAGGCCCGCGACCGTGCCCTCCACGTCGGGGGCCGGCTGGTCGGCGTGCAGGTACGCCCAGTCCATCATAAAGGTCGCCGACGACAGCGCGCCAATGGCCAGCGCGTCGTCGGGACACGAAAGCTCAACCTCAAAAACGCGCTCGTCGTGCTCGCTTACGCGCGTGCGGCCGCACGAGATGCTACCGGCAAGACCGGTCTCGTTCATGAGCTCGACCGTCACGTGCTCCAGCAGGTGGCAGAGCTCGGTCTGGCCCATGCAGTCCTGGAACTCGCGGCCGGAATCACCCAGGCACAGGTGCTTGGCAATCGCCGGCACCAGGTAATACACGCGCGCCGTAGCCTCGATATCCTCCGAGGTCATGAGCGGCATGCCGGGGTTCACCAGCACGTGCGCGCAGATCTTGTCCTCGCTGACGGTGACCTTAAGGATGTTGAACAGGCCTGCCATAACTCTCCCCTACTCTTCCTTGTCCTACTCGTCGCCGTCGTGCGGATTCGCGGAACCCGCACCCGACGTCGTCGGCTCGTCTACCGAAGACTCGGAATCCTTCTTATCGGTTTCGGCCGGAGCGATCACGCGAATGAGCGAGATGCGCTGGCCACGCATCGACTGCACTTTAAACTTGTACCCCGCGACCTCAAACACCTCTCCGATGTCGGGCACCGAGTCGCAAAGCTCCAAAATCCAGCCGGCGATGGTCTCATAATCATCGCTTTCCTCGAGCGGCCAACCAAGCTCAATCGCGTCATCGCACGAAAAACGCCCATCAACGAGCCACTCGCGGCGCGAAAGGCGCGTGAGATACTTGTTGTCGGGGTCGAACTCGTCCTCGATCTCGCCGACGATCTCCTCGACGATGTCCTCGATAGTGATAATGCCGGCCGTGCCGCCGTACTCGTCCACGACCACCACGATCTGGTCGTGCGAGGTCTGCATCTCGGACAGCAGCGGCAGGATGTCCTTGGTGTCGGGCACAAAGGTGGCGTCGCGCAAAAAGCCGGCGATGGGCTGGTCGCCTTTGCCGTCGAGCGCGGGCTGAATCAGGTCCTTGATGTGCGCGATGCCGGCGACGTTGTCGGGATCCTCGTGATAGACGGGGATGCGGCTAAAGCCGGTCTGGCGCATGGTGGACAGCACGTCGGCGACCGTCTCGTCGTCCTCGCACATGGTGGTGTCCACGCGCGGCACCATGACCTCGCGGGCAACGGTGTCGCCCAGGTCGAAGATCTCGTGGATCATGCGCTTTTCCTCGTCGAGCAGGTCGTCCTGCTCCGAGACCATGTACTTGATCTCTTCTTCCGAGACGTTCTGGCGGTCGTCGGCACTCTTGATGCGCAGGATACGGGCCAGGCCATCGGAGCAAGCACCAGTTAGCCACACGAGCGGACGGGCGATCTTTTGGAAAAACGACAACGGTCCCACGACCTGCTTGGACACGCCTTCGGCGTTGGCCAGGCCGATGCGCTTGGGGACGAGCTCGCCGATCACGATGGACACGAAGGCGACCGCGACGGTGATGATGACCGGCGCCAGGCCGCGTGCGATGGCGGAGAGCGGCGCGATGCCAAAGCTCATGAGCCACGTGGCGAGCGGGTCGGACAGACTCGTCGAGGCGACGGCGGACGAGGCGAAGCCCACGAGCGTGATGGCGACCTGGATGGTGGCGAGCAGCTGGTCGGAGTCGGCAGCCAGCTTAATGGCACGCTCGGCGCGCTTGTCGCCTTCCTCGGCCTCGTGCTCCAGCACGGCGCGCTTGGCCGTGGTGAGCGCCATCTCAGACATAGAGAAGTAGCCGTTGATGAGGGTCAAAACGAGGGTGGTGATAAGGGAGATGGTTATGTCCATCGGGAGTTTCTCGAACCTCCAAGATTCGGGACGTCAGGTTAAAACGTTGATGGCGGATACGGCAATTGCACCGGCGCCCAAACGAGAACGCGGGCGCGCAGGCGTGGTCGCTAGATTACGAAGAGGATCACCGCCATGAACTGGAAGATGCTGCCGGCGAGTACCCACAGGTGAAACACGCTGTGAAGATAGCGCACGTTTTTGGCGATATAGAACGGCACGCCCGCGGTGTAGCACACGCCGCCGACGGCGAGCAGGGCAAGTGCCACGGGGTTGAGCAGCGCCACAAGTTCAGGCAGCTTAAAGACAACGAGCCAGCCCATCAGCAGATAGACCAGGCCGCTTACCCAATGCGGCTGGCGCTCGCGCAGGAAGCACTCGAGGGCGATGCCGATGATGGCGATGGCCCATACGGCAAAGAACAGCACAGCGCCGCCGTCGTTTGCGAGCGTGATGAGGCAAAACGGCGTATAGCTGCCGGCTATGAGCAGGTAGATGCAGCTGTGATCGATGATGCGAAACACGCGCTTGGCGCGCGCGGGCTGAATCGCGTGGTAGAGCGTGGAGGCTAGGTATTCGAGGATAATGCTGACGCCATAGACAATCGCCGCGGCCATGTGGGCCGGGCCTCCGCCGCGCAGGGCGGCGAATACGATCAGGAGCACCAGGCCCGCGATACCCAGCAGGCAGCCGACACCATGGGTGACGGAGTTCATGATCTCCTCGCCCACCGTGTAGTGTGGAACGGCCGCGGTCTTGGGTCGCGGCTTAGAACTGTCGCTCGAATCGGACATGCCGGTTACATCCTCCAACGTAAAGAATTCTCAACACTATATCAAAGCGTCTAGGTACGTGCGAAATTTGCACCATACGTGACCCTTTGTTTACCCATTCTTTGCCTGTTGACGCATCAACGGCGAACGTCCATAATGCGCTTGCATTAAATGTTGATGTATTAACATCTTATAGGAAAGCTTCTTATGTCTCAAAACGCACGTTCCCATCGAAAGCTCAAGATAGCCGGCGTCGTTGCGCTGGTGCTCGTTGTCGCGCTGCTGGGGTTTGCCGGCAACTTTTTGTTTGACTTTGCCCTGAATCCCCAAGCGCCCTACACCATGAAGATGATGCAGGATAGCAAGAACGACAAAGAAGGCGAGCAGCCGGATGCCGAGGAAACCGAGGCGCGGGCGTGGTTTAAAGAGAATCGCGAGAGCAGCAGCCTCACCGCAGATGACGGAACCGAACTTGCCGCTTGGTATTTTGCCGCCTCGGAGAACACCCACGATTACGCCGTCTGCCTGCATGGATATACCAACGAGCCCATCGGCATGGCCCGATACGCCAAGCGCTTCCACGACCGCGGCATGAACGTGCTTGCGCCTGCCGCCCGCGCCCACGAGCGCTCCGGCGGCGACTATATCGGCATGGGCTGGCCCGAGCGCCTCGATATCGTCGCATGGATCGAGCAAATCGTTCAGGCTGACCCCGAGGCGCGCATCCTGGTCTTTGGCGAGTCGATGGGTGCAGCAACCGCTATGAACGTGGCGGGAGAATCTCTGCCCGCAAACGTGAAATGTATTATCGAGGACTGTGGTTATACGAGTGTTTGGGACGAGTTTTCTCTGCAGCTCAAGGACGTGTTCGGCCTGCCCAGCTTTCCCTTGCTCGATGTAGCAAACTTGGTGTGCAACGTGCGCGCGGGCTACGACTTTCATAAGGCGAGCAGTGTGGAGCAACTCAAACACGCGACGGTTCCCATGCTGTTTATCCACGGCGACCAGGACGCCTTTGTGCCGTACGACATGCTCGACCAAAACTACGACGCGTGCGCCAGCAAAGTCAAGCAAAAGCTCACCATCCATGGCGCCGCCCACGCCAAGAGCGCGCAAGTTGACCCCGAGCTCTACTGGAACACAGTCAACAACTTCCTCGACGAGTATTTTTAGGCAAAAAGCAACGTCTGGGGCTTTATCTGACCCCCTATTTTCGGAAGTATGCGGCAAAATCTGGAACTGCCGACCAGACCGCGGTAGCGCGCAGAGATGTGGTGTAAGAGGCGGGGCATGCCCCGCCTCTTCTCTTTCTTGAAAGGGAGGGGACA
>UQIW01000028.1 GCA_900541235.1 uncultured Collinsella sp. | reverse complement strand
ACCGTATTCCAGATTCCAGGACGCCGGGCCGACTCGCTTCGGATGGGGCTCTACACCAACTTTCTCGACACTACCGCAGAATGCCATAGTGATAGAGAGAAGCATTGGGTATCAATCTAACCTTGTTGCTGCAAAATATCTCTGGACCAACAAAGCCCATTGGAACACGTTTCCGTCTGCTTGAAGACACCTCTGGGATGATGATGGAACTTCCCTCGGGCATGTTCTCAACGTGAAATCTCGTTGGCTTATCTACTATTTTTCGGGTTCCAGCGCTTTTACTTGCAAGCCTGTATTCACGAACCTGTTCTACTCTCTTTCTGCACTCAGGAAGCTGCTTTAAATCCGAGAAGGTTGCCTCCCCAAGCCACAGGCACCAGCGATGATAGCCATGAATGAACTCTTTTGATCCAAGCCATGGATGGAAGAAGCCTTCGGCCTTTGGCTCTTTCTTCAGGAAATCGTCTTTCTCCTCATCGGTAAACAGGTAGAATCCCCCATCAATAGGTTTATTTCCGATGCCCATTTCCGGAACATCACAAATAGGCTTGCTGCGGCCGTAGATGAATACATCAGGGGCGTCTTTCAGATACGCATTGATTCGAGCCGTGGGAATCTGTTCTTCGTCGCTGTCCGGGGTCGCGTGGTAGAAGAGCGTCTTGGTCCCCGACTCGCGGGAGAACCCGACGATGACACAGAACACGTGCGCCTTGTCCGCAGCCTCGTTGTCCCACCTGAACGTGTTGTGCGCGAAGTCGATGTGGATACCCAGGTCGTGCAGGGGTTTCCAGAGGTTGGCGACCTGCTCGCCCTGACATATCGAGTTGGTCGAGACCAGGGCGCAGCGCGTGCGCTTCCCTTGCGTGAACCTCGCGGCCTTCATGTACCAGGCCCCGCAGTAGTCGATGTTGCCCGCGTTCTTCGCGCCGTCGAAGACCTCAAGGAGTTCGGCCTTCTGCTCCTTGGACTGGTTGCGGGCCCCAAGGAAAGGCGGATTGCCCACGAGGTACGTGAGGTCATCGGGGAACACCTCGGACCAATCGGTCTTGAGGGCGTTGCCCTCATGGAGGTTGCTGAGGCTCCTGAGCGGCAGGAAGTCGAAGTCATAACCGACGTATATCTCCTGCGTCTTTCGGAGCATCTGCTCCTCGGTGATCCAAAGGGCGGTCTTAGCGACCGAGACGGCGAAGTCGTTTATCTCGATGCCGTACAGCTGGTCCAGAGACACGCGGACAGGGCTGTCCTGCGCAACGACGAGGGATGTCTGCCCCGCGTTGCCGGTCTCCTCGCTGAGCTCGTCCTCGATGATTCGGTTCTCGATGGTGCGCAGCTGCCGGTACGCCTCGGTAAGGAAGTTGCCCGAGCCGCACGCGGGGTCACCGATGGTGATGGAGGCCACCTTGTCGTGTAGCCTCGCCAGGGCCTGCTTGCGCTTGGCAGCTGTCTTCTCGCCCTCGGCCTCGTGCAGTTCATCCCACAGCTCGTCGAGGAAGAGTGGCCTGAGGCAGCGCTCGATATTCTCGACGCTCGTGTAGTGCATGCCCCCGGCGTGGCGCGTCTCGGGGTTCAGCGTGCCCTCGAACACGCCGCCGAAGATGACGCCCGAGATCTCGCGCCAGTCAAAGTCCTGGGACGCGTCAGCGATGGCCTCGAGGATCTCCGAGGTCATCTGCGGGACGATGATGGAGGAGTCGGCGAACAGACCGCCGTTCACGTAGGGGAAGGCCGCGAGGTCCTCGTCCATGTACTCATCCCTCTGCTCTAGGGGCGTGTCGATCGTCTCAAACAAATCGACCAGTTTTCGGCGGAGCTTCGCGGGGTCTCCCTCGCAGTACCTGCCGAACGCCTGGTGCGATTGCAGGAGGTCGGCGTCCTCGGCGTAGAGCAGGAAGATGATTCGGGTGATGAGCACGTTGAGGGAGCGCTGCTCCTCTTGCGCCCGCTCGTCCTTCTCCTCAATGTGGTGGTACTGCTTGGCGAGGGCATCGTAGAGCCTGGAGACGTAGGCCCCAGCCTCGATGGAAAGCTGCTGCTCCTTGTGCAGGCGGCTCGTCTCGTTGGAGGTCAGGAAGGACAGAAGATACAGGCTGTCCGGGAGCTCTTCGAGGGAGAACTCCTGCACGGTATCCTCGGGCCGCTC
Source organism: uncultured Collinsella sp. (assembly GCA_900541235.1). Lineage (GTDB taxonomy): Bacteria > Actinomycetota > Coriobacteriia > Coriobacteriales > Coriobacteriaceae > Collinsella. The sequence goes on along the minus strand of UQIW01000028.1, from coordinate 15,309 downwards.
GTTGTCGAGGTCGTAAAGGCGAAAGGTCCCGAAGTTGCACGTCATCACCCAGCGGGGGCGCTCGGAGTATGGCAGGTGCCGCGCGTACCACATGGCCTGCTGGAGCGGCGTCTCCATGCCGCCGTTTCTGGGCTCGGGCTTGTCGAGGTCGATACCCCACGACTTCTGTTCGCACAGGAAGTTGTGGTCGGAGACGAACACGTCGATGCGGCGGCCTCTCACCTTCCGCTCGAAGTCGACGAAGCTGTCTATGGTGTTGGACGGGATGCCCAGGACGTTGATGAGCAGATCTACCCAGAACTTTTGCGTGTCCTGCTGCTCGTTGTTGGAGCCCGCGGGGATGGCGACAAGGCGCTTCTGCCACCGCTTGACGAACTCTTTTGCCTCTTTCTTGCTGGCAGGCATACCGGACCTCCTGCGTCGTTGTCACTTTCGGACAATTTTAAGGGGTAAAAGCCCTCTTCCAAGCGGAAGGGCGAGTTTTCAACGGTCCACGGTGCCGCAGGGTCCCAGGCGAAACCCGAAGATGCCGGGGGCTGTTGGAAACTCGCCCATCTCACAGCAGCGTCACCCTAGGTTTTCAACGCTTTCCATGGCCGAAGGGCTTCTTATAAGCCCGTAGGCTGTGGGAAGGGTTGGAAACCGGACTTTGGGCATAGCCCTTCACAAAAAAACTTTCTACCCAAATTCTACCCAACTGACGTTAACGATGCCCTTATATAAGAAAGCAGGTCAGACGATTTATACCGTCTGACCTGCAATTTCTTCTGGTGCCCCCGGCGCGATTCGAACGCGCGACACCCGCTTTAGGAGAGCGGTGCTCTATCCCCTGAGCTACGGAGGCATGTTGTACTAGTGTAGCAGATTTACTGCATCGCCATACACCCCATGACCAGACTTCAAAGTTGCGGTGGAATAGTTCCTGCCTAAAGCATCTAAAGCCGCATTTAAGAACTATTCCACCGCAACTTATGAGGGGCTAGTTGCCTTTGTGGAAGAGGCTTTTGATAACGGAGGGGATGCTCTTCGCGCCCTTGGCGGTCACATCGATAAAGTCGGGCGAACGCACGAGCTTATCCTCATCGACGTACTTACGAACCGCACGAAGCGTCTCTTTGTCGTCGCGCGTCGAAAACGTAAAGTGACCGTTGTCCTTGGTGAAGATGGCAAAACGCGTGATTTTCTTGGTGCCGCGCAAAACCTCAGCGGCAATATAATCGACCTCGTCCCACGGGATTTGAATATAATCCTCGGGATTGCGCTCGTTATAGTACTCAAACGCCTTATTGCCCACCATCACGTTACCGTGGCTGGTAAGCCCCATCAGGCAGGTTGCCGGCGTTGCCAGATCGACCGTGCTGTTCTGAGATTGCGCCATACGCGCCTCGCCCTCCAAATAAAACAATCGGACCGCATCCAGTGTACCCACCGGGTGCGGTCCGTTTCAATGGCTCATAAGCCCTTGCCTAGCAACTCTCGGTCTTAAGCCGAAGCGTGCTTACATGAAGCCGCAGACGCGACCGATGATGCCGACGGCGAAGAGAGCCAGGATGATGACGATCGGGCTGACCTTCTTCTTGAGGAGCTTGCAGACCAGCAGGGTCAGGCACACAGCGGCAAGGCCGGGGATGAGCTGATCGAGGTTGGCCTGAAGCGTGGTGACCTTCACCTGATCAAGGGCGTTAGCACCGATGGAGTTATACATCGTCAGTGCTTCCTTGACACCCTCGGAGCCGGAGGGCAGGTTAGCCCAGTCGATAAAGGCGCCAGCAGACTGCGTGACCTTGGAGACGACCGGGGTGAAGGAGATGGACACCCAGCGCTCGACCAGGGCGCCGATGATGAACATACCCAGGATGGAAGCGCCCTCGGTGACCTTGCCCATCAGACCGCCGGAGAGGTCCTTGGCGATGGAGGAGCCGACCTTGTAGCCAAACTCCTGCGTGTACCACAGGAAAGCGTAACGGATGATGTTCCACGCGAAGAAGAACAGCAGCGGGCCGGCGATGCTGCCGGACAGGGCCATGGAAGCGCCCAGAGCGCCCAGAATCGGGCGAAGGGTGAACCAGAAGGCGGGGTCGCCGACGCCGGCGAGCGGGCCCATCATACCGACCTTGACGCCCTGGATGGCGACGTCGTCGATCGGAGCACCGTTGGCGCGCTCCTCCTCGAGAGCGAGGGTAACGCCAATGACGGGGGCGGAAACATAGGGGTGGGTGTTATAGAACTCCAGGTGGCGCTTAAGAGCGGCAATCTGGTCATCCTTGCTGGTGTAGAGCTTCTTGATCGCAGGGATCATTGCGAAGCACCAGCCGCCATTCTGCATACGCTCGTAGTTCCACGAGCCCTGAAGGAACTGATGACGGAAGCAAACCTTCTTGCGGTCAGCCTTGGTGAGCTGAATCTTGTTCTCTGCCATATGTATCACTCCCCTCCTACTCGTAATCGTTCAGAATATCGCCGAGCGGGTCACCGGAGCCACCGCCCATGCCGCCACCCTGCTTGGCCAGATCCTTAAGGCCAAGGTAGATGAGGGCAAGGGAGATGCCGATGAGGCCAAGGGCGATCAGCGTGAGCTGAGGGATGGCAGCAAGGACAAAGCCGAGGATGAAGAACGGCCAGGTCTCCTTGGTGGCCATCATGTTGATGACCATGGCGTAACCGACGGAAGCGACCATGCCGCCGCCGACAGCCATGCCGCCGGACAGCCAGTCGGGCATAGCGTTAAGCGCGTTGGTAACAGCCTCGGCCGGGATGATGCACAGAAGTACTGCCGGGATGGCGATACGAAGGCCCTGCATAAGGATGGCAATGTACTGCCAACGCTCAATGCCAGCGAAGTCGCCCTTCTCGGCGCAACCGTCCATGGCGTGAGCGATAGCGGTAGCCAGGGTACGGCAGATCATGGTCAGGAACAGACCAGCGACCGACAGCGGGACAGCGACGGCGATAGCGGCGGTAACGGCCTTCGACGGATCGGTAGCGCCGCCGTTGAGGGCGAGCACCATGATGATCGAAGAGGCGACCGAGGCCAGAGCGGCGTCAGGCGCGACGGCGGCGCCGACGTTAGCCCAGCCAAGGGCCATCATCTGGAGCGAACCGCCCAGGAGGATGCCCTCCTGAAGGTGACCGGTTACGAGACCGATAAGCGTGCATGCCACGAGCGGCTGATGGAACTGGAACTCATCCAGAATGCCTTCCATACCGGCAAGCAACGCGACAATCGCAACAAGCAGAATAGTGATTGCAGACATGTATCGGACCCTCCTTTACTATGCTTGAGCGGCCAGTTCGGCCTTAGCTTTCTTCAACATGGCGTCGAGATCCTCGGAGGAATCCGAAGGAACCTTGCGGACCTCGAACTTGACGCCCTTAGCCTTGAGGGCCTCGAGAGTCTTGACGTCGTCATCGCCCATGGCGACGGCGTTGGTGACGACGACCTTGCCCTTGGAGTGAGCCATGGAACCGATGTTGACTTCCTTGATGTCGACGCCGGCCTCGATGGCCTTGAGCAGATCCTGCGGGTTCTCGAAGAGCAGCATGGCCTTGGTGTCACCAAAGCGCGTGTCCTTGACGACCTCGGCCATCTTCTTGATGGGCACGACGTTGGCATGGACTCCCGGAGGGGCAGCCTGCTCGATCATGGTCTTGCGGAGCTCGTCGTGAGCAACGCCGTCGGAAACCACGATGATGCGGTTGGGGTTGATCTGCTTGGTCCACGTGGTGGCCACCTGGCCATGCAGCAGACGGGTGTCGATACGGACGTGGGCAATCTTGATGTGCCCGTCGCCGATGACCGTTCCCGGAGGGATGGCGCCTGCAGGAGCAGCGGCGGCCGCAGCCGGCTTCTTCTCCTCGGGCTCCAGAGACTCGGGCTTGACGCGCACGCCAGCCTTAGCCTCAGTCACGAGATGTTTTGCGATCGCATGTGCAGTGTTCTTTGCATCAAAGCGCTGCGAATATGCCTCGATGAGCATAGGCAGGTTGACACCGGTGACGATAGCCCAGGAATCGTGGCCCTCGATGAGCCCGCTGATCTGGTTGAACGGCGTGCCGCCCCACAGATCAACGAGGAAGAGCACCTGCTCCTGGTCCTCGAAGGAAGCGACTGCTTCCTCGACCTTGGCACGGAAGTCGTCGGGGCCCATGCTCGGCTCGAGCGAGACCACGGCTACAGACGGCTGATCGCCAAAGACCATCGAGCCCGTCTGCTTGATTCCAGCTGCCAAGTCCCCGTGGCTAGCAAGAACAATACTTACCATCACATAACCTCCTTTTTGTCTACGTATTTCCTACACGACATTAAGGAAGTATACCTGTTTGGTTTGTGGAATTATAGCTAAATTCGCAAAAGGTTGCATTATTTGTTTAAACGTCTAGGTTTGTTACAAGTTGGTTACGTTGCTGCTTTTCGACTCATTACCCGCCAAAGCGTCGCTCATCAAGCCATTCATTTTACAGATACAAGCAGGCTGTTCATTAATATCGATTTTAGGCAAGCTCGAATGCGCTTGTACTGCTGCTATTTTGTTTAAACAGACATGGCTTGACTATTTTCGTGACTTATGGTCTATGAAACCACTCAAAATAGTTGCGGTGGAATAGTTCTTGTTTAAGAGCCAGAAGGCTGGATTTAGGAACTATTTCACCGCAACTTATAGGGAATCCTAGGCGATGTGGAGTGGGTTGGCGGCGTCGACGGCATCGGGGGCGTCGGAGAGGCCGTCAGGAGCAGCGTCTGCCGGATCCTCTTCGGGGGTCTCGATCTGTTTGATCATGACCTCTTGGCCCTGCAGCAGGTATGTCTCGCCGCTACCGCAATGGGGACAGGTCTTGCCGTGCTCGACCGTCGCGTAGTCGCAGCCACACGCCTCGCAATGTGTCACGGCCTCGACGGGCTCCACGATAAGCTCCGCGCCCTGCGCGATAGGCTTTTTATCTGCTGCCCAGCGCCAAGCGTCGAGCAGCAAGTCGGGAACGACGCCCGAGACCTCGCCCAACAGCAACGTTACGTTCGAAACGCGACGCACGCCATGAGCGCGCGCTACATTCTCGACATCGCGAATGATGTGGTAAACGATCCCCAATTCATGCACTTTTTCTTCCGCCGTTCCCGTTATGGCTACTTACTTGCGACCGAACTTAATCTTGATGGCGCGCTTTAGAGCGTACTTGCCGAGGCTTGGGAGCTTTTGCTCGTATTTGACCATCGTGGAGCACTCGGGACGGTCGCGATCCAGATGGATGGCGTCGAACGCGCACTTGGTGGTGCACAGGCCGCAGCCGATGCACTTGTTGGGGTCGACGATCGAGGCGCCGCAGCCCAGGCAGCGGGCAGTCTCGGCACGCACCTGTTCCTCGGTAAAGGTCTCGACGTACTCGCTAAACGGCGCGGCCTTCTCGCGCTCGCGGTCCACGTGGACAACCTCGCGGCTTGCGTTGTCGTAGCTCTCGAGCACAACGTCGTCGCGGTCGAGAGCGGTGTAGTGGCGCTGGTTGCGGCCGATGGTGAGCGTGGAGCCTGGCTGCACAAAGCGATGGATGGACACCGCGGCCTCGTGACCGGCGGCGATGGCATCGATGGCAAAGCTCGGACCGGTATAGACATCGCCGCCCACAAAGATGTCGGGCTCAGCGGTCTGATAGGTCTGGGGATCGGCAAGGGCACCCTGGCCGCGGCCAAGCTCCACCTTGGAGCCAGCCAGCAGGTCGCCCCACACAATGGACTGGCCAATCGACATGACGACACGGTCGGCATCGACACAGCGCAGATCGTTCTCGTCGTACTCGGGCGCAAAACGGCCCTCGTCGTCAAAGACACGCGTGCAGCGCTTGAAGGTGATACCGCACACACGACCGGCCTCGTCCAGGTGAATCTCCTTGGGGCCCCAGCCGCAGCTGATGTGAGCGCCGTCCTCAACGGCCTCGCGACGTTCTTCCTCGCTGGCGGGCATCTGGGCCTCGCTCTCCAGGCAGAACATCTCAACGTGCTCGGAACCCAGACGGCAGGCGTTGCGCGCGACATCGATAGCCACGTTGCCGCCGCCCACCACAATGGTGCGGCCGGGCAGCGCGTCGATCATGCCACTGTTGACCTCGCGCAAAAAGTCGACGGCCACGGTCACGTCCTCGGCATCCTCACCCGGAATACCGGCAAGGCGGCCGCCCTGGCAGCCAATGGCAACGTAGAAGGCCTTAAAGCCCTGCGCGCGCAGTTCGTCGAGCGTCACGTCGCGACCGACCTCCACGCCATAGCGGAACTCGGCACCCATCAGGCGAATGACCTCGACCTCGGCCTCGATAACATCCTTCTGCAGCTTAAAGCTGGGAATACCGTAAGTGAGCATACCGCCCGGGCGCTCGTTCTTCTCGAATACGACGGGCTTGTAGCCCTTCTCGGCCAGATAGAAAGCGCAGGACAGACCGGCCGGGCCGGCACCGATGATGGCGATCTTCTGGTCGAAGCCGCCGGCACGCGTCGGGGTCACCACAGGTGGGACATAGCGGGTCGCGGCATCCAGATCGCGCTGGGCGATAAACTTCTTGACCTCGTCGATAGCCACGGCGGCGTCCACACGGCCGCGGGTGCAGGCATCCTCACAGCGGCGGTTGCACACACGGCCGCAGATAGCGGGCAGCGGGTTCTCGCGCTTGATGAGCGCCAGCGCCTCGTCATAGCGACCCTGAGCCGCGAGCTTCAAATAGCCCTGAACGGCGACATGCGCGGGGCAGGCCGTCTTGCAGGGAGCGGTGCCGGACTCATGCGTCTCGATGCGGTTGTCGTTGCGGTAGTTGGGCGACCACTTGGTGTGGTCCCACTTGGTGGCATCGGGCAGCTCCTGGCGCGGATACTCGGGCACCTGTCCGCCGGCCTTTTTGCTGCAGAGCTTCTGGCCCAGCTTAGCGGCACCGGCCGGGCACACCTCAACGCAGCGACCGCAGGCCACGCACTTGTCCTTTTCGACCTTGGCGACATAGGCCGAGCGCGACAGGTTGGGCGTGTTGAACAGCTGCGAGGTGCGCAGGGCATAGCACACGTTGACGTTGCAATTGCAGATGGCGAAGATCTTGTTCTCGCCGTCGATGTTGGTGATCTGGTGCACAAAGCCGTTGTCCTCGGCCTGGCGCAGGATGTCGTAAACCTCGTCGCGGGTCACGTAATGGCCACGATCAGTCTCGACCACGTAGTCGGCCATATCGCCCACGGCGATGCACCAATCGGCCGGGTCGTCGGCGCAGCCCTCGCCCATCACGCGACGGCTCGCGCGGCAGCTGCAGGTGCTGGCGGCATACTTACCCTCGTATTTGTCGAGCCAGTGCTCGATATGCTCAATAGGCACCGAGGTGCTCGCGGCGTCGATGGCCTTCTCGACCGGAATGACGTGCATGCCGATACCGGCGCCTCCGGGCGGCACCATCGGCGTGGCCTTGGACAGCGGTCCCTTGGACGCCTGCTCAAAGAACTTGGCATAGACCGGATGCTCCTCGAGCTGGCTCACGCGCATGTTGAGGAACTCGGCAGAACCCGGCACCAGCATGGGCAGCACCCACTGCTTGGCGCGCTCGGGGTTTTCCCAGTTGTACTCGAGCAGACCCGTGTAGCTCATGTCGTCGAGCATCTTCTCGATATCGGCTTCGGGCATGCCGGTGAGCTTGACCATCTCAGGCAGCGTATAGGGACGGCGCATCTTCATCTTGCAGAGCACTTCGGCCTGCTCGTCGGTTGCAGCCTCGGCAAACGACCAGTACTCGTAGCCCAGCAGCTCATCGCGATGCAGCAGACGGTTGGTGCAGTGCTCGCACAGCTTGACGATGGCCTCGCGCGGATGCTCCGGCAGCGGCGGCACGAACTCCGCGCCGATATCGGGCTCGGTGTAGCTAATCCCCGGTCCGTTGAGAATCATGGTTGTCCCTTCTCTTGCCACAGCCCGACGGGACCGCGGCACCCCTCTTTTTTTGCAGGCCGGGCATGCCCCCCATGCCGTTCACCCGCCATTGTTGACATTGTGTCAAAAATAGTATTGACGAACCGTCAACAATATTCAAGACTGTTAGGCGAACGGTCAGGCAAAAGAGGATGAAAGGCGGCAAAACATGGGCAACAACACAGCAGGTACCTCTGTGGTCGATGCCGTCCCCGCATCCGATAGCGCGGCAAAGCGCCTGACGGGCGACGAACGCCGTCGCGAGATCCTCGATGCCGTGCGCACCGTAAGCTCCGAGCTGGGCGTGTCCCACCTATCGGTATCGGCCGTGACCAAGCGAGCCGGCTGCACGCGTTCATTGTTCTACCACTACTTCGCCGACATGGACGCCGCCGTCACCGCCGTCATGGACGAGGCAATCGACGGTTTTATCTCCGAGCTTGAGCAGTGGAATGCCAACCGCACCGTCGGCGATATCGAGGGCGCGCTCGACACCGTCGCCCCGCTCTTTAAGCGTCTGGTCGCCAGCGGCCACGAACTGCCGAGTACGCTCACCTCAAGCAGCGGCGCGCTCTACGGCGGCTTTTTGCACAACGTGGTTCAGCGCGTGGCGCAGTATATCTGCGACACCACCGTGGTGGACTTTGTCGCCCATCATGAGCTACGCATCGACCATGTCTACGAGACGTTCTACACCCTCATCATGGGGTTGTTGATGTATATCCGCACGCACCCTGATGTGCCCGACGAGACGGTCAAGGAAATCATCGCCTCGACACTCCACATCGAGGGCTATACCGCCAAGTATCCGGAGCGCAAGCCCCAGAACTGACGACATCTGGCCAAACTGCCCGCGATCAGAAGAGGGGCCGCGGGCGTGTGAAAGGAGAGCAGCATGCTGTTCGATGTTTGGGGTAGCGATACCCTTATCCACTGGGCCGGCTGGGCCATGGTCTTTATCGGCCTGATCGTGCTCAACGAGGTCGGCCGCCGCACCAAGCTGGGCGCAGTAATCATCTTTGGCGTGGCTCCGCTGGCCATGACCATCTACTGCGTCGCCATCGCCGTGGGCGTCTCGCAGGGTGCCGAGTGGGCGCTCACCAACCCCACCCATGTGTACCAGAACAGCTGGTTCCACTACGCCAAGGTATACGCGGCGCTGGCCGGCTGCTGGGGCTTCATTGCCATTAAGTACCAGTGGGGCAAGATCGGCAAGGCACATTGGTTCCGCGCATGGCCGTTTGTGATCGTCGCCATCAACATCATGATTGCCGTCGTATCCGACTTCGAGAGCGCCTATCACTTCTTTGTCCTGGGCGAGTCCACCTGGGTCACCTCCGAAGGTGCTACGCAGCTGGCCGGCTGGAACAACGTGTTCAACGGCATCGCCGGTATTATCAACATCTTCTGCATGACCGGTTGGTGGAGCGTCTACGCCTCCGAGGATCAGACCGACATGCTGTGGCCCGATATGACCTGGGTCTACATCATCGCCTACGATATCTGGAACTTCTGCTACACCTACAACTGCCTGCCCACCCACTCCTGGTTCTGCGGCTTTGCGCTGCTGCTGGCGCCCACCGTCGCCGCCTTTATCTGGAACAAGGGCGGCTGGATCCAGAACCGCGCCTTTACGCTGGCTATTTGGTGCATGTTTGCCCAGGTGTTCCCGTACTTCCAGGAGGAGTCCATCTTTGTGACCCACTCCACGCTCGACCCCGGCGCCGCTACCGCGGTCTCGGTCGCTGCGCTGATCGCCAACGTCGCCGCAATCATCTACATCGCCTACCGTGCCAAAAAGCTCAGCCGCAACCCCTACAAGCAGGATGTCTTTGAGGGCACCAGCGATTGGGAGAAGGCCACCGCTCGCCGCGCCAAGGTTGATTACGCGCACGCCGAGTAACGTGCTGGTCGTTGTTGGCACTTGGGCATAGGCCCGCCTGCCAGATTTTCAATCGGTTGCCTCGCAGAGCCCCCGAAAAGCGTTTCGCTCGCTTTTCGGGGGCTTTTTGTTGTTGCGCGCATCCACGCACATATTCAAAACCTCTCGCACAGATAAAATCAGATTTCCGATCGCCTGACAGCTCTATATGACTCTGTTTTTGGGTACATTGTTGTCCCGATATTGAGCTTGGGGGATGTATGAATGATGAGACGATGGGCCAAGAGGATGCGGCCCAAGATGCAGAAGCTTGCGCTGAGGCCTTGGAGAGCTTAGACCGGATTTCACTCGATGAGATTGCGTTTGACGATTCGGGCGTTGATGTGCAGGATGAGCCGGAAACCAAAGCGCAGTCCGATGATCAGGATGCAGTCGACGTTGAGCCTGCCGAGGATGAGGCAGATCACGAAGACACCGAAAGCGAGGCCGGCAACCAGCCCGAATCCGACACGGGCGAGGAAACCGTCCTGCTCGACAGCTTACCGGCCGAGGATTCGCTGACTCGCGAGCTTCCTGGCCTGGGTTCTGCACCTGCCGTGGACGAGACCATCGCCATGGGCGATATTCCCCTACCGTCCGTTCCTTCGGCACGCGAAGCCGAGGTTCGTCATCGTAAGATGTCGCCCAAGCGCCGCAACCTGATGGTTGCCGGCGTTGTGGCCGTCGCGCTCGTCGCCGGCGGCGCAGGCTACGCAGCCTGGAACGGATACCGGCAAGAGCAGGCTGCCATCACCGCCGCCAATGCCCACACGATGATGTCGGTGCAGATTGGCGTACATGCCGCGGGGCTCGACTGTTCCGCCGGCTCCAAGATTCCCGTACAGGTGAGCGGTCAGGATTCTGACGGCTCCTCCGTGAGCGAAACGCTCTATGTTGACGAGCACGGCCGCGGCATCAAACTGCTGCCCGGCGATTACACGCTCTCCATCGCCGCCTCCCCCATCGCGGCCGACGGCACCATCTATACCGTCCCGACCACCAAGACGCAGGTCACCGTTAAGAGCGATGGACAGGATTTAAGTGCCCAGGCGACCTTTAAGCTCAAGGTGCCTTCGGCCGACACGGTAACCGACGACCAGATCGATGCCGCCGCCAAATATGCCGAGGAGGGAGGCGCAAGCTCCGCCGCCACCGCCAAGGTGCTCCAGCAGGCGGCAACCGCGCGGCGCGACGCCGCCGTCAATGCCGTGAGCGCGCAAAAGGCACAGGCGGCCCGTGATGCCGACGCCCGTCATAAGGCAACCGACCTTTACCAGCTCGATATCCCCGTCGAGTGGTACGGCAAGGTCGAGACTTGGCAAAATGGAAGCACGCTATGCATCTATCTTGCCAGCGACAGCAATACGCCGATTGTGACGCTCGTCGCGGTGCGCGAGGGCGAGAGCTTTACGCCCGATGAGGGCGATACGGTTTTGGGTGCGGCCAATCTAGGCAACGGTTATACCGTCTACGCCAGCGGCCCCGTCTATCCGTACGTGGTGCCCCAGACCATCAACGGACGGACGCAGAATCCCGTGTCAACCTACCCCATGGACACGGCCATTGAGCTTGTCGAGCTCACGACCGGCAACCGCTATACGTATAGCCAGATCAAGAACGACCTGGTTGGCAAAGACGGCAACGCAGACGCCGCCACCAAACTCGAGACCGACTACCTCGCGCAGATCCTGCTGCCGAGTATCAAAGCCCAGGACTAGCCGGCCCGAAGACAGCCGCCCAACGCAGTTGCGGTGAAATAGGGATTGTTTTTGCTGGTCAAACCGCAAAACGGTCCCTATTTCACCGCAACTTTTTGGTGGCCTTTTTGGTGGCACTCAGCGCCACGGGTCAGCTTCGAACATCGGCTCGCGCTCGGGGCGGCGATCGCTGTAGGGGTCGTAGCCGTCGTCGTCCTCGTTCTCGGCACGGATGTAGGGGTCGCGCGGCTTGGGCGCCGGTTTCGGCGCGGGCTTTGGTGCGGCGGGCGCGGCGTTAGTCGCCGGCGTGTCCGTCTTGATCTCGACGTTCATCTGCATATCTCCTTGCCATGTACTCACGTTCAACACCATCGATTGTCGCACGAAAAAGGGCGGCGGACCCGATTGGATCCGCCGCCCTTGGCGTTTTGCGATGAGGAGCGGTTTAAAGCCGGCCCCAAAATTACTCGGCGTCGGGGACCTCGTAGGTGGCCGCCGGCGTGTTGTCGCACACGACGGTAAAGCCGCCGTCCTTGTCGGCATCGACCGTCACCTGATCGCCCTCACGCACTGTGCCGTCGATGATGGCGGCGGCAATGGCGTCCACGACCTCGCGCTGGACCAGGCGCTTGAGCGGACGGGCACCGAACACGGGGTCCAGGCCACCCACGGCAAGCATCTGCTTGGCCGCCGGGGTGATGGCAAGCGTCATGCGCTCCTTGGCCAGGCGTGCGCGAACGTCGGCAAGCTGAATATCGACGATCTTTTCGATCTGTGCCATGCCGAGCGGATGGAACACCACGATGTCATCGATACGGTTGAGGAACTCGGGACGGAAGGTCTGAACCATGGCGGCATCGACCTGATGGCGCATCTCCTCCTCGTCCTTGCCGGACAGATCGGCGATAGCCTTGGAGCCCACGTTGGACGTCATGATGATGATCGTGTTCTTAAAGGACACCTGACGACCCTGGCCATCGGTCAGACGACCGTCGTCGAGCACCTGCAGCAGCACGTTGAAGACATCCGGATGGGCCTTCTCCATCTCGTCGAGCAAGATCACGGAGTACGGACGACGGCGCACGGCCTCGGTGAGCTGGCCGCCCTCGTCGTAGCCCACGTATCCCGGGGGCGCGCCAATCAGACGTTGGACGCTGAACTTCTCCATGTACTCGGACATGTCGATACGCACGAGCGCGCGCTCGTCATCGAACAGGCACTCGGCCAGCGCCTTGGCGAGCTCGGTCTTGCCCACGCCGGTGGGGCCTAGGAAGAAGAAGCTGCCGATGGGCTTGTCCGGATCGGAGAGGCCCGCACGGCTACGGCGCACGGCTGCGGCAACGGCGGAGACAGCCTCGTCCTGACCAATGACGCGCTTATGCAGCTCGCCCTCCAGGCCCTTCAGCTTGTCGAGCTCACCCTGCATCATCTTGGAGACGGGCACGCCGGTCCAAGCGCTCACGACCTCGGCGATCTCATCGGAGGTCACCTGCTCGTTGAGGCCCTCGCCGTCCTGCTGCTTTTGCGCCTCGAGCGCGGCCTCGGAATCCTGAATCTGCTGCTGCAGGCCCGGAATCACGGAATAGCGTAGCTCGGACGCACGGCCCAGGTCGCCGTTGCGCGTCGCGCGCTCCTCCTCGCTCTTGGCCTCGTCGAGCTTGCCCTTGAGCTCCTGCACGTGGTCGATGGCGTTCTTCTGGTTGAGCCAACCGGCCTTTTGCACGTTAAGCTTTTCCTGGACCTCGGCAATCTCCTGGCGCAGGGCCTCCAGACGCTCCTTGGAGGCGTCATCGGTCTCTTTCATGAGCGCCTGCTCCTCGATCTGCAGCTGGGTGAGCTGACGCGTGGTGGCGTCGATCTCGACCGGCATGCTGTCGAGTTCCATGCGCAGGCGGCTTGCGGCCTCATCGACCAGGTCGATGGCCTTGTCGGGCAGGAAGCGGTCGGCGATGTAGCGATCGGAAAGGTCGGCGGCGGCCACGAGCGCGCTATCGGTGATGTGTACGCCGTGGAAGATCTCGTACTTCTCCTTGAGGCCACGCAGGATCGAGATGGTGTCCTCGACGGTAGGCTCGCTGACCATCACGGTCTGGAAACGACGTGCGAGCGCCGCATCCTTCTCGATGTACTTGCGGTACTCGTCGAGCGTGGTCGCGCCAATCGCGTGCAGGTCGCCACGGGCGAGCGCCGGCTTCAGGATGTTGCCGGCGTCCATGGAGCCCTCGGTGGCACCCGCGCCCACGATGGTATGGAGCTCATCGATGAACAGGATGACCTTGCCTTCGGACTTTTGGACTTCCTTGAGCACGGCCTTCAAGCGGTCCTCGAACTCGCCACGATACTTGGCACCGGCGACCAGCGCGCTCATGTCGAGCTCGATAAGGTCGCGGTCGCGCAGGGTACTCGGCACGTCGCCGGCCACGATACGCTGGGCGATGCCCTCGACGATAGCAGTTTTGCCGACGCCCGGCTCGCCGATGAGCACGGGGTTGTTCTTGGTGCGGCGGGACAGGACCTGGATGGTACGGCGGATCTCATCGGTACGGCCGATGACCGGGTCGAGCTTGCCGGCGCGGGCAAGGTCGCAGATGTTGCGACCGTACTGCTCCAACGCCTCAAACTGCGTCTTGTCCTCGGCAGACGTCACGCGGTCATCGCCGCGCAGCTCCTCATAGACCTGCTCGATGCGCTCCTTGGTCACGCCGGCGTCGCGCAGAACGCGGCCGGCCTCGCCCTTGTCCTCGGCAAGTGCCATCAGCAGATGCTCGGTCACCACAAAGCTATCGCCCATCTTGGTGGCCTTTTTCTCGGCCTTCTCGATGACACGGACGAGCTCGTTGGAAAGGCCCATCTGCTGGCCCTCGCCCGAAACCTTGGGCGCGCGGTCGATAGCGTCTTGCGTGGAACGCGCAAGCTGTGCCGGGTCGGCACCGATGCGCTCGATGATCACGGAGATATTGCGCTCGCCGGCACCGAGCAGGGCAGACAGCAGGTGAATCGGCTCCACCGCGCCGGCCTGCGCGTCGGCGGCCGTGCTCATGGCGGTCTGCAGCGCCTCGCGCGACGTCATTGCTAGCTTATCGATTCTCATGGAATCACCTCTCTTGGGGCGGCCGCCCTACGGGGCGGCTTCACGTTGTTCGAGAAGTATTGTTGCCAGCTTTGCGCGATCTTATACACAAATCTAAGTCTCTATATATAAGATTTTCTGAGTGCTCTCATGACATGGAAAATCACCACAAAGGGGACAGGCGCGCTCACCCGCTGCGGCCTCATCCCCTTACTATCTCAATCTGTAAAATCTAGCGACTGTTTATGGCTCCAGATGTTACAAATCAAGATGAAATGACCAGCGGCGCCCGTTCGTCTCAATCTGTAACATCTACTCGGCAAATTAGGGTCTAACTGTTACAGATCGAGACAAACCAAGAACCACCACAAAGGTGCCCGTCCCCTTTGTGGTGGTCCAGAGAAGAATCAGCCCCGATTAAAAGAGGCGGCATCAAGCCCAGTCTACGTTTGGCGATCCCAAGACCCAACGAGAACGCAGCGATGGAATCGAGAACCGACAATAGCCCGTTCGCACAGATAGAGGCGGAGATTCAAGGTCAGAGTCCGGCTTAAACGGCTTAGCTATCGCACGTCACAATGTTCTCGTCATCGCCCCCATCGTTTTTATAGTGCTTATAGGGTAGCGCGCAGAGATGTGGTGTAAGAGGCGGGGCATGCCCCGCCTCTTCTCTTTCTTGAAAGGGAGGGGACACCG
>UQIW01000027.1 GCA_900541235.1 uncultured Collinsella sp. | reverse complement strand
GGTGTCCCCTCCCTTTCAAGAAAGAGAAGAGGCGGGGCATGCCCCGCCTCTTACACCACATCTCTGCGCGCTACCCGGAAACGATGTCTGGAGCGACGGAGCGGCCTGGAATTCATCCGTAGAGGTCTTCATTGGCTGCGCCAGGAGTGTCCCTAACTGCCGGAGGGGGTGTCTGCCGTGGCAGACACCCCCTCCGGATGTGGGAAGTTTGCGCTGCAGGTTACTTGTCGGTGCCCAACTTGTGCGGCTTGAAGGCAAGCGCATTGATGAGTGCGTCGGTGGCAGACTTGACGGCTGCCGGCTGCGGATCGTTGACGTGATCCTCGGGATGCACGGGCAGGTCCTTCTTGACTGCGTCGTGGATCAAGTTGAGGTACTCAGTCACGCCAGTGGTCGATAGGTGCGTGCCATCGCCATCGAACAGGTCGTTGCGGTTGGCACTGTATCCGTACCAGTCGATAACGCGCACGTTTTTGTAGCGCGTAGCGGCGTTGGCGATGGCCTGGTTGGTAGAGCCAACCCACGGCTGCGGGCTGCGCGTGTTCACAAACACCACAATACGCTTATCTCCTGCATCGGCCATGATGGCGTCTATCTGGTCGTCGGTTACCAAGCCGTTGGTGCCCAGGGCAAAGACCACGATCTTGCCGGCAAGGTTCTGCTGGATATAGCCTTCAAATGTCGCACGGCCCGCATCAAACTGGCGGCCCTTTTCGGCATCGATATGGCTGTGCGGGAACACGCCGTCAAAGGTGTCCACGGCACGCAGCGACACGGAGTCGCCGATCATAAGCAGATCGTAGGAGCCATCGGGGAAGCCGTCGTTGTCCTTGTCGGTGTCGTCGGCCGCCTGCTGGTCGGTGGGCGCGGTGTTCTTGGCTTCCTTGTTCAGAACTTCGGCGCCCTCGCCGCTCAGCGCAGACGTCTCGGGCACAAAGATCAGGCCGCCCAGTGCAACGACCAACACGACAGCGCAGGCTGCGCAGACAGGGATGTGCGTGCGTGCCCAGTTGGCGGGCGTGGTGGTGCCATCGCGGAATTCGGCGACGGTGCGCCCAAAGGCGCCCTTCCTAAACGGAGTCTCGATAAAGCGATAGCAGCACTCTGCCACGGCGACCACCAACAACACCTGCAAAATGTACTGCCACCACGGTGTGTCGTTGATGTTGGCGACCGGGTTCATGAGCAACAGCAGCGGATAGTGCCACAGGTAGATGCTGTACGAGCGCTTGCCAACCCACACGAGCGGCTCGGCGGACAGCGCGCGGGCAACCATTCCCTGGGGCTGCACGCAGGCGGCAATGACCATGAGCGTGAGGATCGAACACAGCAGCGTGCCTCCGCGATACTGGAAGGCGGTGTAGCCGTTGGTGAGCGCGACCATGGCGGCAAGGCCAACCAGACCCACGACGCCCAACACATCGATGGATGCGGGCGAGGACCAAAAGCGCACGAGGGCGCTCGGCTGTGCCGGGGCGGTCTCGGCTGATTCGTCGGCCTTCTCGCCAGGCTTGCCCTCGGCGTTCTTGTCGTGCTTGGCGGCGCCAGCTAGGCGATTGAGCCCCAAACGACGAGCGAGACGCACCGGCGCCAGGTCGCGATCGGGGATAAAGGCCATCCAGGCACCCAGCAGCAGCGAGAACACACGGGTGTCGGTGCCGTAGTACACGCGGCTGGGGTCGGCGGCAGGGTTGTAAAGCACCATCATGGCTAGGGCAGATACCACGGCAAGGCCCAGAACCACGCGGCGCGTGTTGGGCTTGCTTACATGCATGGATACCATGGCAAACAGCAGTGGCGGCCAAATCAGGTAGAACTGTTCCTCGATGGCAAGCGACCAAAAGTGCGTGAGCGGCGAGGGGTCGCCCAGAGCATTGAAGTACGAGACGTTTTGGGCAATCTGCCACCAGTTGTTGAAGAACAACAGCGACGGCAGGATGTCGGGGCGCATCTTGGTGAGCATCACGTGGTTAAAGAGAGTGCACAGCGCGCAGGTTACCACCACGACGGTCACCACGGCGGGGACCAGGCGACGGATGCGGCGAATCCAGAAGCTCTTAAGGTCGATGCGTCCGGTCTTAGCGACTTCGTTGAGCAGCAAGCGCGTGATCAGATAGCCCGAAAGCACAAAGAAGATCGTGACGCCAAGCAGGCCGCCCTGCGCCCACGTGAGGTTAAGGTGATAGAGCACCACCGCGACGACGGCGAGCGTACGCAGGCCGTCAAGGGCAGGGATGTAGCGGGATTTGGGGCGAGCAGGCGTCTGCTCCGCGGCGGGAGTGTTGGCGCGGCCCGCGTTGTTGGCAGAAGCACGATGGGGGCTCACGGTGCGTCGCGGTTCGTTGGCACGGCGTTCGCCCTTCACGCGTTCGTGCGGCGCCGGCTCGTTGCCCGTGCGGCGTCGACCGCGCGAGCCCGATTGCGAGAGTTGTTCCATAAAACATCATCCAATGACGAGAATAATCAGCACGCCTTCATTGTAGCTGCCTGCTCCTGTGAATGCTTGCTGCTGGCGCAAGCTCAAGCGCGCGTCCACATCAAAGTGAACTAAAGTTATAGGGGGTGCGAGAGTGCACAATCGTTGGTCGACGGTGGGCGCAAAGCCTGCGGATGAGGAGGTTTCCATGGCAGATCGCGGCATCGTTGCGGTGTTCGGCAGCATGAACATGGACCTTTCGGTGGCGTGCGAGCGCATACCGCGTGCGGGCGAGACCGTCGGCGGCAGCGGGTTTATCACCAACGCCGGCGGCAAGGGCGCCAATCAGGCCGTAGCTGCCGCGCGTATGGGCGCTTGCACGCACATGATCGGCGCGATCGGTCGCGACGCGTTCGGCGCGTCGCTCGTGGCGGGGCTCCAAGACGCCGGCGTGGACTGTGACTTTGTAGTGCATCGCGATGATGTGGAGACGGGAACGGCGACCATCATTCGCTGCGAGGGAGACAACCGCATCGTGCTGTCGCCGGGCGCCAACCATGCGCTTGCGGGCGAGGACGTTGCCCGCGCGCTGAGGCGTCTGGTGGCCGATGAACTCGATAGTGACGCCAGCGAGATTGCCCCGGCTGCCGGAAGCGTCTTTATCGCCCAGGGCGAATGTGACCTTGCGGCGACGGCCGAGGCGCTTGTTTGCGCTCACGAGCTGGGGTTCTATACGGTCTTTAATCCAGCGCCTGCCTGTGAGCTGCCTGCGGAGGCCTGGCCTGCGGTCGACCTGGTCTGTCCCAACGAGACCGAGTGCCAGGTTCTGACGGGCATTCTGCCCACGGATGATGTGAGTTGCATCGCCGCGCTCAAAGCGCTGCTCGACAAGGGCGCCGGAGCTGCGGTCATCACGTTGGGCGGCGCCGGGTCGGTTACGCTCGGCGATGACGGCGAGCTGCTGCGCATGCCGGCACTTTCGAGTACGGTAGTCGATACCACGGCCGCCGGCGATACGTTTATCGGCGCGTTGGCGGCGGCTCGCCTAGAGGGCTTGCCGCTCTTTGAGTGCATGGCTGCGGGTGCTCGCGCCTCGGCAGTGACGGTGTCGCGCCTGGGCGCTCAGCAATCGATTCCCACGAGCGCCGAAGTTGAACATTGGTTTAGTTAAACGATAAAGACGGAGAAGCGGAGTAGAACAATGGCAATCAAGAAGCTGATCCTTGATCTGGATATGGGTGTGGACGATGCGATGGCGCTGGCCTATGCCATCGCGAGCCCCGAGGTGGAGCTCGTGGGCATCACCACGTGCTTTGGCAACGTGCGCGTCGAGCAATCGGCGCACAACTGCCTGGCGGTGCTCGATCTGCTGGGTCGCCCCGAGGTTCCGGTGTACCTGGGTGCCGACCGTCCTCTGCAGGCGACTGAGCCCTATACGCCGCCGGCGTCCACCGCGCTCATTCACGGCAAGAACGGCATCGGCGGCGCGAGCGTGCCCGCGTCGCCCTACGAGCCGGTGGGGGCGACCTCGGCCGACGGCAACGCCGCGGTCGATTATCTGATTGATGCCGCGCGCACCTATGGCCCCGATCTGATCTACGTGGCGACCGGTCCGCTCTCCAACCTGGCACTTGCCTTGGAGCGCGATGTGGCGGCGATGATGTCTATCGGTCGCGTGGTCGTGATGGGCGGCGCCCTGACCGTGCCCGGAAACGTGAGTGCGGGCGCCGAGGCCAACATGGCAAGTGATCCCGAGGCGGCCGATGCCGTGCTGCGTTCGGGCCGCAAGCTCACCATGGTGGGTCTGGACGTGACGCATCGCGTGGTGCTCACGCGTCGCGACATTGCCGGCTGGACGGGTTCGGGCACCATGGCCGGTTGCGCGTTTGCGAGCATGGTGGAGCACTACATTGGCTCGTACGAGATGAACGCCCCCTACCTGGGTGGCTGCGCGCTGCACGATCCGCTTGCCGTCGCTGTGGCGATTGACCCCACGCTCGTGGGTGCGCTCGGCTGCAATCTGCGTGTTGATCTGCTGGGCGAGTATCGCGGCCGCACCATTTGCGACGAGCGCCGCCTATCCGATCCGGACAAGAGCGCGCTTGTGGCACTGACCGTGGATGCTCCGCGCTTCCTGTCCGAGTTCAAGACGCGTATGGCCCGTGTCCTTGGCTAAGTTGTCTTTTTGGGACGGGGCTTTTTTGACTGGTATGATTGGTGCGACCGTTCGAACCAGCTAAAAGAGCCCCGTCCCAATTTGACTACCGAGAGGATCTGCCATGGAGCGCATCGCCAGCTTTTCCGTTGATCATCTGCTGCTTGAGCCCGGCGTGTATGTGAGCCGCATCGACCGCGATCCGGCGACCGGTGCTGCCGTCACTACGTTTGACCTGCGCCTGACCACGCCCAACAAGGAGCCGGTCATGAACACCGCCGAGTGCCACACCATTGAGCACCTGGGCGCGACGTTCCTTCGCAATCATGCCGAGTGGTCGAGCCGCATTGTCTACTTTGGCCCCATGGGCTGCCGCACGGGCTTTTACCTCGTCGTATTTGGCGAGGTGACGAGCGAGGAGATCCTGCCGCTCGTGCGTGAGCTGTTCGAGTTTGTCGCCGACTTTGAGGGCGATGTCCCCGGTGCCGCTCCCGAGGAGTGCGGCAACTACCTGGATCAGAACCTTCCCATGGCTAACTGGCTCGCACGCCGTTACCTCGACCGCGACCTGGCCGATATCGACGAGGAGCACCTGCACTATCAGCAGGCGTAAGGGCTTTATCGCCCAAAACGCGCGCATTGGGCGCCTTCGCTTATGCGGGGGCGCCTTTTTGTTGATTGGTCGGGGCGAGCGTTCAAAATCGCTCATGTTTGTTCTAGAATGTTCGTATAGTCACATTTACGAACAGGAGTGAACATGCATATCTACTCTGTCAACGATCCCGAGTTCAAATCCTATGGCAACGTTTGGGATAACGTTTCGTCCGAGCTCACGTCGCCCGTGCTCGAGGCGCTCTCTGCCACGCCCATTCCCGAGGGCAGCAAGTACGTAGCAAGCGCGCCGGAGCTCGAGGACGTCAAGGATGCCGACAAGCTTGGCTTTCTCATGTTTGGCGGCCGTCCCTTCCAGCTCGGCTGGTGCAACGGCCACAACACGCAGCTCAACTGCCTGGAGTATCACCGCGCCAGCGAGTTCAACCTGGGTGCACGCGATTTTATCCTGCTCGTGGCGCATCGCTGGGAGATCGAGGACGGCAAGCTCGACACCGCGTGCGTCAAGGCGTTCCGTGTACCGGCCGGTACGCTTGTTGAGGTTTTCAACACCACGCTTCACTACACGCCGTGCATGGTCGACGATGGGGGCTTCCAGGTGATGGTGGCGCTGCCCGCCGGCACCAACGGCCCGCGCCCCGAGGCTGCGGCCGATATGCCTGCTGCCGGCGACAGCTACTGCTACTGGAAGGCCGACAAGTGGGTTCTCTGCCATGCTGACAGCCCCAAGGCAGCCGAGGGCGGCTACGTAGGTCTCATCGGCAAAAATATCGACATCACCGTGGACTAGCGCATCGTCCCAAACCACCACAAAGGTGTCTGTCCCCTTTGCGGTGGTTTGGGGCGGGCGGATATCGGGAAGTGCCAGACGGGGGAGGCTGCCGGGCGCCTTGCCGTCTGCGGATTTTGGGACATGTGGCCCGCTTTTTGAGTCTGCCTGTCGGTACACTAAAAGCACTATGGGTACCCGCGCACGACATATTGGCCACGCGGCCGCTCGATCCGCACCCGTGGCGGATCCCAGGGGCGGCAGGCTCTTCGCCATGCCGCGATTCCTTGTTGGCATAACACATCAGGTGTACCGTCACCGCGTCTTCGCTATCGCCGGTGTCATCACTGCGCTGTTCCTCATGCTTTTGGCAGTCTTGCCGGCGCTGTTCGCCTTCGACCCCAAACTTTCTAACGCCGTGCCCGCCTATAGCGAGGTGTCCGAAGAGGTCGTGGGTGCGCTCGTCCATTCGAGCTCTCTCCCGCTGCTTGTCGCTGCAATTGTATTTTCAATTTGGGGCGTATCGGTCTATCTGCGCTGTTTGGACTATGTGTTGCGCCGCCGTCTTGTTGCCATCGCCACCATCTGCGCCCTGTGGATGATCGAAGTCATTCTCAAGTACAAGTCGTTCACGCCGTTCTATGCCACCGTGCTGTGGTACCTGTACTACGTGCCCATGACGCTCATTCCGCTGCTCTACCAGTTGTGTGGTCTGCGCCTTGCGGGCCTGGAGCAACACCGCCTGGGTCGCCGCTGCGCTGCGCTGTGGATTATGGCTATCCTGCTTATCGGATTTGTGCTCACCAACGATTTTCACCAGCAGGTCTTCCACTTTGACCGTACAAGCGACACCTGGAGCAACGATTACACGTACGGCTGGGGTTATTTCGCCGTCCTCGTGTGGACGGCCTTTAACTTTGTGGCCTTTTTTATCCTGGTGGGCCGGTCCTCGTCCTTTCGCATCCAACGTTTCTCGGGCACGGCGGCGCTCCTGCTGCTGGGCGGCGCGTTCTTTGCCATCTCATATGCGTTGCGCGTGCCCTGGGCATGGAGGCTCAACTTCTCGCTCGTCTATTGCGTCTTGTGCGTGGTGGCGATGGAAATCTGTCTCGATTGCGGTGTCGTTCCGTCATATCACGACATCGCCGGCATTTTCGACACCTTGCCGCTTGACCTCAAAGTTCTAACGCGCGACCTGCAGGAAGTCTATGCCACGCCAGTGTCAAAGCCAATGCCGGTAGGCGTGCGTGAGGAGTTGCGGGCCCAGGAGCACGGCCATGCCCACGCCTTTACCGTGGCGTCCGATCCCGATGTAATGCATCGTGCCTTTCCGCTGCTGGGCGGATCGGCGCTGCTTGCCCAAGACGTGTCGGAGCTCAACGAGCTTAACCGTGAACTGGCACATCGTCGCATGGAGCTGCAGCGTCAAAACGAGCTGCTCGCCGCCGACTACGACCTTAAGACGCATTTGGCAGATCAAGAAGCCGAGACCTTGCTGGTCCAAGACGTGGACCAAGCGCTTGCCCGCGCGCTCGAAGGGATGTACGACCTGCTGAGCTCGCTGCCGCCGTTGACCGATGAAGCGTCTTCGCACGAGCGTTACCGCATGCTGCAGCGCGCCAAGATGCTCGTCGCCTATTGCAAACGCAAGGGGTCGCTCACGTTGGCACAGCACGGGGAGAGCGGTTTTGATCGCGACCGCATTCAGCTCATTGCCAACGAGCTCGCAAGTGACCTGCGCACCATCGATATCGATTGCGCCTCGATTATCGCCATACGGCGCCCGTTGCACGCCAGTACGGTAAGCGCCCTGTACGACTGCGTGTATGACTTTGCGTTTTTTGCCTACACCACCGACCATCCGGCGCTTATGTATCACTTGGGCGACCATGACCGATGCAGTGTCGAGCTGCGCGCCACGCTTTTTTCCAACGATGATGAAGATCTTTCGCAGACGCCCGCTGCGCAAGAGCTCGAAAGCGCTCTGCAAGGGCGCAACGTGGCATACCGCTTTGAGGGCGAGCCCGGCCAGCTGCGCATGATCGTCTTGATGCCGAGGGCGGGTGAGTGACGATGCAGATTTCGCTCATTCTTCCCCAAATTGTTGCGCTCGATGTTGTCTTTGCCCTGGCTGCGTGCCTGCAGACGATCCACGTCCCGCTCATCGCATCGCGCCGCTCGTCCTATAACCGTAAGGTGATTTGCGCCTACGAGGCGAGCCTTGTGCTTCACCTGATGATTTCGGCGCTCATCTTATTCGCGTCGTCTGGCTCGTATTTGGTGGCGCCGCTTGACGTTTGCGCCAGGGCAATGGGCGGAGCGTTGTGGCTCAATGCCGCGATTTTTGCCTATGGCGTGGTACTTATGGTGCACTATCGTCGCCCCGTCATGCTGGTCGAGCTGCTGCTCGTTGCCGCCGTGACACCGCCGGTGGTGCTTGCCATGGGCTCGGCGTGGGCCACGGTCCTTATCGCAGAGGGAGCGTTTTTCCTGTTCCGCTCCATTGCGGCGCTCTTGATGGATGTCCGCAACCGCCAGGAGGATATCACCGCGTTCTCGACGATCGAAACCATCAACGTGATTCCCGTGGGCATCCTGTATCTGGACCCGAGGGGCCGTCCGCTGCTCATGAACCGCTGCATGCGAAAAAACCTGGTGGAGCTTCATATGCCCACCGACCTAGGCGATATGAGCGGTACATGGAACGACCTGCGCAAACTCAGCATGCAAATGCCCGAAAGCAGCCAGAACCGCGTGCGGATTAATCTGGACCGCTTTGGTGAGGCGCGGGCGGTGGTCGAGGTTTCTCCCGCCGAGATTCGCTTGTTTGTGCACGATGACGTTATGGTTTCGGGCCGCCTCTTCGAGCGCATTATCGGCCTGGATGTAACAGAGTATGCGCATGCTCATGATCGCCTGGCGCAAGCCAACCACCTGCTTGAGCTTGCGGGCCAAGAGCTCCAAGCCCAGATCGAAGAAGTCAAAAAAGTTGCTGACAATGCGGCCTATCTGCGTATGCGCGCTCGCGTGCACGACGTGATCGGGCAGCGCCTGTCCATTCTCCATCGTTATCTGGAGGAAGGGCGCCTGGATGACGAGTCACTCGAGCAGATCGACCCGCTGCTGCGCTCAATCGCTGCCGATCTGCGCAGCGGGGGCGACACCGAACCGGCAGAGCAATTGGGCGATATCGTCCATGCCTTTGGCCTGGTGAGCGTGCAGATCGATGTGGAGGGCGAGCTGCCAAACGACGCGCGTGTCGCCGCAGCATTTTTGCAGATTATCCGCGAAGCCTCGACTAATGCCACCAAGCATGCACAGGCCCATCAGGTCCATGTGCGCCTGTGGCAGGAGGGGACAGAAGACGGCGCTGTTGCGCGGATGGCCGTTTCTAACGACGGCGCGCCTGCACCCGTATCGTATCGCGAGGGAACGGGTATCCCAGGTATGAGGCATGTCGCACAGAATCTGGACGGCAGCCTGGAAGTCCACACCGCCCCGCCCTTCACGCTTACGGTGTCCATCCCGCTCGCCTCCAACGCCACGGTCCAAAGGAGAAGTTCATGATCCGCGTCCTTATAGTCGAAGACCAGGCCATCCTGCGCGAGAGCCTGGCGCGCTCCGTTGGCGACCAGCCCGATATGACCGTTGTTTCCGCCATTGCCGATGCTTCCGAGGCCTTGGGTGTCGCGCTCAAGGAGCGCCCGGACATGATACTGATGGACGTATGCACCGAGCATGATTCCAACGGTATCGTGGCGGCGGCGCGCATCAAAGAACAACTGCCCGAGTGCCGCGTCATCATCATGACAGGCATGCCCGAGATCACCTTTGTCGATCAGGCGCGCGAGGCGGGCGTCGATAGCTTTGTGTACAAGAACGTCGGTATCGACGAGCTTTTCGCCGTGATGCGCTCCACGCTGGCGGGTTACTGCACGTTTCCCAAGCCGCCCGAGAGCATCTTCTCGGGCACGGCGGCCCTCGACGATGTTGAGCTGTCGATTTTGCGCCTTGCCTGCGAGGGCAAAAGTCGTCGCGAGATCGCGGCCGAGCTGTTTATGAGCGAGGGCACCATCAAACGCCGCATCTCGGAGATTCTCAACAAGACCGGCTACGACAACATCATGCGCTTGGCCGTGCGCGCAGTAACGGAGGGCAGCATCGTTCCCAACATGGAGCGCTAGCGCTCGTTACGCATCGGCATAAAGCGGCGGGGCCGCAGGATCAACTCCTGCGGCCCCGCCTGGTGTGCGCGGATGTGTCCGCCAATCCGCGGCTGTCGGTGTCTGCCGTTACGCGATGGTTGCGCTGTAAGAGGCGACGTCCTCGTAGGAATCGGTCAGGTAGGCGTCGATGCCGATGGTCGTATTGACGAGGTCGTCAAGGCTGTCAAGCTCGCCGCTCGAGAATGTGAATTCCTCGGTGGCATTGGTGCCGGGCATCAGGTGAGCCGAGAACCAGGGTTCCTTCATGGTGCCGTTGACGTTGGTCTTGCCGGAAGGAGCGTAGAAGGTCAGGTCCTTGTCGCTCTTGTTGGTGATGTTGACGACAAAGCCGATGTCGCCCCAGTCGTCCTTGAACTTCTCGGTGATGGTGATGGTGCACAGGTCGTCATCGGCGACGGTGACGGCGGGGGAGATTTCGGCACTCTGGACATCGTCGTCTTCGACGGCCTCATCGATTTCCTCTTCCTTCTCGGCCGCCTCGCGATCCTTCTTCACCGTACCGGACAGATCCTTGTCGGACTTCGTAAAGATAAGCTTGTCGCCTTCCACCTCAAGGACGAGCTTGTCGTCCTTGAGCTTCAGGTCGTGCGACTCATCTTCGGCGGTGATCGTTACGGTGGTGGCGTCCTTGGCTTCCCATTTCAGGTCGGCGACCTCAAGGAACATATCGAGGACGCCTGTGCCGTCCTCGTCGAGGATCAGGACGCAGTTGAGGCCCCACTCCTTGAGCATGTCCATGTACTCATCGGTCAGCTCTTCGCCGTCCAAGGTTCCACCCGAGTACTGCCAGCTGCCGACGAAGTTGGCCTTGGGGTCCTTGCCGCCGCCGCTGCAGCCCGTCAGGGCAAAGGCGAGCGCCAGGACGCATGTCAGAAATGCGAGTACGGACTTTTTGAACGTTGTCTTCATGGTGTCCTCCTTCATCGAACGAAACCCATAGAAGCAAATGCGGGGGTGGCGGATCCCCCGCCAATTACCAGATAGAGGGGCTAGGGCCGGGGCGTTCCGCAGTTGCTGCAGAACTTGCCGCCGTTTTCGCTGCCGCAGTTGGGGCAGAACCACTTTGCCGGTGCCGGGGCGGGTGCGGGACTGCCGCACTCGGAGCAGAACTTGCCGGTGTTGGTGGCGCCGCAGCTGCAAGTCCACGTGCCGGCCGCAGGTGCGGCGGCGGGAGCCGGTGCGGGGGCGGGAGCCGGAGCCGGCTGCGGGGCGGCCTGCTGCTGTGCCTGGCCGGCGGCGAACAGCTGGCTGGCGTTCATGCCGCCCATGCCACCTGCCATGCCCATGCCCATAAAGCCTGCCATCGCGCCGTTGGGGTTGGCGGCTGCCGCGCGCATCGCATCGCTCTGGGCGCTGGCGATGTTGGCTGCCGCCATGGTGGGATCGCGCATGACCGCGGCTTTCTGCAGGTCCTTGATCATCTGCTCGTCTTCTTGCGAGGCGGCGATGGAGTTGACGCCAAAGCTTACGATCTCGACGCCGCGCAGGTCACGCCAGTCGGCAGAGAGGACCTCGTTGAGCGCGCGGGCGAGCTCGGTGGTGTGGCCGGGGATGGCGCTGTAGCGGATGCCCATCTCCGAGATCTTGGCAAAGGCGGGCTGCAGGGCGGTGAGCAGCTCGGACTTAAGCTGGCTGTCGATCTTGTCGCGCGTGTAGCTATCGGTCACGTTGCCGCATACGTTGGTGTAGAACAGCAGCGGGTTGGTGATGCGGTACGAATACTCGCCGTTGCAGCGCACGGAGATGTCGACGTCCAGGCCAATGTTGTTATCGACCACGCGGAAGGGCACGGGCGAGGCGGTGCCGTACTTGTTGCCGATGATCTCCTTGGTGTTGATGAAGTAGACGCGCTGGTCCTTGCCCGCGTCGCCGCCAAAGGTAAAGCGGCTGCCGATATTGGCGAAGGTCTCCTTGATGGAATCGCCCAGGTTGCCGCTAAAGACGCTCGGCTCGCTGCCGGTATCGAAGACGAACTCACCGGGCTCCAGCGCGACTTCGATGATCTTGCCGTTTTGCACCACGAGCATGCCCTGGCCGTCGTTGACGGCGATGACCGAGCCGTTGGAGATGACGTTGTCCTCGCCGCGCGTGTTGGAGCTGCGGCCGCCGGTGCGCTTGCTGCCCTTGCAGGCCAAGACGTCAGCAGGCATCGATTCGCAGTAGATAAATTCCTTCCACTGGTCGGCCATGACGCCGCCGGCAGCTCCCAATCCAGCTTTCAAGAGTCCCATGGTGATCTTCCTTTCTCGTCAAAGGCCGGGTGGTATTGGTTGGATTGCTTAGTCGTCCTTGTCGTCTTTCATGACAACGGTGGTCTCGGTGTGGCTGAAGGTGTCGTGCTTCTCGGTCAGGTCGAGCTCGCCGCAGTAGCAATCGGCATGGGTTGCTTCGTTGGCCGTCTTGAGCTGGCCTACCAGTAGCACGTCTCCGATAATCACGATGATCAGCGGCGCGATGATGTTGATGAGGATGCCCTCGATATCAAAGGTGAGGTAATCCGGATCGAAGGCGTTCTCACCCATAAAGAGAATCTGGGAGAGGATAAATCCGATCACAAAGAACAGCACCGAGGCGATGGCGAGCTTGGGCTTGGAGCAGGGGAGCTCGCCGACCAAGCGGCCGGTCTGGCCGTTCATGGCAAACAGGTAGCTCTTGCCGTTCCACGAGGTGGAGAGCATCCAGACGGGGAACAGGGCGTAGTCGCTGTCTTCCCAGGTGTAGTCGAGCTGCTTGCTTTCGACCGTGGCATCGTCGTATTCGTCGACGACGGTCTCGCGCAGGGCCGAGACCGTGCTTTCTTCCATGCGGCGCTCGGCGCGCGCCTTGCAGGTCTCGCAGTCCTCGTCGTAACGGTTGGCGATGTAGCCGGGCATATATGCGACCGAGAACGGACGCAGTGCGTCGTAGTCAAACGGCTCGATGGCGTCCATGTGGCCGTCGGGCATCTTGGATGATCCGTCGACGGGCACGCGCTTAAACGAGATATTGCCCTTGCGATAGGCATCGTAGTGGTCGGTGGTCGTGACGGTGCGGTCGGATTCCTCGGTCACGGTCTCGTTGGTCGCGTCAAAGTACACTTCGCCGTCAACGCGGGCGCCGTAGAGCCAAAACGGCACGTAGACACCTTGGACCTCGTCGATATGGTTGCCGGTGACAAAGCTCTTGGGCAGCAAGATCTTGCCCTTGTAGTGCTCCTTGAGTGCGGTCATGACATCGTCGCGCCCGAGCTTAAACGGAATTACCAGGTCGGGTGAGAAGTCGCCCGAGAGCTGGCCGGGTGCCACGGCAGAGTTGCCGCAGTATGGACAGGTGGTAACGGCGACGGTGCCGTCGGACACGAGCTCGGCACCGCACGACGAGCAGATGTAGCCGGCGTTCTGGGCCAACTCCTGCACGGCATCGTCGACAGCGGGCTTGGGAGCCGCGGCTGCCGCATCGGCTTTGGCATCGGCCTTGTCCTGGCGCTCGCGATAGAGGGCCTCGACTTCTTCGACTTCAAAACGCGAATCGCAGTAGTCGCAGACGAGCTTTTGCTCGGCACTGGCAAAGTGAAGGGGGCCGCCACACGCGGGGCACTGATAGTTGACGCTCTCGAAGGCCATGATCGGTCCTTTCCGTGCCGGAGGCTATGCGCCGATGGCGCCGCCGCAGTATTCGCAGCGCCCGCTGGCATCGGGAATGGTGGTGGCTCCGCAGAAGGGGCAGGTGACCGCGGTCTTGGGGGCCTTAGCGGCCACGACGCTGTCGCGCGTTTCCTGGCGCAGCTGCACCAGCGCATCGCGGACCTCGGTTGCCTGGCGCTTGGCCTCGCGGTATTCGATGGAACCGCGCTGATCGATGGTGGAGTCGTTTACGCGCAGGTTGATCTCGGTAAAGTACGGCGTGTTGACGTGGATGGTCAGATTAAAGTCGTAATCCAGGTCGTAGCGCGGCGGGTTGTAGCTCTCGCGCTCGCCGTCCTTGGTCTCGCGATAGATCTCGGTGCGGTGCTCGTCAATATCCATATCGCAGCCGAGTACCTGCGAAAACTCGATGATGTCGGGGTTGGCATCGCGCCAGCGGCTCTGCGAAGTGATGATCAGCAGGCCCGCGTCTTCGTCGAGCATGATGTTAGTGCGCCCGGCAGAGAGCGTGCGCGTGGGGTTGAACGAGGCCAGGCGCTCGGCGTTGGCCTCGCGGTAGGCGAGCTGCTTACGGATATCGTCCGCGGTGCTGGAGCGATAGCCGTGGAAGAAGGGGGAGAGCTTGCCGACGCACTCTTTGCACAGGTAGCCTTCGTTGATCTTGGTCTTTCCCAAAAGCCCCAGTTCGGTACCGCAAATCGCGCACTCTTTCTTCTCGAACATCTTGTCAAAGAAGCCCATGGCTGCCTCCCATCAACAGGTAGCGTGTGTCACTTTTGATGATGGGGGAGTGCGTGATCTTTCACGATACCCAGACGGCTCAACGAGTCTCCACAACTGGGACACATGGCCCATTTTTGACCAGTCGCCGGGGACACTCTTCGGCCACTCACTGGGGACGTACGCTACTGGGGCAATTGGGGCGACGAGCCGATGATGTCGTGATGCGGGATGGACTGGCACTTGCTACCGACGATCTTGGTGGGGATTTTGCACCCGTATGTTCCGATTTCGCGCCCAACGCTCTATCGTCACATTTCCTCAATCAATAAGAAGACCGATACCGCCTCGCGTGTGGCCCTTATCAACTTCTTCTGGTCCTGGACGTCCAAGGACTAGCTAATCCTCCAATAAGTTGCGGTGGAATAGTCCCTAAATTAAAGTCAGGGGGCTTTAAACGGGAACTATTTCACCGCAACTGCTGAGGGGATAGACTGCGGCGGCGGCAGGGGCAACGGCAACGGCGTCGGCAGCTGTGGTAGTGGCAACGGCAGCTGGCAGGGTGTTTTCCACCTGCTCGCTACAGTAGCTCGCCGTGGCGTGCAATGTAGCGGCGCTTTGCCAGCTGGGTGAGCGCGATGTAGGCGGTGACAATGCCGACGAGCAGCGCGAAAAAGCTCGCGGGCAGCGCCATGAGGCCGAGCGCATCGGCGATGGGGCTTGCCGGCAGCCAGGTGACGAGCGCCAGGTCCAGCACGGTGAGAGCGCACAGCGCGGGCGCGGCGTGGTCACGCGGGCTCGGCAGGCGCGGGGAGCGCAGCATGTGGATCACGAGCGTCTGCGACCACATGGACTCGACAAACCAGCCGCTCTGGAAGAGCGCCGCAAAGGCCGCCATGCCCGCGGCGTCGCCCGCTGCGGCAAGCTCGGACCAGCTCGCGCCTACGGCGGCGGGGCACACCACAAAGAAGAGCGCGGCGAAGGTCACGATGTCAAACAGCGAGCTCACGGGGCCCAGCTCGAGCATAAAGCCCTTGATGGACGCGGCGTCCCAGGAGCGCGGACGGGCGGTCCAGACGTCATCGACGGTGTCCCACGGTAGCGCGATGCACACGATCTCGTAGACCAGCGACAGCAGCACCAGCTGCAGGGCGCTCATGGGCAAAAACGGCAAGAACAGGCTCGCGACGGTCACGGACAGCACGTTGCCAAAGTTGGAGCTCACTGTGGTCTTGAGGTACTTGAGCAGGTTGCCGTAGGTGCGGCGGCCTTCGATGATGCCGCGCTCGAGCACGCCCAGGTCCTTCTGAAGCAAGATGATATCGGCGGATTCCTTGGCAATGTCGACGGCCGAATCGACCGAGATGCCGCAGTCGCTCGCACGCATGGCGGCGGCGTCGTTGATGCCGTCGCCCATAAAGCCCACGGTGTGGTCGAGCATCTCGCGCATGACGCGCACCAGGCGTGCCTTCTGCAGTGGCGAGAGCTTGGCGAAGAGGTGGGTTTTCTCGGCGCGCTCGGCAAGCTCGGCGTCATCGAGTGCATCGATCTCGGAGCCGAGCAAGACGTTGCTCGCATCGATACCAATCTGCTCGCAGACGGTGGCGGCGACGCGGTCGTTGTCGCCGGTCAGGACCTTGACCGCCACGCCCTTGGCTTCGAGCGTGGCGACGGCTCCCGCGGCACTTGCTTTGGGCGGATCGAGGAAGGCCAAAAAGCCCATCAGCACCATGTCGCATTCGTCGGCGATGCCAAACTCGCCCACGCAGCGCGGATCGGTCTTCTGTGCCACGGCAATCACGCGCAGGCCCTCGGCGTTAAGATTGGCGACCTGCTTGCGAATCTGGGCGAGCTTGTCTTCGGCGAGCGGCCGGGCGATACCGTTGACCTCGACAAAAGAGCAGATCTCGAGCATTTCCTCGGCAGCTCCCTTGGTAACCATCTGGGTTTTGCCTTGGGCGTCGGAGACAACTACGCTCAGGCGACGGCGCGAGAAATCGAAGGGAACCTCGTCGACCTTGGTGTAGCGGTCGCGCAGGCTCTGGCCCAGCATGGAATCGGGTGCGACGGTCGAGGGTGTCACATCGGCACGGTCGATTACGGCCAGGTCGATAAGATTTTTGAGGCCGGTCTGGAAGAAGCTGTTCAAAAACGCATGGCGCAGCACGCGTGCGTCCTCGTTGCCGTCGGTGTTGAGGTAGCGCTCGAGTACGATGCGGTCTTCGGTGAGGGTGCCGGTCTTGTCGCAGCACAGGACGTCCATGGCGCCCAGGTTTTGAATCGCCGGCAGCTCCTTGACGATAACCTGGCGACGGGCGAGGTCCTTGGCGCCCTGCGACAGACTTGTGGTCACGATGACGGGGAGCATCTGCGGCGTGATGCCCACGGCCACGCTCGTGGCGAACAGCAGCGCGTCGATGACGTTGCCCTTGGTCGCGGCATTGATGGCAAAGACGGCCGGCGCCATAACGAGCATGAGGCGTACGAGCAACATGGAGACGCTGGAGACGCCGCGGTCAAACGCGCTCTTCTCGCCACGCCCGTTGAGCATCTTGGCGATGCCGCCCAGGTAGGTGTCCGAGCCGGTGGCAACGACAAGCGCCATGGCGGTGCCGTTTTGCACGGAGGTGCCGGTAAAGACGATGTTCTTGCAGGCAGAGAGCGGCAGTGCGGAGCCGTCGGCACCCTCGACGATAGTGACGGCGGTGGTCTTCTCGACGGCCTCGCTCTCGCCGGTGAGCGCGGACTCGACCACAAACAGATCGCGCGCGGTGATGATACGGGCATCTGCCGGAACCATATCGCCGGCAGAGAGGCGGATCACATCGCCGGGGACGAGCTCGTCGAAGGGGATCTCGATGCGCTCGCCGTCGCGCAGGGCGGTGCAAGTGTTGGAGACCAGGTCCTTGAGGGCCTCTGCCGCATTGCCGCTTCGGGCTTCCTGGATAAACTTCATGCCGCCCGATACCAGCAGCATGATGCCGATGACGATGACCGTGGAGGGGTCGCGCTGCGGCTCGGGCACGGCGAGCACGTCGATATAGAGCGAGACCAGCGCAAGTGCGGCGAGGATGCCGGCGAAGGGATCGATGAAGGCGTCGGCGATGCGGCGGGCGAGCGTCTTGGTCGGTGCCTCGATGGTGTTGGGGCCGGAGGCGTACAGGCGCTCGGTTGCCTGCTCGGCGGTGAGGCCGTTTGCCGTGGCGTCAAGCAGTACGAGAGCGTCATCGGCACTATGGGTGGTGGCGAATATGGTGTTCTTGGACAGGCCGGCGTGAGCGGCAGGGCGTGCCGTGCGGCGGCGCTTGGAGATGGCTTCGAGAACCGTGGCGGTTTTGAGCATCAGCATAGGGTCCTCCTTGTTGAAGGGAGTTAGCGTACGTGTCGTATTGAATTGCAAAAAACCTAGATGTCGCTCACGTCATGCTCGCGAACCACCACAAAGGGGACAGGCACCTTTGTGGGGGGGGTTGACGATCTGCCGGTGGCGTTTATGCGTGTGCGGAGTCCTCGCGGCGTGCCGAGGGCGACATGCAGGTTTTTCGACTAGGACTGCCTTCCATGGCACACCTCCTTAAGGCCGGGCGCAGCGCGCTTTGGGTATCTCGTACCCCTTTTTAATCCGCTCGTATTCTTGATGAGGGGGTTTGACATGTCAACCCCATTGTTCGGAAAACCATTCCCTCTGACAAAGCCTTTACAGAATGCCGTGGCCCCAAAGCGCGCCCGCATCTACGCTTCGCCTGCGCTAAACTGGAAGGCACGTACGCGATTACGAGAGGAGCCCGCATGGAGGCTTACAAGCAAGAGTTCATCAAGTTTATGGTCGAGTCCGACGTCCTTAAGTTCGGCAGCTTTACGCTCAAGAGCGGCCGTCAGTCCCCGTTCTTTATGAACGCCGGTGCTTACGTGACGGGCTACCAGCTCAAGAAGCTGGGCGAGTATTACGCCCAGGCCATCCACGATAACTTTGGCGACGACTTTGACGTGCTGTTTGGGCCGGCCTACAAGGGCATTCCCCTGGCCGTCGTGACCGCGATTGCCTACCACGAGCTGTACGGCAAGGAGGTCAAGTACTGCTGCGACCGCAAGGAGGCCAAGGACCACGGTGCCGATAAGGGCAACCTGTTGGGTTATGAGCCCAAGGACGGCGACCGCGTGGTCATGGTCGAGGACGTCACCACCAGCGGCAAGTCCATCGACGAGACCTATCCCAAGGTTAAGGCTGCTGCCGATGTTGAGATCAAGGGCCTGATCGTGTCCCTCAACCGCATGGAGGTCGGCAAGGGCGGCGTGACCACCGCGCAGAAGGAGATTGAGGCAAAGTACGGTTTCCCCGTCGCGAGCATCGTTTCCATGGCCGAGGTCGTCGAGACCCTCTACAACCACGAGATCGACGGCAAGGTCGTCATCGATGACGAGCTCAAGGCCGCCATCGACGCCTACTACGAGCAGTACGGAGCCCGAGAGTAGTTACGGCGTTTTACCAAACGCCGTAACCGGCCGACGCTGCGCGGGCACCAGAGCGACAACTTGTCATTCAAAGAGGACGGCATGACCAGAAGGTCTATGCCGTCCTCTTTTCATGCCAACTTGTTCGCTCTGGTGCCCGCTCGCTCATATGACCCAATCCGCTGTCAAGAGCCACAATGGCCCCGCCGACCGCTTGCAATCGGCCGGCGGGGCCT
>UQIW01000026.1 GCA_900541235.1 uncultured Collinsella sp. | reverse complement strand
GTCGCAGCCCCGACCCGCGGTCACGAGCGGGGGCTCCTGTCGTTTCCGTGCCCTTGGATTGGGTCATAGTGTCTGTCCGTCCTCTACCTGCGGCGTTGCCATGGTAGTCATTGGGGCGGCACTTGGGGACGTTCCTTTTCTGCCGGCAGTTGGGGACACTCCTTTGGTGCGGGGGCAGCTAAAAGAGTCCCGTCCCACATTGGCTACCCGTGGGAGGATGAGCGGTTACTCGCCTAAGATCAGCTCGGCGAGTTCGTCCTGGGTGTCCACCACGTAGTCGGCGCCGGCGGCCTCCAGCTCTGCGCGGCCGCGGAAGCCCCAGCTGACGCCCGCGCTCTTAAGGCCGGCGTTGTGGCCGGTCAGAACATCGACATTCGAATCGCCCACATAGAGTGTGGTTGCCGGATCGGCGCCCAGCTCCTCCATCACATGCAGCGTGACGGGTGCCTCGGGTTTGGGCGGAAATGCGTCCACACGGCCCTGCACCAGCGCAAAGCGCTCGGGGCCAAAGTATTTCTCGATAAGCGGGGCTGCCGAAATATGATCCTTGTTGGTGAGCACGGCAAGCTGAACGCCCGCTGCGCGCAGGCGGTCGAGCATCTCAATCGTGCCGGCGTAGGGGGCGGTGTGGTCCTCCTTGTGCTCGCCGTAATAAGCTCTAAATTCGGCAAGCGTCTGCTCAAACATACGGCCGTCGCCCGCATATTCGGCGGGCATAAAGCGCTCGACCAGCTTAAGCATGCCGTTTCCCACCTTGTAGCGGTACTCGTCCACGGCAAACGTGGGCCAGCCGTGCATCTCGCAGGTGTGGTTGCCGGCGGCCGCCAGGTCCTCGATCGTGTTGAGGAGGGTGCCGTCTAAATCAAAAATCACATGGGAAAAAGCTGCTGCCATGAAAGCTCCCGTCGTTGGGTTTCAAAACGCACCTCATAATACTGGGCTTCCGCGTTGGGCATGCTTGGAATCTGAACATCTCCAGGGACATCAAGCCACATCGCGCCGACCGTGCAGTTCCGCCCTAGCAAATTCTCGGCAGCTGCTCTCCTACGAGCATGTCGAGGATGCGGGTCGATCCCCAGCCGGTGCGTACGCGCACGGCGGGTCGAGCGCCCTCGGCAAGCGGCAGCACGCGACCGATGATGGCGGCGTTCTCGCCGTAGCGGGCGGCGCGCATGGCCGCCAGCGCGGCATCGGCCTGCTCGGCCGGCACCACGACGACCATCTTGCCCTCGTTTGCCACCTGCAGAACGTCGTAGCCGAGCATCTCACATGCCGCCTGCACGTCGGGGCGCACGGGCACGGCATCCTCGTCGATCTCCATGGCAACGCCGCTGGCCTGGGCAAACTCGGTGAGCGTGGATGCCAGGCCGCCGCGCGTGGGGTCGCGGAAGCAGCGGGTGTCGGGGGCAGCGGCGAGCACGTCGGCAATCAGATGATTGAGCGGCGCAGCGTCGCTTTCAATGTTGCTCGAAAACGCCAAGCCCTCGCGCTGGCTCATGATGGCGATGCCGTGGTCGCCTAGCGTACCCGATACCAGGATGGCGTCGCCGGGCCGGCAGTTTGCGCCGCTGAGCGTTACGCCCGCGGGCACTTCGCCCACGCCGGCGGTATTGATGTAGACGCCGTCGGCACCGCCACGCTCGACCACCTTGGTGTCGCCGGTGATAATCTTCACGCCTGCCTCATGTGCCGTTTCGGCCATGGTCTGCACAATTTGGCGCAGCTTGTCCATGGGATAGCCCTCTTCGAGGATAAAACCGCATGAGAGGTAGCGCACGTTAGCGCCCGAGGTCGCGACGTCGTTGACGGTTCCGCATACGGCGAGGCGACCGATATTGCCGCCGGGGAAGAATTGCGGCGTTACCACAAAGCTGTCGGTCGACATGGCGATTCGCCCGCTTGCGGGCAGCGCGGCGACACCGGCGTCGTTGCCCGCAAGCAGCTCGGGCGACCCAAAGGCATCCAAAAAGACCTCATCGATAATGCGCTTCATCATCTGTCCGCCGGAGCCGTGGCCCAACAGGACGGTGCTATCGGTGATGATATGGGACATATCCAAAACTCCAATCGTGGGAGGTGTCAGTGCGCGGGGGCGTTCGGGCTAGACTCGGTAACGGTAGTACGCCGCGCAGCTGCCCTCGGAGCTCACCATGCACGGGCCGACGGGGTGCTCGGGCGTGCAGGTGCGGCCAAAGAGCGGGCAGCTGCTCGGCGTAATGGCCCCGCGCAGCACGTCGCCGCAGCGGCATCCGCGCGGCTCAACCGTCGGCTCAACGGGCACGTCAAAGCGAACGCGGGCATCAAAGCGCGAGAACTCGGGGCGGATGGAAAGGCCCGAGTTGGCAATCGGCCCCAGCCCGCGCCACGTGGTGTCGCATGGCTCAAACACCTGCTCGACCAGCTGGCGCGCCACGGGGTTGCCGTCTGCGTTGACGCCACGGCGGTAGGCGTTGTCAATCGCCGGCCTGTCCTCGACAACCATCTGGACCAGCATGCAGATGCCCTGCAGGATATCGACCGGTTCAAATCCCGTGACCACGCCCGGGGTATTGAATTCGTCGACCAAAAAGCTAAAGGGCGCCAAGCCCGTGATGGTGGCGACGTGTCCCGGCAGGATAAAGCCGTCGATGGCGGTCTCGGGATCGTTGGCGATGGCGCGCAACGCCGGCGGCGTGGTCTTGTGGGCGCAATAGACCGAGAAGTTCAAAAGCCCGCGCGCTTCGGCTTCCAAGATGGCGGCGGCGATGGTGGGCGTTGTGGTCTCAAAGCCCACGCCCATAAAAATAACCGGGCGATCGGGGTTTTGCTCGGCAATGTCGAGTGCATCGAGCGGGGAGTACACAATGCGAATATCGCGCCCCGCCGCCTTTTGCGCAGCGAGCGAGGTGGATGATCCGGGCACGCGCATCATGTCGCCAAAGGTGGTGATGATGGCGCCGTCTATGTTGGCGAGCGCGATTGCGTGGTCGATGTCGCGGTTGGCGGTGACGCAGACGGGGCAGCCCGGGCCGCTCAGCAGCTTGAGCCCGGCCGGCATAATGGAGCGAAAGCCATAGCGCCCGATGCTCACGGTATGCGTGCCGCAGACTTCCATAAGGTTGATGGTGCGGTCGCCGACAAGCTCATGAATGCGCTCGATGAGCTCGCGAGCCAGCTTGGGATCGCGGAATGCCGAGAAATCGATACCGGAGCGCGCCGGCTGCTCGGGCGCCACTAGTAAGCCTCCGCCGGGTTGGTGGTCAGCTGGTCTTCTTCGACCAGCTCGGACATGGCATTAACAAGCTCGAGCGTTTCCTGTGCTTCCTGCTCGTTGACAATCTGGATGCCAAAGCCGGCGTGTACGAGAATATAGTCGCCAACCTGCGCCGTCGGCACGAGTCGCAGCGACACGGGGCGCTCGATGCCCATCATGTCGACGGTGGCCTTGAGGTCGTCGTCGCGTTTGACTACTTTACCGGGAACGGCAAGGCACATATTGTTCCCCTTTTATACGCTTTGCGCTGGACGGGCGCCCAATAATCCATCAGTTGATGGTAGCGCTCGCGGGCGCTGCGGGCAAACGCGCTACACCTGTGAGACGGCGGCTTGCGGGCTGGCCGAACAGCCTACTGCGATGCAATCTGCGCAAGACGAGCGTTTGCGACTGCCGCCTGACCGTAGGCGATGCAGCCGTCGTTAACGGGCACGGTTTGGGGAATCAAGACAGTGAGACCCATGCTTTTGAGCTCGCGGGTGAGGAGCTGGAGCAAAAGTCGGTTCATGAACACGCCGCCCGAGAGCGCGACGGTATCGATGCCTTCGCGCGCGCAGATTTCGCGTGCGATTCGTGCCGAAGAGCGCGCGATGGCGATATGGAAGTCGAGCGCGAGCCTGTAGGCGGGCGCTCCGGCTTCAATTCCTCCCAAAAGTGCCTCAAAGAGTGCTTTCTGGTCCAGAACATAGGGGCCGTCCAGCCACGATGGGCCAGATGCGAAATAGCCGGCGTTGTTGTCGGGAAAATGGGCGATTTCGTTGTCGAGCGCGCGCCAGGCGGCGGCCTCGAGCTCGATGGCGGGTTCGCCCTCGTAGGTTGCCTTGTCGCAGATGTCCAGAATTGCTGCCGCGGCATCAAAGAGACGCCCCATGCTGCTGGTACGCGGGCTGTTGATGCCGCGCTCGATCATGGTGGTTGTCACGCTGTGCGTTTGCTCGTCGAGGCTGTCCAAAAGCCGCGCGGCACCTGGGTGCTCGAGCAGGCCGAGCTCACTGAGCAGGGCAAAGGCGTTGCGGCGGGCGTCGCGCACGGAGGCTGCCCCGCCGGGGAGCGCCCAGGTGCGCAAATGCGCGGCGCGCTCAAAGCCGCCAAGGCTGGCAACAAGAAACTCGCCGCCCCAAATGGTCCCATCGGTGCCGGCGCCGGTGCCGTCAAAGGCGATGCCAAGGACACGCGCGTCGGTTGTAAGCTGGCCCGCGGCGATGGCCTCGGCCATTACGCTCGCGATATGCGCATGATGGTGCTGCACCTCGACGAGCGGCAGATTGCATTTTCGCGCCTGCTCGCGCGCCCACTGGCCCGATAGATAGCTGGGGTGCACATCGCAGGCCAAGGCGGCGGGCGCCAAGTCAAAGAGATCTTCCAAGCGCGTGCGCGCGGCGTTCCAGGCATCGAAGGTCCCGCCGTTTTCAACATCGCCGATATGCTGCGACACAAAACAGTTTGCCTCGCCGTTCGTCCCTTCACGCGTGAGCGCAATCGTGGCCTTTTGTTGTGGCCCGCAGGCGAGCACGTAGGACGGAGCGCCGTCGAGCGCCGGCAACGGCAGCGGCTGGGGTGCATATCCGCGAGCGCGGCGAACGGGCATAGCGGCGCCGTTAACCACGCGCACCACGGAATCGTCATAGCGCGAGAGAATCGCGCGATCGTTGCCGAGCAGCGCGTCGGCGATGCCGGCGGCAACGAGGTGTTCCCAGGCAAGGTCGTCGTCGGTCTCGATGGGTTCTTCGCTCAGGTTTCCACTGGTCATGACGAGCGCGTGCATACCGTGCGACGCGGCAGCTGCAAGCAGAAGATGCTGAAGCGGGGTGTAGGGGAGCATAACGCCAAGTTCAGGCAGGTCGTGCGCGACGGACGGTGCGAGTATGAGGGCGTCGGGGGAGCCGCCGCTCTCGCAAACAGCACGTCGGCGCAGCAGCACAATGGGGCGAATGCTGCCGGTGAGAAGCTCGCGCTCAGCGTCGTCGATATGGCACAGGCGTCCGGCATCGGCAAGACTGCGCACCATGACGGCAAGCGGCTTATTGCTGCGACGCTTGCGACGGCGCAGCTCGGCCACCGCCTGCTCGTTGGAGGCGTCGCATGCCAAGTGAAATCCGCCCAGTCCCTTGATAGCGACGATACCGCCGTTGGCCAGCAGCTCAACACAGCGGTCGATAATGGCGTCGCTGGCCTCGCGTGTGGTGCCGACGGCCGGTGTCGCGGACGAATTCCCGCACACATCGCCGTTCACAGCCTCGCGCCACGTAATATGCGGCCCGCAATCAAAGCAGGCATCGGGTTGCGCGTGAAAACGCCGGTCGAGTGGGTCGGCATACTCCGCGGCGCACTTGGGACACATGGGAAAACAATCCATCGACGTGGCCGCTCGGTCATAAGGCAGCGATCGGATGATGGTAAAGCGTGGGCCGCAGTTAGTGCAGTTGATAAAGGGGTAGTGATAGCGTCGGTCGGCGGGATCGAACAACTCGCGCAGGCAATCGTCACAGGTGGCGATATCGGGCGAGACAAGTGTGGTGTGCGCGGTCTGGTCCTGCGATGCTACGATGCGAAAACCCTGTTCATTGGCGGTATCCCAGCCGTTGGCTGCTAGGTCCACAACCTCGACATACTCTACGCGGGCTGCCGCAGGCGCATGCTCAGAAAGCGCGGCAACAAAAGCATCGAGCGCATCGGCCGGAGCGTGCGCCTCGATATGCACGCCGTCGCCCGCATTGAGCACCCATCCGCAAATGCCATGCGCCATGGCCTCGCGATACACAAACGGTCGCATGCCAACGCCCTGCACAATGCCCGTCACATGAATATGCACATGCCGCATGCGACACCCCTCATCAAAACCGACCAAAAAAGGACAGGTTTGTTTTGGTAGGTAAAACGCTAAACCTGCCAAAACAAACCTGTCCCTTTTTGGCAGGTGCGCTGCGGGAAATCCCGCTACAGCCCCAGGCTCTGCTTGGTGGCGGCGCACGTGAGCTCGCCGTGCTTAACGCCGCGCAGGCCCAGCAGGCGATCGGCTAGTTCGTAGACGCGCTCGCCGCGACCCTTGAGCGCAAGAATCTCCAAGCAGTTGTGGTGATCCAGATGCACGTGCATGGTCGATACGATCTCGTCGGTGTAGTCGTGCTGCACCTCGTCCAGGCGGCGCGTCAGGTCGCCGGTATGGTGGTCGTAGATCATGGTGAGCGACCCGATAACATGCTCATCGGGCGTGCGCATCTGCTCTTTGGCGATCGAGGCGCGAATCAGGTCGCGCACGGCCTCGGATCGGTTGGCCACGTCGCCGCGGCGTGCGATCTGCTCGTCAAAACGGCGCAGCAGGTCGTCGGGTGCGGTAACCGAAAAACGGACCAGCTCGGAGCCGGAGCCACTACAGTGGCAGCCCGCGTCGCCGTCCGCCCCGTGCGGGTGCTCGTGCTCGTACCCGCAGCCGTGCTCGTGTTCGGCCACCTTACACCAGCTTCACGGAGCCGACGGAGTTGTGGTCGGCCTCGATGGCTTCCTCGTAGCCCCCGAGTGCGTCGTGGGCCTCGTGCAGCGCGGCCATGGCGGCCTCGAGCTTGGCGCCGATGCGCTCCATGTCAAAATTCTCGGTCGCATGCAGCAGCTGATGGCTCCACTCGTGAGCGAGCTCGATGGTGTCGTCGATCTGCTTGACGCTCATGGCAAGCTGGCTCATGTTCATTCCAACATCATGCATGGGAAATCTCCTTTTGTATGGGGCAGTTCAGTGGTTCAGATTTTACTACGCCCGCTCTGCGCGCAGTTGCATAAGAAAACGGGTACGAGTCTGTGCGACCCGCACCCGTTCACTGGGGGCTGTTTGTGACTACCATACTATCCGTGGTTGCACTCGGTGCATCCAGAAGTCCGGCGAGCGGTGCAAAAGCGCTCATAGACGGCGAGTAAGTAACAAGCGTATTACAGATGCTTCTCCAGCAGCGCCTGCAGCCTCGCCTTGGGTAGAGCGCCAACTGAGCGGTCAATCTCCTCGCCGTTCTTAAACACAATCAGCGTGGGGATGCTCATGACGCCATACTTCATGGCCAGGTCCTGGTTGTCGTCGACGTTGCACTTGGCAACGGCGAGCTTGCCCGCCAGCTCATCGGCAACCTCGTCAACGATGGGCGAGAGGGAGCGGCAGGGCCCGCACCACGGTGCCCAAAAATCGACCAGCACGGGCAGGCTGTCGTTAACGATGGAATCGAAGTTCTCGGGGGTAATCTGATTAATGTCAGCCATGGTGACCTCCATAATGCGACGCGGCTCGGCCGCGTAAAACTCAGTACGACCGTGCTTATACCCAGCCGCCCGCAAAGCAACCACTCGCGGGCGGCTCTTTTATATAATGGTGGGCACGCAAACGATTGGAGAGCGCATGTCCACGTCACAAAGCCAGAAAAAAGAAGCCATCGCCCAGGCGGCCGAGCAGGAGCTCGCATCGCTTGCGGTCCGTGGCGTGCGTATCGCGGGCAACGCGTGCTCGCCGATCGTGCTGGTCAAAGGCGATTTGGACGAGGCCGAGCGTTCGGGTGGCGAGCTTGCCGCCGGCCCGGATGGCGCGGCGTTGCGCAAGGCGCTTGGGGCCATCGGCTACGCGCCCGAGGATTTTTGCGTGCTGGCAAGCGTCGCCGGCGTGGGTGACGGAGCGGTCGCGGTGGGCGAGACTCTGCCGTGCGAGCTGTTCCGCGAGGCGCTCGAGGCCTTGGACCCCGAGGCGGTCCTGCTGCTGGACGATCGCGCGGCCGATACCATGCGCGAGACCTATGCCGACATGCTTGTGGCAATCGACGACTTCGACACCGCCATGCTCAAGCCCGGTTTGGTCGCCCATGTGCAGGGTCGCCGCGTGCTTGCGCTCGACGGTTTTGAGGCGGCGCTCACTGACAAAGCCGCCAAGCAGCGCATGTGGGCATACATCAAGCAGCTGACCCCGGCGGCCGCTCCGCTGTAGCGGATTGGCGCCGGCGAGCGATTGTCTGGCGGGCAAGGCACGCCTCGAGATCGGCGCCGCACTTCTACATCACAACGCGCAGCTCAAACCGATCGCCGTTAATGCGGAACTGGCAGTTGCCGTTCATGCGCTCCACGGCGAGCTTAATGCTCTTGGTGCCAAAGCCGTGACCGGCGTGCTGAGCCACGGGCATGCCGTCGACCATGTGCGGCGCCCGTCCAAATGTGTTGGAAACCGAAAGCAGCAGCTGCCCGTCCTCAAACCGCAGATCAAGATCGACAAAGCGCTTGCCCTCGGGGGCGGTGCTCGCCGCGGCAATGGCGTTTTCCAGGGCATTCGAAAGCACGCTGAACAGGTCGACATCGGCCACATGCACGCTCTGGGGCACGGCGGCGCGCAAGTCGGCGGAAATGCCGCGCTTGCTGATATCCGAGCCAAACGACGAAAGCGCGATGTTTACGGTCTCGTTGGCGCAGAAGCGGCGTACGGCGGTGCGGTCGCCGGCTTCGCAGAGTTCGTCGATGCGTTTGAGCGCCTCGTCGGTGTGGCCCTCCTCAATTAAAGCGGCCAGGCCGCGTAGGAAGTGGCGCATATCGTGGCGAAGAATCGACAGCTCGCGCCCAGATTGACGCCAGGCCTCGAGCTCTTTGATGGCGGCGCTGTCGCGTGTCTCGAGCATCCAGCGTTCACGCTCGGCAGCTTCTTTTTCTTCGTATTCGCGTAGGTAAACGGCAAGAAACATAAGATAGAAGGCACAGAGCGCAAATGCCAAAAACTCAACCGTCACCACCGAGCCCGAGTGGAACAGCGTGGTATAGACGTTGGTGGCATAGTCAAAGACGTAATAGACGAGCGGTAGGATTAAAAGGATGCTCAGCTCGGTGGTGCTTTTAATCGCCAAGCGCGGACCGATGTCGCCGGCCCAATGCAACAGGACGGCAAAGACGGCGAGTGTGGTCGCGATGCGCGCCAGATAGTACGCGATCTGAGAATCGGTTGCGGCAAATGCGGCGATGCCCATCCAATTGCTGAACTGGCAGCTCAGATAGGCACTCGTAATGCCGAGCACGGCAAGCAGCGGGCTCAGGCGGTAGCGCGCGCACAAATAGATGACGAGCGGCAGATGCACGACGAGCGGATATACCTGGCGGGCGAAAAGCTCGCCGCCGACGGCATTGGCGATCGAAAAGGCAGCGCCGGTCACGACGCCGACCAGCACCAGTTCAAGCGCATGACGCCGGTTGATCTCGACACCGCACAGCGCCGCCGAGGCAAAGACGCCAAAGAGCAGCGTCGTGGCGTGGTGGATTGCCCAAAGGATCATTTCGACCGAGGAGACCATCAGCGCCTCCCGCCCTCAAAGCGCACCGCAAAGTAGGCGTCTTGGAATCCCTGCTTGCAGCTGCGCGAAAGCGGGATGCACGCGCCCGAGCGCATGACGATGTCCGTGCGGTCAAAGTGATCGATATTGCGCAGGTTGACCTGGTAGCTGCGGTGGCATTTAAAGAAGACCGCGTTTTGCTCCAAGCGGTCCTCGACGCTGCGGAACGACTCGAGTGCCTCGATATCGCGTCCGTCGCGCAGGCGGAAGACCACGTGCTTGTTGCGCGCCTCGGCATATTCGATGTCGGACAGGCGCAAGGCGTGGTAGCCAAAGGAAGTTTTGATCACGAGCTCGTCGGTTGCCGCCGGGCGCATGCTCGAAAGCTCGTCGAGTAATCGCGCCAGGCGTTCGTAAGTCACGGGCTTGAGCAGATAGTCGAAGGCGCGGACCTCGTAGGATTCCAGCGCGAACTCGGGCGACGAGGTGAGGAACACCAGGCGCACGGCGGTGTCGGCCTGGCGCAGTTCGCGTGCGGTGTCCATGCCGTTGACGAGCGGCATGATCATATCGAGCAAGATGATGTCGGCGCGCGATGCGGCATGGCGGGCCAGCAGGTCCTCGCCGCGCGTGACGAGCGCAACATCGACCGCCGTGCCCGTCTCGGTCGACCAACGGTCGATCATCCGGTGCAGTCTATCTAGAAAAGCGACATCATCGTCGCAGGCAATAATCTTGAGCATTCGGCCCCCTT
Organism: uncultured Collinsella sp.; assembly: GCA_900541235.1. Lineage (GTDB taxonomy): Bacteria > Actinomycetota > Coriobacteriia > Coriobacteriales > Coriobacteriaceae > Collinsella. Next base: position 13,461 of record UQIW01000026.1, on the reverse strand, counting down.
AAGTAGTTCGATTTTGCCACATCGGGCACGCGCCGCTTGCGGGGGTGCGGACCGTTTGCGCCCCACGGCGTGCAGCTCGCGCCAAGCGGTGTTGCGGTGGCGAAAGATGCCTCCTGCGCTATCGAAAGCCCGGCTATCCTCAGCTTGCCAGTTCGAAAATGGACTTGCCGCATGATTGAATTTTTATTTCAACTTTACACCTAGGTTTACAGCTGTCTTGTCAGCTGTAAACCTAGGTGTCATACTAAAGCCCCAAGATTCGCCAAAAGAGAGGGGCCTTGATGGCACAGAGCGCGAACATGGATGCGTCGGAGCTTGCACGCGATATCGCGGCCGGCCTGGCATCGGCAACGACGGCAACGGAGCGCGCGGCACTGGTGCCCGCAGAGCTCGTCGAGGCCATTCAGCAGCTAAAAACCCAACGTGACGCGGTGATTCTGGCGCACTATTACGTGGCGCCCGAGGTGCAGGCCGTGGCTGATTACGTCGGCGACAGCTTCTACCTGGCAAAGCTCGCCAAGAGCCTGCCGCAGCAGACTATCGTGCTGTGCGGCGTGGAGTTTATGGGCGAGAGCGCCAAGCTGCTCAACCCCACTAAGACCGTGCTGCTGCCCGAGCCGGGCGCGGACTGCCCCATGGCGCACATGGTCAAGCGCGAGACAGTCGATGCAGCGCGCGCCGAGTACGGTGACGACCTTGCCGTGGTCTGCTACGTCAACTCCACGGTCGAGATCAAGAGCTGGAGCGACGTGTGCGTCACCAGCTCCAACGCCGTTAAGATCGTGTCCGAGCTGCCGCAGCAGCATATCCTGTTCATTCCCGACCAAAACTTGGGCCGCTTCGTAGCCGAGCAGGTGCCGCAAAAGCACGTCATCCTCAACAACGGCTACTGCCCGCGCCATCACATCATCACCGTCGAGCAGATCGTCGACGCGACGGAGGCCCACCCCGACGCGCTCGTGCTGGCGCACCCCGAGTGCAAGGCCGACGTCCTTGCCGAGGCCGACTACATCGGCTCCACCGCCGGCATCATCAAGTATGCCGAGGAGTCCGACGCGAGCGAGTTCATTATCGTGACGGTTCGCGGCGTGCTCTACGAGCTCGAGCGCCGCTGCCAGGGCACCGGCAAGAAGTTCTACTTCCCCGCGGTGCAGCCCACCTGCGTCAACATGGACCTCATCACGCTCGAAAAGCTCGTGCGCTGCCTGGAGACGGGCGAGGGCGAGGTGCAGATCGGCGTCTCGGACGAGGCGGCAGACCAGGCCAAGCTCACGCTCGACCGTATGCTCGAGTACGCAGCGCGCTAGAACAATGTGACATGAGGGGCAGTCCCTTATGCCACATTACAAGGGAGAGGATTCCTGTGGAAACCAAGCAATACCCCGATATGGAGTGCGACGTCGTCATTGCCGGCTGCGGCGTGGCGGGCCTGTACGCGGCCCTCAATCTGCCGACGAGCACGCGCGTGATCATGCTTTCCAAGGGCGCGGTCGACGAGTGCGATTCGATGCTCGCGCAGGGCGGCATCTGCGTGCTGCCCGAGGGCTCGGACTACGATGCCTTCTTTGAGGACACCATGCACGCCGGCCACTACGAGAACCGCCGCGAGAGCGTCGACATCATGATCCGCTCGAGCCGCTCGGTCATCAACGACCTGCTGGCCATGGGCGTGGACTTTGAGCGCAAGGCCGACGGTAGCCTCGACTTTACCCGCGAGGGCGCGCACAGCCGTCCGCGAATTGCCTTCCATGCCGACATTACGGGCAAGGAGATCACGACCAAGCTGCTCCAGGCCGTTCGCAAGCTGGATAACGTGCAGATTTTGGAGCACGTGGCCATGACCGACATTCTAACGGGCGAGCGTGACGGCGCCACGGTGTGCACCGGCGTCGTCGCCGTTCCCGTGGACGAGGACAACTCGCTTCGTCCCGCCGACGAGCTGGCAAATGTCGCCGAGGGTGTGCATGCCGGCGAGCTGTTTAAGATCCATGCCCGCCACACGCTGTGGGCAACGGGCGGCATCGGCGGCGTATACGACCACTCGACCAACTATCCGCAGCTCACGGGCGATGCCTGCTACATCGCTCAGGAGCATGGCATTAAGATGGAGCACCTGGACTACGTGCAGATCCACCCCACGGGACTGTTCTCGCCGCAGCCGGGCCGCACCTTCCTGATCAGCGAGAGCTGCCGCGGCGAGGGCGCGATTCTGCTCAACGCTGCCGGCGAGCGCTTTACCGACGAGCTGCAGCCGCGCGACGTAGTCGCCGCCGCTATTCGCGAGCAGATGAAGCAGGACGGTACCGAGCACGAGTGGCTGAGCTTTGCCCCCGTCGAGCGCGACGTGGTGACCGGGCACTTCGCCAACATCCGCGCACGCTGCCTGGAGGACGGCCGCGACATCCTGGACGAGCCCATTCCCGTCACACCCACGCAGCATTACTTTATGGGCGGCGTGTGGGTCGACAAGGACGGCCGCACCTCGATGCCCGAGCTCTACGCCGCGGGCGAGACAGCCTGCAACGGCGTTCACGGCAAGAACCGCCTTGCATCAAACAGCCTGCTCGAAGCGCTGGTCTGGGGTCGTCGCGCCGCTTGGCGTATGCGTACCGGCGAGTCGCTTGCCGTGGAGCAGACGGGCGAGCCCGCGCTCGATGGGCACCATCGCGCCCTGAGTTCCGATAACCTTGCAATCGATGATCTGGCCCGTGCCGCCGGCACGCAGGCCGTGGAGGAGTAGACCATGAATCCCATTACCATGAAGCTCGTCGTCGATGATTTGATTCTGCAGGCTCTGCGCGAGGACATTACCTTTGAGGACGTGAGCACGGCGAGCGTGTGCCCCACGGCGCGTCCCGCCACGGTGGAGCTTATCGCCAAGGCCGATGGCATTATCGCGGGCCTGGATGTGTTCGCTCGCACCTTTGAGCTGCTGGATTCGCAGAGCTCGGTGCTGTTTGATGTTGCCGATGGTGACGAGGTGCACGCCGGCGACCACGTGGGCCAGGTGCGCGGCGATGCGCGTGTGCTGCTTTCGGGCGAGCGCGTGGCGCTCAACTACCTGCAGCGCATGAGCGGCATCGCTACCTATACGCACAGCATGGCAGCTGCGCTCGAGGGCACCAAGACCGTGCTTGTCGACACGCGCAAGACCACGCCGGGCATGCGTGTCTTCGAGAAGGCTGCAGTCGAGATCGGCGGTGGCAGCAACCACCGCTATAACCTGTCGACGGCTGTCATGCTCAAGGACAACCACATCGACGCCGCCGGTGGCGTGGCACGCGCGATTGAGATGGCGCGCGCCCATGCGTCGTTTACCGCGACGGTCGAGATTGAGTGCGAGAACCTGGATATGGTGCGCGAGGCAGTTGAGGCCGGTGCCGATATCATCATGCTCGACAACATGACCCACGACGACATGGCTGCCGCGATTGAGCTTATCGCCGGTCGCGCCAAGACCGAGTGCTCGGGCAATGTGGATGCCAGCAATATCCGCGCCCTCGCCGACCTGGGCGTTGACTTTATCAGCTCGGGGGCGCTGACGCACTCTGCGCCGATTCTCGACCTCTCGCTTAAGCACCTTCGTCTGCTGGACGGTAAATAATGAACGCCCGCGAGCGTCGCCGTGCCATCATGGCCGTGCTCGAGGGGGCCAAGGGGCCCGTATCGGGCAGCGCGCTTGCCCGCGAGGTGGGTGTGAGCCGCCAGATCGTGGTGCAGGACATCGCCCTGCTGCGCGCCGATGGGCACGATATCGTGGCGACCAACCGCGGCTACGCGCTGCAGGAGGCCCCCAGCAGCCCCGCTGTGCCCACACGCTTGGTCAAGGTTCGCCACGGCGTGGAGCAGGCAGGCGATGAGCTTACGAGTATCGTCGACGCCGGAGGCGCCGTGCTCAACGTGATCGTCAATCACCGCGTGTACGGTAAGATCACGGCCGACCTGGACATCCGCAATCGTCGCGATGTTGAGCGCTACCTGCACGATATCGAGAGCGGCAAGAGTTTCCCGCTGCTAACGGTGACGAGCGGCTATCACTTCCATCGCATCGCGGCGGAGGACGAGCAAACCCTCGACGAGATCGAGGCGATGCTCAAGGAGAAAGGCTACCTAGCAGACCTCATGCCTTACGAGGACGATCTATCGTAGCCGACGCTGCAAACGCCCCTAAGCGGCAATCTGCAGCGGTGCCAAATTAGTTATCCGCACAAAAAAAGGAGGCCTCCGCGGCGATGCGGAGGCCTCCTTTTTTTGTGCACGGTGTACTTTTGAGTGTGCAAGTGGGGAGTTGTTACTCCTCGACGATCTCGGTGATCGCGCCAGCGGGGCAAGCGTCCTGGCAAGCGCCACAGGCGACGCAGGAGTCCTCGTCAGCGACGGTAGCGACGTCCTGGAGCTCCAGAACGCCAGCGGGGCAGGAGTCGACGCAAACGCCACAAGCGATGCACTCGTCGGCATCAATTACGGGATGAGCCATGGTAGTTTCCTCTCTGTTGACCGACGCTACAGGCGATGCGCGCCGGTTTGATTCGGGCAAAAACATACCACGGGAGCGACCGTTTGCAATACCCTCTGACCGGCATCTTCATACCGTTCGCCGAGTATGCCAAGGTTTACTAAAAAACGTGCAGGTGGGGCCGTTGAGCTGCGTAAATGTTAGCTAAAGGTGACTTGAAATATTGAGCTATTGGGCGCGCCTGCGGAAAGGGCATCCCGTTATTTGGCCGAAAACCGGGTCGCAGTTTCCGGTTGGGCCCGCTAGCGGAAACTGCGACCCGGTATCAGCTCTCAAAACGGGACGAGCTTTCCGCAAGGCAGCCCCAGGCATCCTCGGACCCAAGCCTCAGCCATCTCTACATAGATCTCGATAGATTTGCCTAGAACTCAAACAGCGCATCTACCTGCGCATTTAAGAACCTAAACTCTCGGCAATAAGAAATCTTATATGAATTGACTTAGATTTTGTATATTCCGGCCCATAAGGGGATACACTACATCCTGAAAGACAAGCCGAAACACCGCTCGGCAGACCGCCGAGTCGGTGCAAACGCACAAGAGAGAGGGAATTTCTAATGGGCAAGATTCTTGGTATCGACCTTGGTACTACTAACTCCGCAATGGCCGTCCTCGAGGGCGGTTCTCCGACCATTATCGTGAACGCCGAGGGCGACCGCACCACCCCGTCCGTCGTGGGCTTCCGTGCCGACGGCGACCGCGTCGTGGGTAAGGCCGCTAAGAACCAGGCTGTCACCAACCCCAAGAACACCGTGTTCTCCATCAAGCGCTTCATGGGCCGCAAGTACTCCGAGTGCACCTCCGAGATCAAGACCGTGCCGTACGAGGTCAAGGAGGGCCAGGGTGGCCGTGCCGTCGTCGACATCGAGGGCAAGGATTACACCGCCGAGCAGGTGAGCGCCATGACGCTCGCCAAGATGAAGGCCGACGCCGAGAAGTATCTGGGCGAGACCGTTACCGACGCCGTCATCACCGTCCCGGCCTACTTCAACGACGCCCAGCGTCAGGCCACCAAGGACGCCGGTAAGATCGCCGGCCTCAACGTCAAGCGTATCGTCAACGAGCCGACCGCTGCTGCTCTTGCCTATGGCCTGGACAAGCAGGGCACCGACCAGCGCATCCTGGTCTTCGACCTGGGCGGCGGCACCTTCGACGTCTCCATCCTCGACCTCGCCGACGGCGTGTTTGAGGTTCTGTCCACCTCGGGCGACAACCACCTGGGCGGCGATGACTGGGATCAGCGCGTCATCGACTGGATGGCCGATAAGTTCCAGCAGGAGAACGGTGTCGACCTGCGTCAGGACCCCATGGCCCTGCAGCGTCTGAAGGAGGCCGCCGAGAACGCCAAGAAGGAGCTCTCCGCCGCCCAGCAGACCACCATCAACCTGCCGTTCATTACCATGAACCAGTCCGGCCCGCTGCACCTCAACTACACGCTGACCCGCGCCGAGTTCGAGAAGATCACCCGCGACCTGCTCGAGCGCTGCAAGCAGCCTGTCACCAACGCCCTGCGCGACGCTAAGCTCAAGCTCTCCGATTTGACCGAGGTCATCCTCGTCGGCGGCTCCACCCGTATGCCCGCTGTCCAGGAGCTCGTCAAGACCATGACCGGCAAGCAGCCCAACATGTCCGTGAACCCCGACGAGGTCGTTGCCGACGGTGCTGCCGTCCAGGGCGGCGTGCTCACCGGCGACGTCGAGGGCATCCTGCTGCTCGACGTTACCCCGCTGTCGCTGGGCGTCGAGACCATGGGCGGCATCATGACCAAGATGATCGACCGCAACACCACGATCCCGACCTCCAAGACCGAGGTCTACTCCACCGCTGCCGACAACCAGACCAGCGTCGAGATCAACGTGCTCCAGGGCGAGCGCGAGCTTGCCCGCGACAACAAGTCGCTCGGTAAGTTCCAGCTGACCGGCATCCCGGCTGCCCGCCGCGGCGTGCCGCAGATCGAGGTCACTTTCGACATCGACGCCAACGGCATCGTCAAGGTCTCCGCTAAGGACAAGGGCACCGGCAAGGAGCAGCAGATCACCATTTCCGGCTCCACCGCTCTGTCCGACGACGAAGTCGATCGTATGGTCAAGGACGCCGAGGCTCATGCCGAGGAGGACAAGAAGCAGAAGGAAGAGGTCGAGGTCCGCAACCAGACCGACAGCCTGTGCTACTCCACCGAGCAGACCCTCAACGAGCTGGGCGACAAGGTTTCCGCCGACGTGAAGTCCAAGGCCGAGGCCGCTATCGCCGACGCCAAGAAGGCGCTCGAGGGCTCTGACGTCGAGGCCATCAAGGCCGCCGGCGAGTCCCTGCAGTCCGTGGCCTACGAGCTGGCCCAGGTTGTCTACGCCGACGCTCAGCAGCAGACCGACGGTGCCGCCGGCGCCCAGCCTGCCGACGATGACGTCGTCGACGCCGACTACGAGGTTGTGGACGACGAGGACAAGTAATCATGTCCGGCCGTAAAGCTCGCACGGAGGCGGCCGCCGTTGGTGCCGCCCCCGTTGACTCTGAGGAGAAGGACGTGAAGATTCCCGTAGAGGCCGCAGACGTTACCGAGGCCAACGAGGCCCCGGCCGCCGAGGCTGCCGAGAACCAAGTAGAGGATTCCAACAAGGAGGCGACGATGACCGAGGACGAGATGGTGGAAGCCGCTATCCGCGCCGGTGAGGAAGCCGCCGACAACGACTTTAAGCTCAAGTTCGAGCAGGCTCAGAAAGAGCTTGCCGACGTGCGCAACGAGCTCGATGCTGCGGCGGAGGCTCAGAAGGCCGCCGAGGACAAGGCAAAGGACGCCACCGAGCGTACCGCCCGTCTGCAGGCCGACTGGGAGAACTTCCGTCGCCGCACCGCCAATGAGCGTATCGCCGAGCGCGAGCGCGCGACCGAGAAGCTCGTCACCGCGCTGCTGCCGGTGGTCGACGATATCGAGCGTGCGATCGACCATGCCCGCAGCCAGGAGCTTGCCGACGACTTTAAGCAGTTCGTCGACGGTGTCGACGCGGTGCATGCCAAGCTGCTCGATGTGTTTGCGCACGAGGGCGTTGAGCCCATCGACCCCAAGGGCGAGGCGTTCGATCCGCTCGAGCATCAGGCCGTGGGTCGCGTCGAGGACGCATCGCAGTACGACGAGACCGTCAACGACGTGTACCAGAAGGGCTACCGCATGGCGGATCGCATCCTGCGTTCCGCGATGGTGACGGTGACCTACGGTGGCGAGAAGCGCCCCGCACCGGAGCCCGAAGCGGCGCCCGAGGATGCTGCGGCCGATACGGCCGAGAGCACCGAGGAGTAATTGAGAAGGGCCCCGGGGCAACACCCGGGGCCCTTTCTGGCCTAGTGCCATATGAAAGCATGAGCCGCCGCCCGCTGGGCGGCGGATGAAACAGGAGAGGAGCTACGATGGCTGCAGGCAAAACCTTCTATGACATCCTGGGCGTATCCAAGAGCGCCTCCGACAAAGAGATCAAGAGCGCGTTTCGCAAGCTCGCGCAAAAATATCACCCCGATGCCGGCGGCGACGAGGCCAAGTTCAAGGAGATCAGCGAGGCCTACGAGACGCTTTCGGACGAGAAGAAGCGCAAAGAGTACGACCAGATGCTCATGTTTGGCGGCATGCCGGGCGCGGGCGGCGCGTATGGCGGCGGCTATGGTGCCGGCGCGGGCGCCAGCGGCTGGGGCGATATCTTCGACAGCATCTTTAGCGGCAACGGCGCCTGGGGCAGCGATTGGGGCTCGGGCTTTGCCGGGGCTGCAGGCACTGCCGGTGCCGGCGCGGGTCGCAGCCGTTCGCGCAAGGGCGGCGACTTGTCGCTGACCGTCGATGTGACGGCCGAGGACGCGTTTCGCGGCGTGACGCACAAGGTCACTTACCGCATTCCCTCGACGGGCGAGCAGCAGACCATTACGGTCTCGGTCCCCGCGGGCGCGGTCGACGGCGGCAAGCTGCGCTACAAACGTCGCGGCGAGTATGGCGTTGCCGGCGGCGAGCGCGGCGACCTGGTCGTGACCACGCACGTGGAGGAGCATCCGCTGTTTAAGCGTAAAGGTGCCGACGTGACCATGGAGGTACCGGTCTCGGTCTATGAGGCGGCGCTCGGCTGCACGGTGGACGTGCCGACGCCCGGCGGTGCGACGGTTCGTCTGAAGGTGCCCGCGGGTACCCAGACGGGCAAGAAGTTCCGCTTTAAGGAAATGGGGGCGCCCGATGTTAAACACCGTGGCCGTACAGGCGCGCTGCTCGTCGAGATCAAGGTGCAGGTCCCCACGAACCTGTCCGATGACGAGCGCGATGCCATGACCAAGCTGCGCGAGGCCGACACGCGCGACTACCGCGAGAAGGTCAATCGTTACAAGGCGACGTACTAGGGCGGTCGCGGCGCACGCCCACGCCCGCGGGCTTATGATGGACGATAACGAGACGGAAAGGGGTCAGGTAGCATGGCCGAGGACAATAGGAACAAACCGCTGTACATGATCAGCGTGGCGGCCGAGCTGACCGGCATGCATCCGCAGACTCTGCGCGTCTACGAGTCCAAGGGCCTGGTGAACCCCCAGCGCTCGGGCGGCAACACGCGTCTGTATTCGCGTGCCGATATCGAGCGCCTGGAGCTCATCAACCAGCTGACCGACGAGGGTATCAACCTTGCCGGCGTGGTGCGCATCCTCGATATGAAGGAGCGTGCCGAGGAGCGTGAGCGCGAAAACGAAAAGCTCCGTGCTCGCGTGCGCCAGCTCGAGGACGAGCTGCACGAGTACAAGATGCAGAAGAAGATCACTGCCTTAGCCCCGCGCGACGGCTCAGTCAACCCCGAGCAAGTCATGCGCAAGCTTTTGGGCGCAGGCGGGGATTTGTAGTTACGCGGTTTTACCAACCCGCGTAACCAGTCGACGCTGCAAGCCCGCCAGAGCGGCAATCTGCCTTTCAACTTCGGCGGCATGATCAAAAGATCAATGCCGCCTTGTTTCAAGGCACCTTGCTCGCTCTGGCGGGCTTTCGCTGTCCGCGGCAAAATATCGGCGTTGCCATGGCCCGGATGCGGCACTTGGGGACGTTCCTCACTTTGGAAATAGTCATTGGGGACGTTCTTAAATGACTAGTCGAAAGGGACGCTCTTGCACCAAATCTGTCGGCCCTCGCCGGGCTCGTCCTTTACTTTACCGAGATAAAGTGAACGTGCAGATTCGTAACCCACTTGCAACCGTTCTATGGCACGATATTGAACGAATGTATGCTATGCGCCCAAATCTCTTGGGCAGAGTGGGAGACAGTATGGTCAAGCTGTACGAGGACGGCATCTACCTGCGCGGCGGCAGCGAGGTTGTGCCTGCGGCTGAGGCTGCCGAGCGCGGTATTACGCAGGCGCCCGAGGATGCCAAGCGCGGTACCATCGCGTATTCGATCCTCCAGGCACACAATACGTCCGGCAATCCCGAGGCGCTCAAGATTCGCTTCGACGCCATGGCGAGCCACGACATCACCTTTGTCGGCATCATCCAGACGGCGCGCGCCTCGGGCATGGAGCAGTTCCCGTTGCCTTACGTGCTCACCAATTGCCATAACTCGCTATGCGCCGTGGGCGGCACCATCAACGAGGACGATCACGTCTTTGGCCTTTCCGCGGCCAAGAAGTATGGCGGCATCTTCGTTCCGCCGCACATCGCCGTCATCCACTCCTTTATGCGTGAGAACTTCGCCGGCTGCGGCAAGATGATCCTGGGTTCCGACTCGCACACCCGCTATGGTGCCCTGGGTACCATAGCCGTGGGCGAGGGCGGCGGCGAGTTGGCAAAGCAGCTGCTGCGCGACACCTACGATGTCGCCTATCCCGGCGTCGTCGCCATCTACCTTACGGGCGCCCCGCGCCCCGGCGTCGGCCCGCACGATGTGGCGCTCGCCATCATCCGCGCCGTCTTTGCCAAGGGCTACGTCAAGAACAGGGTCATGGAGTTTGTGGGTCCGGGCATCGCGAGCATGACGACCGATTACCGCAACGGCGTTGACGTCATGACCACCGAGACCACCTGCCTTTCCTCCATTTGGGCAACTGACGAGGACACGCACGCATTCCTGACCATGCACGGCCGCGGCGACGACTACCGCGAGCTCAAGCCCGCCGATGTTGCCTACTACGACGGCTGCGTCGAGGTCGATCTGTCGAGCATCAAACCCATGATCGCGCTGCCGTTCCATCCTTCCAACGGCTTTGAGATCGACGAGCTCAACGAGAACCTCGAGGACATCCTGCACGAGGTTGAACTCGAGGCCGCCAAGATCGGCGAGGGCAAGACGCACTTTAGCCTGCTCGACAAGATCGTCGACGGCAAGCTGCACGTGCAGCAGGGCGTTATCGCCGGCTGCTCGGGCGGCAACTACGACTCCGTGGTCCAGGCTGCTCGCGTGCTCAAGGGCGCCAACACCGGCTGCGGCGAGTTCTCGCTGTCGGTCTATCCTACGAGCCAGCCCGTGGCACTCGAGCTTACGCGCCGCGGCTATATTTACGACCTTATGGAGGCCGGCGCGATTGTGCGCACGGCATTCTGCGGCCCGTGCTTCGGCGCCGGCGACACGCCTGCCAACAACGGCCTTTCGATCCGCCACACCACGCGCAATTTCCCCAACCGCGAGGGTTCCAAGCCGGGTAATGGCCAGCTGAGTGCCGTAGCCCTGATGGACGCCCGCTCCATTGCGGCGACGGCTGCCAACGGCGGCGTCCTGACGCCGGCGACCGACCTGCCCGAGGAGACTTGGGACGAGGCCTGCGAGTACACCTTTGACGACGCACCGTACAAAAAGCGCGTGTACTGGGGCTTTGGCAAGGCGGAGCCTGCCGACGAGCTGGTCGAGGGCCCCAACATCAAGCCGTGGCCCGCGATGGAGCCCCTCGGCGACGACATCCTGCTCAAGGTGTGCTCCAAGATCATGGACCCGGTCACTACGACCGACGAGCTCATTCCTTCGGGCGAGACGAGCTCCTTCCGCTCCAACCCGCTGGGCTTGGCCGAGTTTACGCTCAGCCGCCGCGACCCGGCTTACGTGGGCCGTTCCAAGGAGGTCGACGCCGTGGAGAAGCGCCGCGTGGCTGGCGAGTCCGCGGGCGACTTGGCCGCGCTCGATACCGAGCTTGCTGGTGTGTTTGAGGCGCTGGCCAGCGCGGGTGTCGCGGCCGATGCCAAGGCGACCGAGTACGGCTCCATGCTCTATGCCAAGAAGCCCGGTGACGGTTCTGCCCGCGAGCAGGCTGCGAGCTGCCAGCGCGTGATCGGCGGCCTGGCCAACATCGTCCACGAGTACGCCACCAAGCGCTATCGCTCCAACGTGATGAACTGGGGCATGGTGCCCTTCCAGATGGAGGCCGAGCCCAACTTTGAGGTGGGCGACTATGTCTTCGTGCCGGGGATTCGCGCTGCGCTCGATGACGACCTAAAGGACATCGCCGCCTACGTGGTGCGTGCCGACGGTGCGGTTGAGCAGATCGAGCTCTACGTTGCCGATATGACGGCAGAGGAGCGTGCCATCGTCAAGGCTGGCTGCCTGATCAACTACAACAAGTTCAAGGCCGCTGCCGAGTAACGCACTTAATTGTCCGCCCGGGGCTTACCCTTTCCCGCCCGCTCACGCGCTTCGCGAGGGTCGCGTTCGGGAAAGGGTAAGCCCTGGGCTACATTTCTGCGTTCTCGTTGGGTCTTGAGGGACGCTAATAAATAGACTTGCTTGATGCCGCCTCTGTTATCGGGGCGGCTTCTTTTGTCGAAAACCACCACAAAGGGGACAGGCACCTTTGTAGTGGTCCCGTTTGTCTCGACCTGTAACATCTGGGCCCATATTTGACGAGCAGCTGTTACAGATTGAGACAAACAATCGCCGCCGATCATTTCATCTCGATCTGTAACATCTAGGATTGAAAAGGGCCGCTAGATGTTACAGATCGAGACAGTGGAACATCGGAGCCGAGACCACCACAAAGGTGACTGCCCGGCGGGTCCTTATTTCGATGGGGTCCAGGTTATTTCATCGTCAAATAGCCAAGTGCGTGCCGAGCCGCTGTTGCGCGCTGTCTGCGGATCGGGCTCGCAAGTTTGTTCGTAGGCATCCTCGGTACACCGATCCATAAAATCGACGACTGCCGTCTGGTCGCCTTCCATGACGTAGATCACGTTGCCATCCGAGATATAGACCCCCGGCCCTTCGTTGTCCACGTAGCCGGGGTCGTATGAAACGTTGCACAGTCTGCTTCCGTTTGCCGCATCGAGCTCGAGGGTCGAATAATACCCGCCATTCATTTGGATTTTCTTGGCTCGATATATTACGGCGCCGTACCACCGCTTAAACGTCTTGCCTTTGAGTAAACTGGTTGCCTTGCCGATAAGCTGCTCATCTTGGGTATAGCGCGTGGCTCCAAGTTCGATTCGGGGATAGTTGCTGATCCCAAGCGCTGCGGGCGTACCGTCGAAATCGACGGTGATTGAATCGGGTTTGACGATATCGGTGAGGATTTCGATGGGGTAGCTTACGGTTTCAACCGCCGCCTGCGTCGCCGAGGCAGGGAGAAATGCGAGATAGATAATGCCTACGCCAACTGCGGTAATTGCAAACGCTAAGACGAGTAGGCCGATATAGGTGGAGCGTTTCACGGCGAGTACCCCGCAAACAGTATGCATTCATTAAGATAAGTGATAACAGCTTACGACAATATTCAAAAGAAAGCGACCGCCCGGAATGAGAGGGGCTAAAAGGCCCTATTAGGCTCCGATTTGACCTCTAATAGGAATATTTGCCCCTCCTCTCATTCTGGGCGAGAGGTCAATAATTGAGTTCACGAGTTTTGCGCAATACTATTCTCACTAAACTCACTATTTTCACTATAAGCGGTCGCGCGCGCAGACGTGGTGTAAGAGTGTCCTGAGGTCCGTCGCTGCAAGTCCCGATGTTACTCCTTCTTGAGA
>UQIW01000025.1 GCA_900541235.1 uncultured Collinsella sp. | reverse complement strand
TCGTAGAGCGCCTTGCCGTCCTCGAGATAGCCCTCCTGGTCGAAATGCATGATCTCGATCTTCTCGGTTTCCTTCATTTGTCTCTCCTTTCTGGGGTTGTTTCCACATCCCCCATGCCAACGGGCATCAAAACCCGCTTACATTCCGTAACACTCGGCCGCTTTGGCCTTAAGCGCATTGACTGACTCTTCGTAGCCCTCTGCCTTGACCTCCATTTGCTTGGAGACGGCATCAAGATACGGGTGCACGTCCCATGACTTCAGACGCTCGGCTATCATGGCCGCAATCGTCTGGAAGAACACAAGATTGGGAATTGCGCTGAGCAGCGGAGCCACCTGAGGCACCGCAACCTCGTGAGCCCTACCCTTGGGATGGGCCGTGAGCAGCACCGTTTTTGTCGTAACGTTCGATAGCGCATCAGCGATATTCGCAAGACGCTCCGACCCCTGCGGATCGTCGACGATAAACACCAGATAGCCCGGAACGATCTGCATCTCGGGACCGTGGACGAACTCCTCGCCTTCGTGATGCATGGCAGGAATCTTGATGGTCTCGCTCAGCTTGAGGGCCGCCTCTTCGGCAACGCCATAGTTGGGGCCGTTGCCGACGACCATGGCGGGCGTGTGCTCAGAAAGCTCGAGCATGTGGTCTTGGACATATGCCTCGGCGGTCTTGCACATCACGGCATTGGCCTGGATGGCCTCGCGCAGGTCGTCAAGACGCTGGGCAACGCCCTTGGCGTCAATCGTTCCGCGCGCCTGACCGCCGTAAATACCAAAGAGCACCAGGTACTCAACGAGCACCTCGACGCCCAGAGTCACAAAGTCCACCGACTCGACGCCCACACCGTAGTCAAGAACGATGTCAGCGTGTTCCTTGATGGGTGCCTCGACGTTTGCCGTGAGCGCAACTGCAGCCATATCGTGTGCGCGCATGTAATCGAGCGCCGCAATCGTATTGGTCGAATAGCCACTCTGCGAAACGGCAATGTTGAGCGCATGCTGCGGATAGGTGTGTTCAAAATCAGCGAAGGCCTCGGGCGTCACAACGGACACCTGCATTTGCAGGGCATCTTGCAGGTAATCGCGGGCGCAATCGGCGGCATGGCGCGACGAACCCGAAGCAACGATGCGCAGCGCGTCAAAAGAACCGGACTGGAAAATATCAACGAGCTGCGCTACCAGCTCAGACGAACGCTCGAGGTTCTCCCCCATACGCACATGGGCAAGCTGAACGTAATCGAGCATCTTCATCGTCTCACCTCGTAACAAATCATTAGTATTTGATACCAATCACAGTTACAGGTTACGGCTTTTTGATACCTCTTTGTCGATTAATTTATCCCCATCGGCGAACGGTCGATTTTGAGCCCTGTAAGGTTGTATATACAGCTGACCCAACGATCAAAACTGGTTAGTTTCCCAGCCGTTATTCACAAAATACCAGCTAGTACGTATAGGTGTAGCCGCCCGTATCGCCACGATTGAAGGACTTTACATACTCGATAGCCTGACCGCTCGCGTCATAGCTCACGCATTCCAAAAGCAAAACAAGATCGCCCTGTTCCAGTCCAAGGAGGCCGGCATCTCGTGCGCCCAGCGCTTCGATATCGAGCTTTTCCTGTGCCATGACTGGCTTTCGGCCCAGCATCTCATAGGTCTCGTACAAACTGAAGACCGACACGTCAATATCTTCGATGGTTGGGAACAGCAGGCAGGGAATCAGCGCCGTCTCAATCGATACGGGGCTACCGTTTATGCAGTTCAGGCGTCGAACGGAATAGAGCAGGTCGTCCTCGGCGATGCCAAACAGGTCGGCGTAATATGGCCCCGCATAACGCTTGGAACGCGCGAGAATACGGACGGACGGCTCGCCGCCCGAAGCACGGACCGATTCACGGAAACCGACCGTGCGTTCAAAAAAAGCAGGTACTTTCTGCGCCACAAAGGCACCTTTTCCCCGAACACGGCGAATCTGCCCGCGCCGAACCAGCTCATCGACAGCGCTTCGGATGGTCAAGCGTGTCGTACCAAATTCCTCGGCGAGGTCTTTTTCGGACGGAATCATGGAACCCGTGGGATATATACCGCGCTCGATACGTTCCTCGATGCGGCGTCGAATGCGCATATAAACCGGGGTGGCATCTACTGTTTCAGCCATTGTTCACCTGCCACGCTCCTCATGCCGTTCTCTTCGCCGTTATCGGCAAAGCGGAACTTTGTGGGCAAAATCACCGATTTGCAATGCTCCACAAAACGCATGTCCTTATCAAATTCGATCGAGCTCTCATAGAACACCGGCGTTCCCTCTTCTTGCTGGAGCAGCTCGGCCTCTTCGACGTTCAAACGCGAGATGGAGATATGCTCACGTCCATGCTCAACACGCACGCCACCTTCTTTGAGCAAGACATCGTAAAGGCTCTCGCACTCAAAATCGTGCTCGGTAAGCGATGGGCACAGGGACAGGTTAACGTGAGCCGTCTCGATTGACGCCGGCTCGCCCTCAATTAGTCGAACGCGCTGCATGCGTAGCAAAGGAGCGCCTACAGACACCCCAAGCCTGTCGGCAAGCGCCTCATCCGCCTCGATGGTCCCGGTGGAAACCAGACGAGAAGAGGAGTGCAGGCCGGCAGTCCGCACAGCATCGGAAAAGTTATACGTTTCCTGGAAGATGTTCAGCGGCTTGGGAGGGCACACATACGTACCCGATCCGCGACGGCTCTCGAGCGTTCCACACGAGATGAGCCGCGTGATACCGGCGCGCAACGCCGTACGCGAAACGCCGATCTCTTCGCACAGCACGCGCTCGGCCGGCAGGCGATCGCCGCCGGCAAGCTGGTGGTGCTGGATATACCAAAGAATTCCCTCAACAGCACGATCTTTGGGGGGAATTGCATAAGATTCGCCTGCCATTGCACAGACTCCTCATTCAGAAACGTATGCCGCCAAAATTAGACCAGCCCTCCCATGGCATCAAATTCGGCCTTGATCTTCTCGGCAACATTCCGATACGACTTATATAGACTTGAATCGCGTTTGACTTCGTCGGTCATAACGGGAATCTCTAATTTGGAAACCTCGTCTTTTCCCGTCTGAACCGCCACAACAACGCCCATACCAAGACACATATTACGCTTGGCAGCGTTTATTTTCGCCGCCTTGGCAGGATTTGCCAGGATACGCTGGGCAAATTCCTGTTTTGAAACCACTTCCTCGGCCTCCGGATCGCCCGCCTCGGCCACTTCGCACTGCAGCACGTCCGCATAGTCAAAAATCTTCGGCTCGCCGCCGCGCTGATGCACGGCCCACTTGCGGCGCGTGGCATCCTGGTAAATGGCCGGCAAAAACGTAAACCGCGGCGGGTCCAAAATCGTATCCGTGATGGTAAACACATCGGGATCAAAGGCATCCTGCGGGTTTTTCTTCTTGAACAGCCCCATATCAGACTCCCGTACTAACACTTAACAACTCGAGCTAAATATAGCACCAATTTCAAGTCGCCGCTTTAGCGCATCTGTGCATGGCATCTATAGCTCGCTCAGCGGGAAATACACAGACGAGACCCGGGGCGGGGTGCTTGGTTTTGAGAAGTGGGCTTCGCGAACTTCCAAAACCAAGCACCCCGCCCCGGCCCCGGCAATGTAATTTTGGCTGACCATAGTTAGGTGCGCGGTCTCCAAGGCAGCAACAGTCAAGTCCCCATTACATTAAAAAATATCAGTCCCCGCAGATCGAAACGGTCGAGAGGGCCGCCTCCGGGCGGGCGCCTTCCTCTGAGAAGTTCGCGAAGCCCACTTCTCAGAGGAAGGCGCCCGCCCGGAGGCGGCCCCAGCGCGAGGCCGTCCCGGATGCTATTCGTTGTCGCCTGCGGTCATCTGCGTTGCGGAGAGCGCGCCGTCGGCAGCAGTTGCGGCTGCGGCGTCGGGCCAGACCCAGTCGGTGAAGGCCGGGTGATCGTAGCCCTCATCGCACGCGAACTCAAAGGCCTCGGTGCGGAATGCCTCCCACTCGTCAATCTGCTCGGCAAACTTATCGGCGTCAACCATGCGCAGCACGTCGGCGGCCAGTGCCCAACGGTCCATGTTGTTCAGGCGCAGCATGTCGAACGGCGTTGTCGTGGAGCCTTTCTCCTCGTAGCCGTGGACGCGGAAGGCGTCGTGGCCGGGTCGGTTCCAAATCAGACGGCGAATCGTGCCAGCATAGGCGTGGAATGCAAAGAGCACGGGCTTATCGCCGCAGCCAAACAGCTCAGTCCAGCGCTCATCGCTGATGGCTTGGTCGTTCTCGCAGACGTTCTGGATCTTGAGCAGATCGACCACGTTGACGAACCGCACCTTAATGCCCAGCTCACGCAGCATGTCGGTTGCAGCCAGAGCCTCGAGCGTCGACACGTCGCCGCACGTGGCAACCACGACGTCAGCCTCGGCGAGCGAGTCGGCGGTCGATGCGCACTCCCAAGTCGCAACGCCCTCGGCGAGCTCGGCGCGGGCCTCGTCGACCGTCTGGAAAGTGGGGGCGGGCTGCTTGCCGCAGAAGATGGCGTTGACGCAGTCGGTGGACTGGTAAACACGCTCGGCCACAGCAAGCGCCATGTTGGCGTCAGCCGGATAGTAAGCATTCACGATATGCGTATCGTTAGCCTTGTTGAGCAGCAGGTCGATAAAGCCGGGATCCTGGTGAGAGAAACCGTTATGGTCCTGGCGCCAGACATGGCTCGACAGCAAAATGTTGAGGCCGCTGATGGGGGCACGCCACGGAATCTCGCGCTTGGTGGCCTCGAGCCACTTGCAGTGCTGGTTGACCATGGAATCGACCACGTGGACAAAGCTCTCGTAGGAGCTCCACACGCCGGAGCGGCCGGTGAGCACGTAGGCCTCGAGGAAGCCCTCGCACTGGTGCTCGGACAGCTGCTCGACAACCTTACCGGAACCTGCCAGCAGCTCGTCGTTGGCCTCGTCCTCGTAGAAGCCGGCGTCCCACTGCTTCTTAGTCACCTTGTAGGCATCCTGCAGGCGGTTGGAAGCGGTCTCGTCGGGACCAAAGATGCGGAAGTCGTCCATGTTATTTGCCAGGACGTCGGCGGTGTACTCACCAAAGACGCGGGCGGCCTCGGTGGAGCCCCAGCCATGACCATTAGTTGCGACGGGGACCTCGTGGGCATGAATATCGGGCAGCTCGAGCTCGCGGCGCACCTTGCCGCCGTTCGCGTTGGGGTTGGCGCCGATGCGCAGCTCGCCGGTCGGCATAAAGGCCGTCACCTCGGGGCGCACCTGACCCTCGGGCGTAAAGAGCTCCTCGGGCTTGTAGGAGCGCAGCCACTCGCGCAGCACGCGGAAGTGCTCGTGGGTGTCTTTGGCGCTCGCGAGCGGCACCTGATGGGCGCGCCAGGAGTCCTCGGTCTTCTTGCCGTCAATCTGCTTGGGGCAGGTCCAACCTTTGGGCGTACGGAACACGATCATGGGATAGGCCGGGCGGACCACGGTCTCGCCCGCGGCAGCTTGGGCCTGTGCGGCGGCCTTGATGTCGCAGATCTCGTCAAAGACCTGCTCGAACAGGGCGGCGAAACGCTCGTGAATGCTCGCATGGCTCTCGTCGTCAAAGCCGGCGACAAAGAAATGCGGTTTATAGCCCATGCCCTCAAAGAACTTGGTGAGCTCTTCGTCGGACACGCGGGCGAGGATGGTGGGGTTGGCGATCTTGTAGCCGTTGAGGTGCAGGATCGGCAGAACGATACCGTCGGTTGCCGGATTCACGAGCTTGTTGGACTGCCAAGAGGTCGCGAGCGGACCGGTCTCGGACTCGCCGTCGCCCACCACGGCCACGGCCAGCAGGCTCGGGTTGTCCATGACGGCGCCGTAGGCGTGGCTGAGCGTGTAGCCGAGCTCGCCGCCCTCGTGGATGGAACCGGGCGTCTCGGGCGCAAAGTGACTCGGGATGCCGCCGGGATAGGAGAACTGGCGGAAGAACTTCTGTAGGCCGGCCTCGTCATTGGTGATGTCGGGGCGAATCTCGCGGTAAGTACCGTCGAGCAGCGACTGAGCAGTACCGGCGGGGCCACCGTGACCAGGGCCCATCAAGAAGATAGCATTCTGGTTGTGATCGGCGATGAGGCGGTTGACATGACCGAACAGGAAGTTGATGCCGGGCGTGGTGCCCCAGTGACCGACCAGGCGGTGCTTAACGTCCGGGCGACCAAAGTCGCGCACCTCACCGGTTTTCTCGTCGACAAAGTCGGTGCGCATCAGCGGGTTGGAGCGAAGGTAGATCTGGCCGACGGACAGGTAGTTCGATGCGCGCCAATACAGATCGACACCCTCGAGCTCGGAAGCCGGCACCTCGTGTCTCAGCTTTTGCCATGGCGTTCCCAGAGTTTTAGCCATTGTTTATGTCCCTTCGCTGCATGGTCACCCTCCGATATGGCGACCTTTCGTTGGGACAAGTATATTTGCTAAAACGTTTTATCAGTATGAAAAAACGTTTTATCATTCCGGTTCGCCATTAACCTGACAAAACCAGACATTGGCCTGCGACATTATTTGTCACAAGTTCTTCATATTCCTGATATGCAAATCGACAAACGCGTTTAGTTGTGTTTTGTAACCTTGAGCACGCTGTCCTTCACGATGAGCACAGGCTCCAGGACGACTTCATCGGCACGCTTGCCGCCCTTACCGGCCAAGCGTTTTGCCATACAGCTAAAGGCATGCTCGGCCAGCACGCTCGGATCTTGCTCGATCGCGGTCAGTGCCGGCTCAAACAGCACATCAGCAGCCGAGTTGTCGTAGCTCACCACCGAGATATCGCCCGGAATGCTCTTCCCCATCTCATGTAGGCGCTTGAGCAGGCCGAGAGCAATGTTGTCCGAGCTTGCGAACACGGCGGTGGCATCGGTCGCAAGCACCGCCTCCGAGGCCTCGTAGGCACTCGGAATGTAATACTCGCTCTCAAACTCAAGAAGTGCATCAATGGGCAGCCCCGCCTCACGAAGCGCGCGCTCATAGCCGGCAAGTCGCTTGCGACCCGTATTGGAACGGCGCGCGTTAACCAGGCAGGCAATACGACAGTGACCCTGCTCAATCAAATAGCGGGTAGCCATGTAGCCGCCCATCTCGTGGTCGAACATCACCTTGTCGCACTCGAGTCCCTCAATGGCACGGTCAACCATTACCGCCGGGATGGGCAGATGGCTGACTTCTTCGCGCAAAGCGCGGTCGTCCGAGAATTCGTCGCCCACGACCAAAAACACACCATCGACGCCGCGCGTCACCAGCTGGCGCAGGAGCTCTAGATCGTCCTCGGCGCTTCCGCCCGAGCTGGTAATAAAAAGCGCGTAGCCGTCCTCGCGGCAGCGCTTTTCCAGGCTGCCAGCGAGCGAGGCAAAAAAACGGCTCTCGATGTTGGGAACGATAAGGCCCAGCGTGCGCGACTCGCGCATGACCAGGCTGCGCGCAATCTGGTTGGGAACATAGTGGTTGCGCGCCGCGACCTCTTTGATGCGCTTGCGGTTTTCTTCCGAGATGCGACAAGGCCGATTGTTGAGAACAAGCGAGACCGACGAGGGGGAAAGCCCCACCTCCTGGGCAATCTGCTTGAGAGTAGCTTTGTTTCCCATCTCGCTCCTTCCGAGTATTCGCGCAATCTCTTGAAAGTATAGCGACCGTCCCTCCACCTCGATGATAAACACTTTACCAATCCGGTAGACGGCTGTTTTATCGCCGCGATTGGTGCAAAGTAACCTGGCCCCTTTGCACCATGTGGTGCGTTGGGGCCAGGTTACTTTGCACCAAATCCATCTGGGTGGGGTATATTGCATTCGATTGATGAAAACGACCACCATAAGGCGGATATTCGTATGCACGAAAATGACTTTTTTAACGAGGACCTGCTCTGCGCGCTTGCCGGTGTTGCCGGTGAGGACAACGTGCTCATGAGCGAGCCCATGCGCGAGCACACCACGTTTAAGATCGGCGGCCCGGCCGATGTCTTTGTCACGCCCGATACCGAGCAGGGACTCGTCGCCACGCTTGACACCTGCTATCGCTGCGATCTGCCGCTCACCATCGTGGGCAACGGCTCCGACCTGCTCGTCGGCGACAAGGGTATCCGCGGCGTCGTCGTGGCGCTGGGCGAGGGCCTCTCCGACATCACCATCGATGGCACGCACGTTACGGCAGCCGCCGGTGCGCTGCTTTCCGATGTCGCTGCCGCGGCAGCCGAGGCCGGCCTTACCGGCATGGAGCCCATCTCGGGCATTCCCGGATCGGTCGGCGGCGCCTGCTACATGAACGCCGGTGCCTACGGTGCCTGCATGGCCGATGTGCTAGAGTCCGTGCGCGTCTACAAACCCGCTCGCCAGCTCGACGACGGCACCCGTGGCAGCGGCAACATCATCGAGTTCGATGTCGACGAGCTTAACCTGGGCTATCGCAAGAGCCGCATCGCCGACGACGCCTTCATCGTACTTTCGGCCACTTTCAATCTCGCCCCGGGCAACGCCGCGATGATCAAGGCCGATATGGACGACTACCGTCAGCGTCGCGAGGACAAGCAGCCGCTCGACATGCCGAGCGCCGGCTCCACCTTCAAGCGCCCCGAGGGCCACTTTGCCGGCAAACTCATCATGGACGCCGGCCTGCGCGGTCACGCCATCGGCGGCGCGCAGGTGAGCGAGAAGCACTGTGGCTTCATCGTCAACGCCGACCACGCCACCGCCGCCGACGTCGACGGACTCATCCGCGACATCCAAGCCAAAGTCAAAGAGCAGTTCGACGTAAACCTAGAACCCGAAGTCCACCGAGTAGGCGAATTCCTTTAACAAAGAAGGCCCCGAAAGGGGCCTTCACCATATTTATTCAGATAACCCAGTCCGGTGTGTCGCGCCCCGAATCCGAGAGGGCCGGGACAGTCCGAGAGGCATAAGGTTGATCGCGAGTTCCGCACGAGCCGGAGAGCACTTAATGTGCTCTCCGTGCGAGCAGGACTGCCCGAGCAGGCAACCTTATGCCTCTCGGACTGTCCCGGACCAAGCCGCAGCTACGACAGCGCAATACCGCCGAGCCAGCCCCAACGCACGCCAGAGCCAGTGCCATAGAAGCTAATAAACGAGTCAAGCGACTTAGACGTAATGGCGCCCTCGTTGCTCATAACGATGCCGCCGCCAACGTAGATACCCACATGACCGTAGATAAGGCCCGGAGCACCCGTGCCGCTGTGCGAGGAATCGGCCACGATCATGCCCACCTGCAGCGCCGAGCGATCGGAGCTATAGCACCAGGCGTTGAACATGTCACACGCGTTGCCGCCAAAATAGCCCACGCCGGCGTTACGGAAGACATTGGTAACCCACGCCGCGCACCAGTTCTGACCCGGCGAAGGCGTGGAGTAGCACGCGTTGACGACGGCCTGCTGTTTGCCCGAGCCGGCATTCTGTTGCGGGGTTCCGGGCGCATACGATCCGCCACCCGAGCTTGAACCACCCGAGTAGGAATTGTTCTTGTTCGCGGCGGCAGCGGCAGCGGCGGCCTTCCTGGCAGCCTCCTCAGCCTGGGCGGCAGCGAGGATCTCGGAATCACGCTGAGCCATGAGCTCCTTGACGTCGTCGGATAGACCATTCAGCACGGTCTGGACCTCTTGCTGCTTGGCCTGCATATCCTGCATCTGAGCCGTCTGCTGGTCCTTGAGTTTCTCCAGGTCGGCCTTTTGTGCTTCGAGCTCGGTCTTCTGTGCGTCGAGCTCAGCCTGAATCGTCTGGATATCCTCGATGGCATCGCGGTCGCTCTTGTTGATCTTCTCAACGTAATGCGCGTTGGCGACGAGTTCCTCAAACGAGCCAGAGGCCAGCAGCAGCGACAGGATGTTCGTGCCGCCGGACTTGTAGCTGGCGGCCACGCGATCGGAAAGGTCGTTGCGCTTCTTCTTGAGCTCGGCCTTCTTTTCATCGATCTGGGCCTGTGTGTCGTCAATCTTGCCCTGGACATTCTCGATGTCGTTGAGGGTCTGGGCATTCTTGTTGGCCAGCGCCGCATACTCATTTGCGATGCTGTCGAGCTGGGCCTGAACCTCGTCGAGCTGGGCCTGGGCGGCATTCAGTTTATCGGTTGTTTCTTTGGAAGCCTCTGCCGCATGGGCGCGAGTGGGCAGGCCAAAAAGAACTGCCGCAGAAGCAGCGCCGAACAGGGCCTTGAGGGCAGTGCGACGCGAGAGCTCCTGGGAAAGGATGGAATCGCTGTTTGGTGACATATGTACTCCGTTACATGCTTATTTATATGTCGCTCAACTCATACATATTAGCGTACATATGGCGCGTCCCAACGATTTCCACGAACGGCAGGAAACTGCAAGGTCGGCGGCTCGTAGGCAAATGCCAAAGATCAGGTTATGCGTACGCGAGCTCTGTTATGAGTACGCTAGCATAATCCTCTGCTTTTCCTACAGCGCACGATTTGGGCGTCCCTGCCTGCGCTATACTCCCCTGAAGAAGTGTTCCTGATTCGATAGGAGACTACATGTCCAAAGCACTCGACCCCAAAGACACCTGCGTCCTCGTTACCGGTGGCGCCGGCTTTATCGGCTCGCACACCGTCGTTCAGCTGCTCGAGGGTGGCTACCAGGTCATCATCGTCGATGATCTCTCCAACTCCAGCGCCGTCGCCGTCGACCGCGTCAAGACCATCGTGGGCGACGAGGCCGCCAAGAACCTCACCTTCTACGAGGCCAACGTGCTCGACCACGATGCGATGAACAAGATCTTCGATACCCATCAGATCGACCGCGTCATCCACTTTGCCGGCTTTAAGGCCGTCGGCGAGTCGGTAAGCAAGCCCGTCGAGTACTACCACAACAACATCGAGAACACCCTGGTGCTCATCGACGTCATGCGCAACCATGGCTGCAAGTCCATCATCTTCTCGAGCTCCTCGACCGTCTACGGCGACCCGGACAACCCGCCCGTCACCGAGGAGGATCCTAAGAAGCCCGCGACCAACCCCTATGGTTGGACCAAATGGATGATCGAGCAGATCCTTATGGACGTCCACACTGCCGACCCCGAGTGGGACGTCGTGCTGCTCCGTTACTTCAACCCCATCGGCGCTCATCCGTCGGGCCTGATCGGCGAGGATCCCAAGGGCATCCCCAACAACCTGGTGCCCTATGTCGCCCAGGTCGCCGTGGGCAAGCTCGAGGCCGTTCAGGTCTTTGGCAACGACTACCCCACCCCCGACGGCACCGGCGTGCGCGACTACATCCACGTGTGCGATCTGGCCTCTGGTCACGTTGCCGCCCTTAACTGGATGAACGGCAAAACCGGCGTCGAGATCTTTAATCTGGGCACCGGCACCGGCACCTCGGTACTCGAGGTCGTCGCCGCCTTCTCCAAGGCTTGTGGCAAGGAGCTGCCCTACGTGATCCGCGAGCGCCGCGCCGGCGACATCGCTGCCAACTGGTGCGATGCCTCCAAGGCCGAGCGCATGATGGGCTGGAAGGCCCAGTACGACATCGCGGACATGTGCCGAGATAGCTGGAACTGGCAGAGCCACAACCCCAACGGCTTCGCCGACGCCGAGTAGCAAAAACCTACATACCGCTCTTGCCCCGATCTCACGTTGTGAGGTCGGGGCTTTTTCATGGCATGTAACCATTCGCCGAAAATCGACCAACTTTTTTATCTTGCCTGTACATGTTTAAACAACATGTTTTACAATAGGCGTATCGGATCAGAACATCGGAGGCGGACTGCACATCCATCGGCAGGCCGACCCCACAACAAGAAGGTTGGTGAGCGCATTCATGGAGCGTGCAAGCGGCGTCCTCATGCCCGTCTCATCTCTGCCCGGACCATACGGAATCGGCGGCTTTGGCTGGAATGCCTACGACTTCGTCGATTTTCTCGCCTCGTGCAAACAACATTACTGGCAGATTCTGCCCCTTACGACGACCAGCTATGGCGATTCGCCCTATCAGTCGTTCTCGGCCCGCGCTGGCAATCCCAACTTTATCGACTTTGCCGAGCTTATCGAGGCAGGGTATCTGGAGCAGCGCGATATCGATGGCGTGTATCTGGGATCCGACCCCAGCAATGTCGACTACGGTGCTATCTTTGGCGGCCGCCGTCAGATTCTCGACCGCGCCGCTGAGCGCTTTGCCGCCGACAAGCCGGCCGATTTCGATGACTTTATCCAGGCCAACGAGGACTGGCTCATCCCCTACTGTGAGTTCATGACCGTCAAAGAGGAGTGCGGTCTCAAGGCGTTTTGGGAGTGGCCCGCGGAACTCCGCACCCGCGGCGAAGCTTCCGCCAAGGTCTGTGCCGACCATCCGGCGCGTATGCTCTACCACCAGATGACGCAGTACTTCTTCGATCGCCAGTGGAGCCGCCTCAAGGCCTATGCCAACGAGCGCGACATTCTCATCATCGGCGACCTGCCCATCTATGTCTCGCGTGACTCCGTCGAGATGTGGGCGACGCCTGAGCTCTTTAAGATCGACACCGCCGGCAATCCCGTGAGCGTCGCTGGCACGCCGCCCGACCAGTTCTCGGCCACCGGCCAGTACTGGGGCAACCCCATCTACGACTGGGACGCCATGGAGTCCGACGGCTTCTCCTGGTGGGAGGGCCGCATTCGCGCCGCCCTCGACATGTACGACGTCATCCGCCTGGATCACTTCCGCGGCTTCGAGGCCTATTGGGAGGTGCCGTTCTCCTCGCCCGATTCGTCCTACGGTTCGTGGACGCAGGGTCCCGGCCTCAAGTTCTTCAAGACGCTCGAGGAAAAGCTCGGCACGCTGCCCATCATCGCCGAGGACCTGGGCTTCCTCACCCCCGGCGTCATCGACATGCGCGACAACTTGGGCTTCCCCGGCATGAAGATCCTGCAGTTTGCCTTTGAGGGCACCAACTCGTACTACCTGCCGCATAACTACATCGCCAACACCGTCGCCTATGTGGGCACCCACGATAACGAGACGGCGCGCGGTTGGTTTGAGGGAACGGCCACCCCGCGTCAGCGCGAGCAGGCAGCCCTGTACACCCATCAGCAGGCCGGCGAGCCCATCACCGACGCGCTCAACCGAACCATCGCAGCCAGCGTGAGCGACACGTGCATCTACACCATGCAGGACCTGCTCAACTTGGGCAACGAGGCGCGCATCAACACCCCTGCCACGTTGGGCGGCAACTGGACCTGGCGCATGCTCGACGGCGCCATCACCCGCGAGCTCGAGCACAAACTCACCGACTGGACCGAGACCTACTTCCGCATCCCGTCGGAAGCCGAAATCGAGCTTCCTCAATAGGAGCTACCGCGCCCGGCCCCTCCCCACCGTGCGGACGCGCTTGCTTTTCCCGCGCGAGGCCACCCCAATCCCCTCGCGCGGGCTTCTTATGAATTGCAGACATGAAACAACCCATCACAGGAGAAAACATGCCCCAAATTAACCTCATGGAACTCGCAGAGCAGTCTTTTGGCACCTCGCTCGAGCAGCTCGACGACCGTCGCATTTACAAGCTGCTGGTCAAACTCGTGCAGGAGCGCTCCGCTGCCTGCCCGCTCAACAACAGCAAGAAAAAGCTCTATTACATTTCCGCCGAATTTTTGATCGGCAAGCTGCTCATCAACAACATGATCGACCTCGGCATCTACGACGAGATTAAGGACCAGCTCACCGCCGCAGGCCACGACCTCAACAAGATCGAGGAATTCGAGGTCGAGCCGTCGCTCGGCAACGGTGGCCTGGGTCGCCTGGCCGCGTGCTTCCTGGATTCCATCGCCACGCTGGGCTTGACCGGCGATGGCGTGGGCCTCAACTATCACTACGGTCTGTTCCGTCAGCGCTTTGTCGACAACCAGCAGAAGGCCGTCCCCGACGAGTGGCTCGGTGAGCAGGACATCCTAGTCGACGATGGCCGCTCCTACACCGTCGAGTTCGGCGATTTTGCCGTTACCTCTAAGCTCGTCAACATCGATGTGCCCGGTTACGGCCAGCCCACCAAGAACCGCCTGCGCCTGTTCGACCTGGCGAGCGTCGACGACGGCCTGGTCCCCGGCAGCTCCATCGACTTCGACAAGACCGAGATCGCCAAGAACCTCACCTTGTTCCTCTACCCCGACGATTCCGACGAGCAGGGCCGCCTACTTCGCATCTATCAGGAGTACTTCATGGTGAGCAACGCCGCCCAGCTCCTGATCGACGAGGCCGTCGAGCGCGGCAGCAACCTGCACGATCTGGCCGATTACGCCGTTGTCCAGATCAACGACACGCACCCCACCATGGTCATCCCCGAGCTCATTCGCTTGCTCACCACTGAGCATGGCATCGAGTTTGACGAGGCCGTGACCATCGTACGCTCCATGGTCGCTTACACTAACCACACGATTCTTGCCGAGGCGCTCGAGAAGTGGCCGCTCACCAGCCTGCGGAAGGTCTCCCCTACCATCGCCGACATTATCGTCAAGCTCGATGAGATCGCGAGGGCCGAGCACGATGACCCGCGCGTCGCCATCATCGACGAGCACGACACCGTCCACATGGCCCACATGGACATCCACTTTGGCTTCTCCATCAACGGCGTAGCCGCCCTCCACACCAAGATCCTGGAGGACACCGAGCTTCATCCGTTCTACGAGATCTATCCCGAGAAGTTCTCCAACAAGACCAACGGCATCACCTTCCGCCGCTGGATCCAGGGAGCCAACCCCGCGCTCGCCAGCCTGCTCGACGATGTGATCGGCACCGACTGGCGCAGCACCGGCGATCTGAGCAAACTCGCTAAGTTCGCCGACGACAAGGACGTTCTTGAGCGCCTGGCCGCCACCAAGGTCGAGGCCAAGGCCATCATGCGCCAGTTCATGGCGCTCGAGCAGGGCGTGACCATTCCCTCCAACGCCATCATCGACGTCCAGGTCAAGCGCATCCACGAGTACAAGCGCCAGCAGATGCTCGCGCTCTACATCATCTGGAAGTACCTCGACATCAAGAACGGTAACAGACCTAAGCACCCCGTCACCATCATCTTTGGCGGCAAGGCGGCACCTGCCTATACCATCGCCCAGGATATCATCCACCTAATCCTGACGCTTTCCCAGTGGATCGCCAACGACCCCGACGTGGCCCCCTACCTGCAGGTCGTCATGATCGAGAACTACAACGTCACCGCCGCCGAGCGCGTGATTCCCGCTGCCGACATCTCCGAGCAGATCAGCCTGGCCTCCAAGGAGGCGAGCGGCACCTCTAACATGAAGTTCATGCTCAACGGCGCCTTGACCCTGTGCACACTCGACGGCGCCAACGTGGAGATTGCCGAGCTCGTAGGCGACGAGAACATCTACACCTTTGGTGCCTCTTCCAAGCAGGTCGAGCAGCTCTACGCCGACGGCAGCTATGACGCCGGCGCGCTCTATCGCAAGCCCGGCATCAAGCTGCTGGTGGACTTCATCACCAACCCCGCCTTTATGGCGACCGGCAACGCCGAGCGCCTGCAGCGCCTGCACGACGACATCAAGGGCAAGGACTGGTTTATGGCCCTGCTCGACATTGAGGAGTACATCCAGACCAAGGAGCGCGTGCTGGCAGACTACGAGGACCAGGACGCTTGGATGCGCAAGGCGCTGATCAACATCGCCAACGCCGGCACTTTCTCGTCTGACCGCACGATCTCCCAGTACAACGACGAGATTTGGCACCTGAGCTAATTTCGTTTCCTTTACCCATCCTCTTGAAAGCGGAGTCGCGGCAACGCGGCTCCGCTTTTTTGCCCGCGTGTTGCCCGTGGCCCGCCTCGACAAAATCGTCTAATGCAGAGAAAACGCCCGGTCAAGCCGATGCATCGTCGGTTTGACCGGGCGCTTTCGCTTTGAGGGCATGAGTCTCGTCAGGCTGCGAGCTGGCCGGCTATCGCTTGGAGTTGACGCGGTAGTGGAAGATCTCGGGGTGTGTGCGAGTGTGCGTCACCTCAAACAAGATGCCATCCGAGGTGTACGACTGGCTCTCCATGACGGCAACGCAGTTGTATTTGCCGAGGTCAAGATAGCTGCAGTCCTCATCGTTGGCGAGCTCGACACTCACCGTACGACGGCTCGCCATCACTTTGACACCGCGCTTGTGCTCCAGATAGCCGTAAATAGAATCTGCCGCGATCTCGGGCGTCAGGCCCTTGGCGATCGACTCCAAAAAGTAGCCATGGTCTACTTGGCGCGCATTGCCGTTAAGGCTTCGGACGCGCACCACGCGAATCAACTGCTCACCTGTCTTAAATCCCAAGCGTCGAGAAAGTTGCTCGGTGCACACCAGATGTTCAAAAGACTTGACCTCGGTCGAAGCAACGGCATTGTTGCGTTTTGCGAACTCGCCAAACGACTCAACCTCTTCGAGTGCGCCCAACATGTCGGTTTCGCCCTTAAGCCAAATAACGCGCACGCCCTTGCCGTGTATGGGCTGCACAAACATCCCGTCGGCCAGCATGCTCAAAGCGCGGCGGACGGTATTGCGCGTGCAGCCAAATTCCGCGGTCAGCTCGGCTTCGGTTGGCAGCATCTCCTGAAACGCATAGGTCCCGTTAATGATGCGCGAGCGTATTTCTCGGTAGATTCCTTCGTATATCGCTTTTGGCATGACTTCACCTCTAATGAATATGTATGGCTAGGCAGCATAGCATTTCTTAAAGTTGTTTAAACCGATTATCGGCAAAGCGACAGGATTTAACCGTTGACGGTTTCTGTCGCGCCCAAACCGGTTTCGCTCAAAACTGCCGGTACGACAATCGTCTGGTCCTCTACAATGAATCCATTGTTTAAACGTTTCACCACGCGCAACGCGCCTCGATATACGGGAGGCAGAACATGCTGCAAAAAATCCAACGCTTTGGCGGGGCAATGTTCGCGCCCGCCATGTTGTTTTCCATATCGGGCCTTATGGTCGGCGTCTCCGCCCTCGCAACGTCTGCGGATATCGTCGGCGACCTCGCCGTATACGGAACCCCTTGGTACGTTTTTTGGACTATCATTCAGCGCGGCTCGTGGACGGTCTTTAAGCGACTTCCGCTCCTTTTTGCCGTAGCGCTGCCCATCGGCCTTGCCCAAAAGCAACCGGCACGTTGTTGCCTCGAGGCGCTCGTGGCTTATTTTGCCTATTGCTTCTTTTTGAGCGAGATCATCAAGCTAAGCGGAGACAACCTTGGACTTAAGTACCCGTCGTCTTTGACCCCCGCTAGCGGCATTACCATCATCGACGGCATCAAGACGCTCGACACCGGCATTATCGGCCCGCTAGCGGTATCGGCAACCGTCGTCGCCATCCATGACCGCTTCTACGATGCCAAGGTCCCCGATTGGCTCGGCACCTTCTCGGGTTCCTCGCTGGTCTACCTCATCAGCTTTTTTGCCGTGTTCGCCCTTGCCGCCATCTCGGCCGCCATCGTGCCCTTCGTATACGCAGCGACCGAAACGCTGCGCCACGCACTTGTGGGCGTCGGCCCCCTCGGCGTGGGTATCTTTGCGTTTTTGGAGCGAGCACTCGAGCCCATGGGGCTGCACCACCTGCTCTACATGCCTATCTACTACGACAATTTAGTTATTAACGACGGCATCTACGCCACGTGGACCAACTTGCTTCCCATCCTCTCGCACAGCACGCGCCCCCTCAATGAGCTTGCGCCGTGGGCCGGTTTTACCGCCACCGGCTGGGTCAAGCTCTTTGGCCTTCCTGCCATCGCGGCTGCGTTCTACTCCACCGCAAAGCCCGAGCGCCGCGCTGCCCTCAAGGTCATCCTGGTTCCCGCCATTGTTGCCTCAGTGGTCTGCGGCGTCACCGAACCGCTCGAGTTTCTCTTTATGTTCACCTATCCCGGACTCTTTTTGCTCTATGCCGTCCTATCTTCCTGCCTCGCCATGGCTATGAACTTCTTTGGCGTCGTCGGCATCTTCTCGGGCGGTTTTATGGAAATGGCTGCCTTCAACTTTATCCCGCTCATGCGGACGCATGCCGGCTCCTACCTTTTGGCACTCGGAATCGGACTCATCTTTAGCGTCATCTTCTTTCTGAGCTTTCGAGGTCTTATCCTGACCTTTGACCTTAAAACCCCGGGACGCGAGGACCATATCGCCAGCAACGCGGCGCTCTCGCGCTTGACGGGAGACGACGTTGACGAAAAGCGCACATCCAAAACCGGCGCTTCCGACGACCAGGCCTCACAAGATCATCTGCTCGCCGAGCAGGTTGTGACGCTTCTGGGCGGCGTCTCCAACATTGCGGGCGCAACCAACTGCGCCACGCGGCTGCGCGTCGAAGTCGTGGACCCCTCCATCGTCGCGGACAATGCGACCTTTGTCGCAGCGGGTGCCAAAGGCCTCATCGTCACCGGCAAGACCGCTCAGGTAATCATCGGCATCTCGGTACCCCGCGTCAAAGAGCACTTTGATCGGATTATGGGACTCGAACCGGGTTTTGCATTCGCCGCCTCGCCTTCTCATGCCGCCGACGCCACCAAAAAGCATGGCAATGTCTGCTTCTTCGACATCGACGGTACGCTCGCCTGGCAAGATCCCAAACTTGCCCAAGAGCTCCCCGAGGGCGAGCGAGATCTTTCCCCCTATCCCAACGAGGCGGTTGCGCAGGCAATTCGCACGTTTGTCGCCAACGGCAACAAGGCCTTTATCTGCACGGGACGCACCCTCAGCTGCATCCATCCTAAGCTGCTTGAGCTGCCGTGGGCGGGCGTCGTGTGCCTCGCGGGCGGTTACGCCGAACTCGAGGGGCGCATTGTGCGAAATGCAGCCATAAACCCTGGTCTGCTACAGCGCCTCGCCCCCTATCTCGAGCAATCGGGTGAGGTCATTCGCTTTGAAGGTATCGATCGCGTGGTGCGCATGAGTGCAGATGCCCCCGAGACGTACGGATACGCACGCACCGTGGGCGACGCCGTCACACAACTTGAGCACTACAACGCCTATAAAATTCTTATGTCCACGCCACTTGCCAACCGCATCGCCCAAGATGAAGAGCTTGGACCCCTGCTCTGCCTCAATGAGCTCGAACTCGAGGTCACAGAAATCTCGCCTCGCGAGTGCACCAAACGGGCCGGAATCAAGGCCGTGCTTGACGCCCTGGGGCCAGACCACGGCACCGTATATGGCATTGGCGACGCGAGTAACGACATCGCCCTCATGGAGGCGGTCGATGTTGGCATCGCTATGGGCAACGCGCCGGACTTCCTCAAGGAAAAGGCCGACTACGTAACCGACAGCTTCGACCACGACGGCGTCGTCACCGCGCTCGAACACTTTGGGCTTATCTAGCCGAGCCCCTTGCCGCGTTTGCAGCCGCAAGACTCAATCTCCTTCAACCGCCGCGCTCGACGCCCTAATGTGGCAATATGTTGTCTGCATAATGCAACGATGCAACCTAAGAAAGAATGCGAGAACCCGTGTCCAGTCCGTTTACCAGCTTTTTAGCCCAGCACTTTGACCAGATCAACGACTATCTGGCCACGTTCTTTGACGGACAGGCGACCTCTGCCGATATCGAGCGCTACCTGTACGCGCCGCTCTCGGCTTTTACGGCCAACGCCGGCAAGCGCCACCGCCCGCTTATCTGCATGCTCGCCGCAACCGCAGTGGGCGGTAGCTTTGAGAGCGCCCGCAGCGCCGCGGCAGCTATCGAGCATTTCCAGTCGGGCGCGCTGATTCACGACGACATCGCCGATAACGGGCAGCTGCGCCGCGGCAAGCCCTGCATGCACCTCACCGAGGGCACGGGGCTTGCCATCAACTGCGGCGACCTGGCACTTACCATGGTCACCAAGACGGTTCTCGACGACCCCACACTCGAGGCAGACGTGAAACTCCGTGTGCTCCACGAGCTCACCGAGATGATCGTTCGCACCATCGAGGGCCAGGCGCTCGACTTGGGCTGGGTCCGCGATGGACGCTTTGACATCTCGGTCGACGATTATCTGGACATGGCGACGCACAAGACCGCGTACTACAGCGGAGCCACGCCACTTGCCGCCGGAGCCATTATCGGCGGCGGCAGCGATGAGCAGATTGAGGCACTGCGCGCCTTTGGTCTGCACACGGGCCTTGCCTTTCAGATTCAGGACGATCTGCTCAACTTGATCGGCACCAAAGAGGCCGCCAACAAGGACTTCCGCACCGATATCACCGAGGGCAAGCGCACCCTCGTCGCCGTGCACGCCCTGTCAGACGAGCGTTATCACGACGAGGTCGAGGCAATCCTTTCCTCGGGCACCGAGGACCCCGTGCAACTTGCACGCGCCGTGGAAATCTTCCAGGAGACCGGCTCCATCGATTACGCCCACACTTACGCGCTCGACCTGACCGCCAAGGCGAAAGCGGCCATCGAGAACGTTGAGCTTGATCCGCACGCACGCGAGCTGTTCCTCTCCATGGCAGATTTCTTTGTGGAGCGCCTTAACTAGCGGGGGTTATAAAACCTGTCAGCAGCGTATTTGGGTACAACTTGCTACACTGTTGAGTGCATGTTTATGCATCCCTTTGCGTTGTCTATCCGACACACGCTCAAATAGTACGAATGGTACGCCGAAAGGGGTTCGTTCATGGAACCTATTACAACGGGCATGCAGGGAGCAGCCGTCGAGGACGTCCAGTCCCGCCTTCTGCAGCTCGGCTATACAATCGATGACACCGAGGTCGCCGATAAGCGCTTTGGCGCCACCACCGAGCAGGCCGTTGGCACCTTTAGGCTCGACAGCGGTCTTGCCGCCGGTCACGCCGTTGACATTCCCTGCTGGAGTGCCCTGGTCGACGCCTCGTATAAACTGGGCGATCGTACGCTCTATCTGCGTATGCCCAATTTCCATGGTGCCGACGTTCAGGCCCTGCAGAGGGCGCTCAACGTTTTGGGCTTTGCCTGCGGTGAGGACGACGGCTATTTTGGCCCGCACACCGAGGCCGCTCTGCAGCAGTTCCAAGAAAATGTCGGCCTGTTTGCCGATGGCATGGCGTTCCAGGATACCTACGCCTATATCAACCGCCTGCATCACGTGTGGGAGGGCAAGCCCTCGGTTACCGAGGCCGAGTCGCGCATCGGCTTTGCCCGCGCCGCCAACGTTCTCGAGCGCTTCCAGATTGCCGTCATCGGTGAGGACCCCATCGCGCGTAGCGTTGCATCGCGCATGTGGAACATCGCCACGGCGACGACCGACAGCAGCGGCATGATGCTTTGCGATTCCGA
This sequence comes from uncultured Collinsella sp., assembly GCA_900541235.1. Taxonomy (GTDB): domain Bacteria; phylum Actinomycetota; class Coriobacteriia; order Coriobacteriales; family Coriobacteriaceae; genus Collinsella. The sequence continues at coordinate 12,778 of UQIW01000025.1, read as the reverse complement.
GGTTCCGACCGACGTGGATCTGGTGCTCGAGATCGCAAGCGATGAGCTGCCCGCAGATGCTGCGCCGCGCGCCACGATCGCCCTTGCCGAGTGTCACAACCTTGCACAGCGCATCCGCACCGCCAATGTCGCCGCGCAGCAAAAGCCCGCGCGCATTCGCATTGAGCTCACGGGCATGACGCGCTACAACGGAACCTTCACCGCAAGTGATGCGCAGACACTCGCCGTACGCCTGCTCGATGGCGTTTGCGATGCCCTCGCAGATTAGGTAAACTAAACGGGTTGCTTTTGGGCAACACTACACATTGGGACGTAGTTCAACGGTAGAACTCCGGTTTTTGGTGCCGGCTGTTGGGGGTTCGAATCCCTCCGTCCCAGCCATTAAAATTGAGCGCCCTGAGTCCATAACGGCCCAGGGCGCTTTCTTGTAGGCAAGCGGAGGGATTCGAACCCGCAAGGGTGCGAAGCCGAGGAAACGCGAAGGCGCCCCAAGCCCATTAGGACCAAGAGCGCCTAACATCAAGAAAATATCAGCCCAGTTCCGAAAAGCGAGCCGCATGCAACAACCAGGTAACCACAGGCCCCGGGAGAGCGGGGACACCGGCTTAGGTTTATCGCGAGTTCCGCACGAACAGGAGGCCACTTAATGTGGCCTCCGTCGTGAGCAGGACTGTAGAGCAGGAAACCTAAGCCGGTGTCCCCGCTCTCCCGGGGCCGAACGCCCTAGTTGTTGAGCATGCGGTCGAAGCTTCCCGAGTCGCCATCCCGATAGTCTGCGGTCATCAGGATCTCCTGCGGAATGCGCCCGCCTTCACGTAGCACGTTGCGGAACTGCACGCGCGTAACCATGGGCAGATCCTTGATCGTCGCTGCCAGGTTCTGCGGCACGCCCTGGTTGGCAGCCGCGGGCTCGCACTCGCCGCCAGCCTTCACGCGACGCTTATGCTCGGCGAGCATGGCGCGGTACATGCCGGCATGCAGGCGAATCTCAACCACATTGGCATTGCGAGCCTGCTCGACGATGCGCGCGCCCTCGCGATCGATATCGCCCACGTAGTAGACGTAGTTAAAGCGATAGCCAATCTCGGCCAGATAATCATCCAGTGCGTGCGAGACGCTTGCCTTGCAGCCGCCGCCAAAAATCACGCCGCCCACCTTGGTACCAAAGAGCTTGGCATGTTTGCGTCCGCGCAGGAGCTTGACGATCTCGTCATAGGTATCCAGGTTCTCGACCATAATGAACGGCTTGTCGGCACCCAGCGTAAAGAAGCCCGTAAAGTGCACGGGGCGATTGGGGGCGACCTTGATCGCCTGCATGCTGATGCCCTTTTCGGTCATACGTCTGATCAGGCGCTCACCGTGCTTGCCGTCAAAAGCCTTCTCGTCGTTAAAGATCTGGTAGGCACGCTGGCGGCGCGAGGCAACCGGCGTATCGGCACCTCGGTTCTGCTCGATCCAAGCCTGGATGATTGCGATTTCCTCGGCAATCTTGCGGTTGGACATCTCGTTGTGCTGAGTGCGCTGCGGAGCCTTTTTGCCGTCCTTGCCCTCAACCTTTACGATCTGCGTCTGCTGCTCCTTGATCTTAGAGAGCGCCGTGGGCGTAGGGACAACTTTGAGCAGCTGCCTGCCTAAAACGCGGGCAAGGGCAAACGCCGAGACCTCGCCGTGAACGGCCGACTCGGGCTGCCGGGCAGCAGTATCTGCTGCGGCAGACTCCGGCTTCTTCTGAGACTTGCGCTTAGAATCGCCCTGGGAATTGCGCTCGCGCTTCGGCATAGACGCCTGCTTCTGCGGACGATCGGACTTGCTCTCCTTCGCCGGCTGGCGCTTAGGCTGCCCCGAAGAAACTTCGGCCTTCGCATCCTCGTCCTGCGGCGTGGTCCTCTCGGCTGCAGTCTCGGCATGGGAACTGCGGCCCCCACGATGGCGACGGCGGCGAGGCTTGCTCGACGTGCCCTGCTCCGCCTGCTCATCAGTAGGCTGCTGGCCCTTGGCCTCGGCATCAACCTCAAGCTGCGGCTCAGCAGGCTTCTGTTCGCGAGCCGCCGGCTCAACGGCCTTCTCGGCCTTCTCGTCCTGAGTGGTCGAAGCTGGCTCGCTCTTCTCCTGATGCCTTACGGGATACGCGCGCCCCGCAAAACCACGTCCGGGACGGCATGAACCCGGAGCCTTCTTGACCGGTTCATCGGACGCGTCAGCAGCCTCGACGGAATCCTGGACCTCGCATGCAATACCTCGCTGCTCGGCCTTAAAGTGGGCACCGCGGCGACGCTTGGGCTCCTGGATCTCAGCATGCTCTTGAGTGCGAGTCGGCTCCTGCATCCCGACGGACTTTTCCTCGACGGTCTCAGCATCCGTCTCACCCTTTTGAGCAACGGCGCGACGGAAGCGCTCCTGCTGGGCGCGGCGCTGCGCATCGCGCTTGCCACCCCCACCAAAACCGCCGCGTCCTGCCTTGGCCGTAAAGGCACGCACGACGTTCTCATCGAGCAACTCATCGGTATCGACATGCTCACGCGGAGCAGCTTCTTCCACAGCAGGCACGTCAGCGGAATCCTCGACGACAAAACCCTCGACGGACTCGGCAGGCTGCTCTTGGGCATCGCGGATCTCGGCATTGATGGTATAGAACGCCGGGCGCCCGTTAATGCCGCTACCCTCGATCTTGGTCACGATCTTTGCCGCGATAAGCTCATCGCGCATCGCCTTGGTGTCGCACTCCTTATCGACGGAGCGGAAAATCTGCGCCAGCGCACTCGACTTAATCTTGAGCGCCTTGCGGCAGAGCAGGTCGTAGGCAACCAGCTTGGCGCGCTCGGCAGAAAGCGACGTCTGGCTGCTCAGGCGCTCGGCCAATGCATCGACATTTTGTTGGTTATCGGAATATACCGTCTTGGCCACGGGGCCCCTTTCATATGCACACATATACGTCCTTATGGTACAACGCGCGAGCCTATCCACGCAAAACATCTGCGAGGACGCCCTTGCATCACCCGTTCTCGCAAGAAAAAAGACCGGGTCCGCGTCGTTGCGGACCCGGTCTTTCCGAGTCATATGGATGGGACGGTCAGTCCGTCAAGCTGACTAGGCCTTGACAGCCTCGGCGTCGGCAGGAGCCTCGGCGGCAGCGGCGCGGGCGTACTCGGCCTTGCCCATCTCGGACCACTCGGGCTCCTCGTCGGGCATGGAACCGGCCTCCTTGCCGAAGAACTCCTTGAGACAGTTGACGGCAACGATAAGGCCCAGGACCATCAACAGGACGGCAAAGACGAGCTGCAGGCCCTTGGTGGCGGCGACGGAAACGGCAGCCGTGGTGGCAGTAGCCGGGATGGTGCCGAAGAAGCCAAACTGCTGAACGGCAGTCATGCAGCCCATGGCGCTCTGGACCAGCGAGGTGAAGGTGCAGCAGAGCAGGAAGGCGACGGGCACGTAGAGCATCCAACCCTTGCGGCCAGTGCACTTGCAGAACACGGCGAGGGTGATCATGGTCATACCGCCGAGCAGCTGGTTAGAAGCACCAAAGAGCGGCCAGATGTTGGCATAGCCGCCAAAGGCGAGGGCGAGACCAGGAAGCAGGGTAACGACCGTGGCGAACCAGGGATTGCCGAGGACCTTCATGTAGCCGGCCTTGGACTCGATGGCTAGGGCGTCGTTGGTCTGGGCAAAGAACTCGGAGAACGAGGTACGAGCGATGCGGGCGACGGCATCGAGCGAGGTCAGGGCCAGAGCAGAAACGTTCATAGTCATGAAGACGGTTGCGAGCGTGCCGTCAACGCCGAAAGCCTGCATACCGCGGGAGATGCCGGCGGCGAAGATCTGGAACGGGGTGGAAGCGACGCCGGCGTTAAGGGCGCCGGTACCGGCGGTGTTCATGTCGGAGAACATGATGCCGGCGACGATGATGGCAAGGATGCCGACGAAGGACTCGACGATCATGGCGCCGTAACCGACCTTGACGGCGTCCTGCTCCTTCTCGACCTGCTTGGAGGAGGTGCCGGAAGAAACGAGGCTGTGGAAACCGGAGAGAGCACCGCAAGCGACGGAGACGAACAGGACCGGGAACATCATGCCGGAAGCAGTGGAGAAGCCGGTGAAGACCGGAGCGGTGATAGTGGCCTGACCGTTGACGCCCAGGACGACGATGCCGAGGACAGCGCAGACGATCATGACGATCATCATGATGGAAGTGAGGTAGTCACGCGGGGTCTTGAGCATCTGGATGGGCATAGCGCCAGCGAAGACCAGGTAGACCATGACGACGGCGAACCACTGGAACTTATCCAGGTAGACCGGGAACTGCATGCCGACGGCGAACATGAGAACCATGAGGACAACGCCAGTGACGAACTCGGCAGCGCCGGTGAGGTTGAACTTCTTCTGGGCCCAACCAAAGGCGATAGCGACGAAGGTGAACAGGATGGAAATGGTGCCAGCGCAGCCGGCGGCATAGGACTTGGTGAAGTCGATGGCACCGGTAGCAGCACCAGAAGCGTCAACGGCCGGGGTGAACATGAACGTCTTGCAGACCATGTCGGTGAAAGCGGCGATGACGATGATGCAGAACAGCCAGCAGAACAGCAGGAACAGGCGACGGCCGGTCTTGCCGATGTACTTCTCGATGAGCTGAGCGAGCGACTTGCCGTTGTTCTTCATCGAAGCGTACAGGGCACCAAAGTCGTGGACGGCACCAAAGAAGATGCCGCCGACGAGGACCCAGAGCACGACGGGCAGCCAGCCAAAGGCCATGGCGACGATCGTACCCGTGACGGGGCCAGCACCGCAGATCGAGCTGAACTGGTGCGAGAACGCGGTGAAGGCGGAGACGGGCGAGAAGCTGTTGCCGTCCTTCATGCGCTTGGCCGGCGTGAGGGCATCCTTGTCAACGCCCCACTTGTTGGCCAGCCAGCGACCATAGCCCAGATAGCCGCAGGCGAGCACCGCCGCGGCCACAACCATGAGCAAAACTCCGTTCATTACATTTCCTCCTCTAAAAAGAACTTCCTAGACATAAAAAATGAGGGCCGTCGGTTGCGCTCGACGGCCCTCATCTTCATCAGCCGCCCGTTATCGTACGGGCTAGCTGTATGTGCTAACCCGCATCAGATAATTACTACGCTGATAATGTTTAGCTGATGCGTGAACATGTCTAAGAAATCCTCTTCAATCATGATGTGAACGATCCGTGCGTGTTCACATCCCCCAGTGGATGAAAAGCAGTATGAAACTTTAGTTACCTAAAGTCAACGCAAATATGTAATGAATTTTCAACTTTTTTTGAATTTCTCGGTATAAAACGCCACTGACCTCGGACTTTACCCAACAAAAGTTTTTGCATGAGAGATGCCCCTCGGGAGCGGGCGGGCGTATACAAGGTTTCCTGCTCTACAGTCCTGCTCGCACGGAGAGCACATTAAGTGCTCTCCGGCTCGTGCGGAACTCGCGATAAACCTTGTATACGCCCGCCCGCTCCCGAGGGGCCCCATCCCATATGCGGAGCAAAGCTCCGCACACTATCTTTTTCTTTCAGCTAAAGCCCGCCGGAAATTCGGCGCTGGCTTGTTAACCTTGCTGGACGTTATCGACGCCAAACCAGCTCAGAAGCTATATCGATACAGAAAGGTCCCCGACCGGAGGGGCCGGATATAAGGTTTATCGCGAGTTCCGCACGCAAAGAAGGCCACTTAATGTGGCCTTCGTCTTGCGCAGGACTGTAGAGCAGGAAACCTTATATCCGGCCCCTCCGTCCGGGGACCGCGCCGTACCAGCTACAGCGTCATGTTCGGATCGGCGTCGACATCGAACGGCGAGATTTCTCCTCGGTCGAATTTACGGCGAGCGACCTCCGCGATCATGGCTGCGTTATCGGTACAGGCAGACAAGGGCGGCACCGTTACGCGAATCCCCTGACGCCCAAGCTTCTTGATCATCATCTCGCGCAGATGCGGGTTGGCCGAGACGCCGCCGCCGATGCAGTATTCCTTACATCCGGTAGCGTGCAATGCGTTTTTGGCCTTCTTGTACTGCACGTCAAAGACAGCTGCCTCAAACGAAGCCGCCAGATCGGGAAGGTGAATCGTGCGCCCGGCCTTGGTCTCCTGTTCAATGTAGAGCGTCACAGCGGTTTTAAGGCCCGAAAGCGAGAAGCGATAGTCTCCCCTGCTGTTAAGCGCACGGGGGAAATCGATCGCGCGGGGATTGCCCGTCTCGGCCAGCTTGGAGATGATGGGGCCACCGGGATAGCCCAGACCCAACGCCTTGGCTACCTTGTCGAAGGCCTCGCCCACAGCATCATCGAGTGTCTCACCAAGTACCTCGTAGTCGCCCCATGCCTTCACGTGCACGAGCATGGTGTGCCCGCCCGAGACAAGCGTGAAGATGAACGGCGGCTTGAGGTCGGGCTGCGCTAGCAAGTTGGCAAACAGGTGCCCCTCCAGATGGTTGACGCACACGAGCGGCTTGCCGGCAGCGTAGGCAAAGCCTTTGGCGAAGGCGACGCCAACCACGAGCGCGCCCACCAGGCCCGGACCCTGTGTCACGCCCACGGCGGCAAGCTCGCTGGGGGCAATGGCTCCACCCTCAAGACCAAGCGATGCTGCGGCATCCTCGAGCGCCGCATCCACGACACTCACAATCACCTCAACGTGTTTGCGCGAGGCGATCTCGGGCACCACGCCGCCAAAACGGGCATGGAAATCAATCTGCGTCGACACCTGGTTGGCCAGCATATTGCCATCCGCATCGATAATCGCCACGGCCGTCTCGTCGCAGGAACTCTCGATAGCGAGCACTAGGCGGCGGCGTTCAATTTCGGCACGCTCCCCCTCGGAGCGCCCGGGCGCAGGCAGCGGCCATACGCGCTGCTCTGCCGCCGTCGGCTCGGGCGAAGCATTGTCGACCGGAAGCACGAGGGGCAGCGGAGCCGTCATGACGATGGCATCCTTGCCGGCACCATAGTAGCCGCGGCGACGGCCAGCCTCGGTAAAGCCCAGGGCGGCATAGAGTGCAATTGCGCCCTCGTTGCCGTCCTCAACCTCAAGCGAAGCCGTGGTGCAGCCGAGCATCTGCGCGTCATAGCTCACGTGCGACAGAAGCTTGCGGGCGATACCCTCACGGCGATGAGTCGGATCGACGGCAACGTCCATAATCTGCACGTCCCCGTCGACGACCATGCCGCCGGCAAGACCCAGCAACTGACCGTCGTCGTGCGCCACCCACCAGCTACGCGGAGCGGCAACGTCCTCGCCCAGCTCGGACAAGAACATGCCCGGCGTCCACGCCTCGTGTCCGGCGCCTTCAAAGCAGGCGGTCTCCAGTGCGCTCGCGCCCTCGGCATCCGCCGCGCCCATGGGGCGGAATTGCAGATGACGCCCAGCGAGCTCGTCGGCAACACCTGTCACCTCACTCTGCGCGCTCTCGGCAAGGCCCAGGCGCTTGCGCTCGTTTTCCTCGGCGTCCGAAAGGCGCGTGTAGATCGGCAAGACGCGAGCGGGATCGCCATCGCCTGCGGCGTGCGCCATCAGCAGGCCCTCGCCCGAGGGCCACCACAGGCCTCGCTCCACGCAGCGTGCCGTCTCGTCCTCACCCAGCAGCTTGCCATAACGCACGAGACCGTCACCAGTTAGCTGAACCTGATCCCAGCCCGCGGTCTGACGCCACTCATCAAGCGCCACGGCGGCCTTGACCACGCGCTCGCGCTGAAACAGACGCTCGGGACCCTCATCGACCAGCATATACAGCGCCGGATATACCTCACCGCGCATAGCATCGGCCAAGATACCAAGCTTGCCGCGCACGCCAGCCTTCCACGCCGTCCAAGCGCAGGCGTCGAGCGTCGACACGCCCAGCAGCGGAACATTGGCACCACGCGCGAGGCCCTTGGCAGTGGAGATGCCGATGCGCACACCCGTAAAGGACCCCGGGCCGCGGCCGACCACATAGCAACCAACATCGCTGCGATCCAGACCGGCTTGAGCCAGCACGCCATCAACGGTATTCACGAGCTCAACGTTGGCGTGACGGCGACACATGTGGTCGCCACTCACGAGCTTCGTCTCGCCCGTCTGCCCATCAATCCAGCTTGCCGCGCAGGCAAGCATGTCGGTCGAGGTATCGAGCGCCACCACCAGCGCGTTGTCGTTATGCAAGCTCATCTTGTACAGCCTTATCAATCAAATGGGAAAGCTCCATTGCGCGGTCACCGTGCGCCTCAAGCGTTATCGTTCGCACATCGCTGTCGCCCTCATCACGCTTGAGCGTCACCGAAAGATACTCATCCGTCAGCTCGTCCTGGAATTGTTCGCCCCATTCCAGCAGGCAAGCACCCTCATAGCCCAGCACATCGAAAATGCCCGTATCCTCGAGCTCGTAGGCATGCTCCAGGCGGTATAGATCAAAGTGAAACAGCGGAATACGACCTTGATCGTGAACGGCCATGAGCGCAAACGTAGGGCTCGTAACCATATGCCCATCGCCCAGCCCGCGCGAGACGCCCTTGGTAAAGTGAGTTTTGCCCACTCCCAGGCCACCGGTCAGGATGAGCACATCGCCGTCCTCAAGGCACGGTGCAATTAGCTCGCCAAAGTACTCCGTATCGGCAGCGCAAGTCGTTTTGTAAGTACCTACCCCCAGGCGCTCCAGGGACATATATGCTCCTTATTATTCCGAGGCGTCCTCTGGTGCGGGATGTCGCTCCAGATAGTCGCCCAGCATCTTAAAGTCTTCCTCCAGCAGCTCCTGCCACGCCGGATTGCGCAGCGCTGCTGCCGGATGGAACGTGGGCATTACTACAAAATGCCCCATCTGGTGGAACCTGCCGCGCAGCTTAGTAATGCCAATCTCGGTCTTAAGCACAAAGTGCGTCGCGGGGTTGCCGAGCGTCACGATAATATCGGGCCAGATGCTTCGAATCTGCTCACGCAAAAACGGCGAGCAAGCCAACACTTCCTCGGGACGCGGATTGCGGTTTCCCGGCGGGCGGCACTTAAGCACGTTGGCAATGTAGACGTCTTCGCGTTTGAGGCCCGCCAGCGACAAAATGCCGTTGAGGTCCTCGCCTGCCGCCCCCACAAAGGGCTCGCCCTGCAAATCCTCATTGCGGCCCGGCGCCTCACCAATAAACATCACGCGAGCGCGGGGGTTTCCCACGCCAAACACGATATTGTGACGCGACTGGTAGAGCTGGCAGAGGTGACAATCGCCCAGAACGGCCTCAATTTCCTCGAGTGCGACCTCACGTGGTGCCTGATGGGTATGGCCGGGGATGTGCATGACGCCCATAGCGGCTCCTACACGTAGACCTTGTCGAGACGCATGCCAAAGCCGCAGGCGACCTCGTAGTTAATCGTTCCGCGCAGTCGGGCCATCTCGTCCATAGTGATCTCGGCATCGCCATCGCGGCCGACAATGATCATCTCGTCACCATACTCGGCCTCGGGAATCTCGTGTGCCGGGTTGGACTGAATGGCGACCATAAACTGGTCCATGCAGATATTGCCAACCTGATGCACACGCTCGCCGCGATACAGCACATCCATACGATTGGAAAGCGTACGCGATAGGCCATCGGCATAACCGATCGGCAGCGTGCAGATCTGAACGCGCGTACGCGGTACGCGGTAGGTAAAACCGTAGCCCACGCCCTCACCCATCGCAGGGTGTGCCACGCGCGTCACGCGCGCATGGACGCTCATAACGGGATCAAGCTGCATCACGCGGCCACTCAGCTCGCACGGCTGCATGCCATACAAGCCAACGCCGGCGCGAATCATATCAAAATGCATCGAGGAGTCGAGCATCGAGGACGGCGTGTTGGCGCAGTGCACGATACCGCACTCAAAACCCGCATCCTTAATGGCCTGAACGGCCTCGGTAAAGCGCTGACACTGCAGCTTGTAGTCCCAGCCCGAAGGTTCATCGGCCGTGGCGAAGTGCGTAAATACGCCGTCGCACTGAATACCGCGATGGAAATTTATACCGCGGACAAAGTCGAGCACCTGCGTGTAGTGAACGCCGATACGATTCATGCCCGTCTCGATGGCGAGATGATACTTGCCCACTTTGCCCGCCGCGACGGCACATTCGCCATACGCAAGAGCAAAATCAGACGTATAGACCGAAGGCATGATATCAAACTCGAGCAACGTCGGAATGGCCTCGATAGGCGGCTCGCTTAGGATGAGGATGGGTTTCGTAATCCCGCCCTGTCGGAGCTCAACGCCCTCGTTAACCGTCGCCACGGCAAACATGTCGGCACCGGCCGAATACATGATCTTGGCGCACTCAACAGCTCCATGACCATAAGCATCGGCCTTGACCACGCAGCACAGGCGCTGACGTGGATTCAGCAAGTTCTTATAGGCCCTCGTGTTGCGACGGAGCGCCCCGCGGTCGATCTCGACCCAGGACCAGCGCGTCAAATCGGCTTTATTCATGATTAGTCATCCGACCCTTCGTCCATGATTCCCAGATCTTCGAGCGCATCCTTTGCCGCCAGTTCCATGGCCGGACCGATCAAGTCGATAAGATCGGTCGCGATGACGCTCTTCTCACCATACTCCGTCGCCGCGGCAAAACCGGCGTAGCTGTGAAGTGCGACGGCGTACGAATACAGCAACTCCCAACGATCCATCTCGTCGCGCATGGTGGCAAGCGTGCCGGCCAAAATACCCGCGAGAACATCACCCGAACCGGCAGTTGCCAGAGAAGCCGGACCCGAGAGCGGCAGCAGCACACGCTCAACGCCACAGATAGCCGTCGTCGGCCCCTTGGCAATGACCACCAGATTGTCGGAGCCTGCAGCCCAGACAACCTTCTGCGCGGCCGCAATCGCGGTACCAAGGTCGTTCACCTCGTCACCGGCAACCAGACGCGAAAGCTCACGATAGTGCGGCGTCATAACCAACGGCTGTTCGCGACGATACATCTCGGGATTACTATCAATACCGTCAATGGCAATCTTAGCAAGGCAGTTGAGTGCATCGGCGTCCAAGATAAGCGGCACATCAAGCTCGAGCAAGCCCGAAACCACCTGCATAGCGCCTGCAGATGTCGTCATACCGGGACCGCACAGTACACAGCTGTACTTCTTTGCAATCTCGCACACAGTCATGCGCGCAGCGGCGCCAAAGGAGCCGCGGGAATCAGACGGAATAGCAAAGACGGGAATCGAAGGAAGTGCCATGCGAATAAGATTGGCGCAGGCGTCAGGAGCCGCGACTGCCACGTAACCAGCACCCGCGCGAGCTGCAGACTTGGCCGCCATAATGGCAGCACCAGGATATTGCGCAGATCCGGCGACAATAAGCACAGAGCCACGGGAATACTTATCGATATTCGTAGGTAGTGGGGCAAAGTAATCAACTAAGTCACCGGGCTCGACAATCTCGGCGGCGTGGTCGATATCATCGATGACCTCGTCAAGACGGTCGTAAAGATTGCCGCAGATCAAATCGCCAGCATACTCAGGACCATCAGCGCTATACAGACCAATCTTGGGCGCAATCATCGTCACCGTATGCTCGGCACGAATGCAGTCGTCATCAACAACGCCCGTCTCGGCATTCAGGCCCGAGGGAACATCAATGGATACGACACAATCGGCGCATTCATTGACCGTAGGAATCCAGATGGAGAACGGCGCACGCAGATTTCCGTGGAAACCGGTACCAAAAATGGCATCGACAACAACATCGGCCTTATCGATCAAAACCTCGAGTTCGTCACGCGAGGGGCCGACGCAAACGTGCACATCGCGGCCGGCAGTACGACGAGCAACATGACGTGCCAGAGCAGCAGGAATCTCATCCGGCTCAACCGGAGAAACGATATCCACGTCCACACCCTTATGGCTCAGGATATCGGCGGCAACCCAACCGTCGCCGCCATTATTACCAAAACCGACCAGAACGAGAACCCGATCGGGATTGAGCTTCAAGACCTCGTTGGCGGCAAACTCACCCGCTAGCTCCATAAGCTCGGCCTTCGAAGTCCCTTCGCGTTCGATGATATCCTCGAGACGAACGACTTCTTCGGTACTCAAAACCGGTTTCATCTATGCTCCTAGCGTATCTTGCGAAGCATCGCCCAGGTGCTCCGTCAATGCTGAATTCTGCAGCTGCTCAAGCTCATCTAAAACAGAGCGAGCCTCTTTAAATGTCTGCGCTACGCGTTTCTTGGTGCTCACCTTTTCCTCTTTTGGCTTAGGCCGAGCATCTTCGGTAATCGCGATGGCATTCGCAACGGCCAAGTCTCCTGTAAGCGTAATGGAAAGAGCGACCTCAACAACACCCAGTTCTTGAGCGATCTCGAGAGCACGGCCCGAAAGCAGCGCCTTCGGTTTGCCGAGTTTATCACGCGTAACCGAAACATCCTTGCGACCCACGCCTTGACTAAAACCCGTGCCGAGAGCTTTAAGTACCGCCTCGCGCGAAGCAAAGCGGCTCGCATAGTGAGCAGCGGGACGCGATGATGCATCGCAATACGCACGCTCTTCTTCGGTAAACACACGCCGAGCAAACGACGGCGTCTTTTCAAGAATTGATTTCATGCGGGAAATCTCGACGATATCAACGCCGATACCAGCTTCAGCCATGTTCACCTCCATATCGCACAGACTAAGTTATTGTAGCCCGTTCGCAGAAGATGCGACAAACGAGGGTTATAAAACACAGCTACTATGTGAGACAAAAGCCCGTAAACGTAAAAAAGGGGGAGGCCGCGAGGCCTCCCCCTTCTCAGTTCAAGCGTACGGCTCGGTGCCGTCCACCGGTCAGCGGCG
>UQIW01000024.1 GCA_900541235.1 uncultured Collinsella sp. | reverse complement strand
GGATGCGCTGATGCAGGGCCGCACGAGCTTTGTCATCGCGCACCGCCTGTCCACAATCCGCAACGCCGACGTAATCTTGGTGATTCGCGACGGCGACATCGTCGAGAAGGGCACGCATGACGAGCTGCTCGCCCAAGGCGGCTTCTACGCCGATCTGTACAATTCGCAGTTCGACGAAGCGGCGTAAAACCGGCGGCAAACAACCGCAATACCCAAAAACGGGGGCGCAGAATGAACTGTGCCCCCGTTTTTTGTTCTGCGGCCCTCGAACCGCCTCCCCCGGGACCTGGTTAACGGCCTCCCTCAAGGCCCCGTGGACAAAAAATGGCAAATATGAGTACTGTCACCTTTTTAGTAACAGCCAAAACTGCCCCAAATGACCTCTTTGCGGCCTAGATATGCCTTCAAATTGATCAAAATGCCCGGTAGCATGCTTCTGTATGCCAACGTTAATGAACATATTTACTGTTGTGTCTATTATCTTGTAAGATCGATATGATACTATGCTAGCAACAGTACTCATATTTGCCGTTTTTTGTCCACAGGGCATGCCGCGGAAGATCCAACTTGCGCCAGCGTGCCGTACGCTGGCCCTCCCCTTCCGGCAAGCGCCGACATTTCCCCAGATAAAACCGACCAAAATAAACCTGTCCCTTTTCGGCAGGTTTCGCTTGCACTTTAGCGTGCGACAGCGGATAATGCCGAGCATTCGAGAATTCGCCAATTGTTGCCGTTAATTCATAAAGGAGGCCCCATATGGCCATGGAATTCAAGCGCAGGTTGCCGATCCCCATGGAGATCCGCGAGGAAATGCCACTTTCTGCCGAGCTTACCGCCAAAAAGCAGGCATTTGACGCCGAGGTCGCCAAAGTCTTTACCGGCGAGGACGCACGCAAGGTGCTCATCATCGGCCCGTGCTCTGCCGACCGCGAGGATTCGGTGCTTGAGTACATGAACCGACTGGCCAAGACCGCCGAGGAGGTCAAGGACAAGCTCATCATCATTCCGCGCGTCTACACCAACAAGCCGCGCACCAAGGGCACCGGCTACAAGGGCCTGCTGCACAACCCCAACCCCGAGGCTCCCGACGATCTGCTCGAGGGCGTCAAGGCCATCCGCCATATGCACCTGCGCGTTATTGAGGAAACGGGCTTCTTCACCGCCGACGAGATGCTCTATCCGTCCAACTACCAATACCTCGTCGACCTGCTGAGCTATGTTGCCGTGGGCGCACGCTCGGTCGAAAACCAGGAGCATCGCCTGGTGTCGAGCGGCATTTCGGTACCCGTTGGCATGAAGAATCCAACTGCCGGCTCTACCACCGTTATGCTCAACTCCATTTACGCCGCGCAGGCGCACCAGAGCTTCATCTTCCGCAACTGGGAGGTCGAGTGCGACGGCAACCCGCTCGCACACGCCGTTATGCGTGGCTACATCGGTCTCGACGGTCGTACCTACCCCAATTACCACTACGAACACCTGGAGCGCCTGGCCGAGCGCTATACCGAGCATGCCGGCTACGCCAACCCGGCGGCGGTCATCGACTGCAACCACGACAACTCGGGCAAGCGCCCACTGGAGCAGTATCGTATTTGCAAGGAGGTGCTCGACAGCTGCCGCCGCAACGAGTCCATCTCCAAGCTGGTCAAGGGCTTTATGATCGAATCCTACCTGGAGGATGGCAATCAGCCAGTCGACGGCGGCGTCTTTGGCAAGTCGATCACCGACCCGTGCCTGGGCTGGGAAAAGACCGACTACCTCATCCACGAGATCGCGGAACGTATTTAGAGTTACGGCGTTTACCAAACGCCGTAACGGCTCGACGCTGCAAACCCGCCAGAACGGCAATCTGCCTTTCAACTTCGGCGGCATGATCAAAAGATCAATGCCGCCTCGCTTCAAGGCACCTTGCTCGCGCTGGCGGGTTTTCGCTGACGTTTTTCGACCTGCATCGTTGCCAGGGTTGGCACCAATGACTAATGCGGTAACAAGCTACGTCGGTCCGATTGATCGGCTGGGTTTTCGAGGTGCCCCAGGTCGCCGCGAAAGAGGAGCGAAGCGTACTTTGGTACGCGAGCGACGGTTTGAGCGGCGAGATGGGGTGCCTCGGAAAGACAGACAATTACGCGGACGGCTCCTGCTGGGTAATGCAGTGGATATTTCCTCCGCCAAAGACGACCTGCTCGGACTGAACGCCGACGCACTTGTAGACGCCCTCGCCCCAGACCTCGTCGTAGATCTTCTGGAGCGTGTCAACGGCCAGCCGGTCGTTCTCGTCGCCGTACTGCGGGACGATAACGCCGTGGTTGGTGACCAGGTAGTTCATGTAGGAAGCAATCAGCGGCTCGTCGGGGACGCGAGGCTCGGCGTTCTCGTCGGCGTCGATGGTGTCGCAGGAAGCCTGGTCCATGAACAGCGGGTTCACGGGCATGCAGAGCTTGTAGACCTTCATCTTGCGGCCCTTGGCGTCAACGGCGTTGGAGAGAGTCTCGTAGGCAGCATGGCACTGCTCATAGAACGGATAGTCGGGATCGTCGGTCCAGATGCAGGCCATGACGCCCGGGGCGATGAACGTGGCGACGTCGTCGATGTGGCCGTTGGTCTCCTCGGGGTCGATGCCCTCCTTGACCCAGATGACCTTCTCGACGCCCAGGTAATCCTTGAGGTGCTCGTCCATGTAGGCGCGAAGCTCCTCGCTCCAGGGCTCAAACTTCTTCTTGAACTTGGGCCAGATGGACTCGGGATCCTCTTCCTCCTCGAGCACCGCAGAGCAGGTGCGGCCCGGGGAAAGCAGGCACTGGTCGGTCACGACAAGGGTGCCCTCGCCGTCGACGGTGATGGAGCCGCCCTCGAGGATCATGTCGTCGGGACGATAGCGGCGGCAGCCGGAGAGCTCGGCCATCTTGAGGGCGATCTGCTCGTCCTTGTCCCACGGGAAATAGAGGCCGTCGACGAGACCGCCGTAGGCGTTGAAGTGCCAGTGGTTGGCGCGCTTCTCGCCCTTGCCGTTGATGACGTAGGTGGCGGCGGTGTCGCGGAACCAAGCGTCGTCGGTGGTCATCTCGATAACGGTGACGTTCTCGTCGTTCTCAAAGACGGCCTTGCAGTTGGCATAGTCGACCTGGTTGGCGCACATATAGACCGGGGTGAACTCGGCGATGGCGCGGGCGATGGCGGCATACTGCTTCTGGGCGGGCTTGGCGCCGTGGGCCCAGGTGTCGGTGCGGTGGGGCCAGCCCATCCACACGCGATCCTGCGGGGCGAACTCGGCGGGCATAAAGAAGCCGTCGGCCTTGGGGGTGGACTCGGACTCGGTGATCGTACGCATAAGATTTCCTCCAAATCGAACGATCGCTTGCTGCGGGCGGGTTACCCGCAGCCTAAAACCAAGAGATGGTAGGCGCCCGTTCCCCGGCAAAGGTCGGGGCGCCCGGTGCCGGTTTTCACGGAATCGCACCGGCAAGCGACGACGCAACCTGGTGCGCGGAGACAAAACGCACGAAGGATACGGAAGAGAGATTGGGGTGGGCGGTGGTTACCGGAGCAATCGCTCGCACCCGCCCCAGGGAGTGGTTAGCAAACCTGTCGCTTGGACATGCCTCCGAAGAGGCCAGAGTGCCCGGAGTCGGGAGCGACAAGCCCGACGAAGCGTACTTTGGTACGCGAGGAGGGTCGGAGTCCCAGAACCGGGTGCTCTAGTTCTCCTCGGCCTCGGCAGCCTCCTCAGCGAGACGCTGAGCTGCCAGCTCGGGAGTGAGACCCTTGTACTCGGTCTCGCGGCCCTTGGCGCTGACGACGCGGACGACCTCGCCGACGAGCACGAGCACGATGAAGATGACGATCATCGGGACCTTGTCGCCAATTTCGGCGGCGGAGAACGGTACCAGCGTTGCGACGACGGCCAGGACCAGCTCGATGCAGGGGATGGCCAGCATGACCTTCATCATCGCGCCCTTGAACGGGAACGTGAAGATGCGCTCGCGGTCGGGGTCGTTCTTGCGAAGGTTGAGGAACGCCGGGAACATCGGGATGTAGGTCAGCAGCAGGAAGACGACGGAGGTGCCGAAGAGCATCCAGAAGACGCCGTTGGAGATGGCGTCGATGGGGACGAGCTGCAGGCACAGCACCAGGGAGGCAACGACGGCGTTGACCAGGTTGGCGCCGTTGGGCATGTCGTCATCCGAGATCATGGAGGCGAAGACCTTGGGCATGTTGCCGTGCTCGGCGGCATAGCGGGCGACGGAGTTGACGCCGAAGGACCAGGCGGCCATGTTGGCGAACAGGGTGATCAGGAAGGCGATGCAGATGACCTTGAAGAGCATGGAGTCGCCCACCATGGTCTGGACTGCGACGATCATGCCGTAGTCGGGGTCGATGGAGTCGGCCGGCACGGCGGCGCCGATGCCGAAGCCAGCGAACAGGTAGATGACGGCAATAGCCACACCACCGACAATGATAGCCTTGGGAATATCGCGAGCGGGATCGGCCATGTCGTCGGTCATGGTGCAGATGACCTCGAAGCCCATGAAGTTAAAGATGATGATGGACAGGTAGCCGAGAGCGTTGGTGTTGGTGAGCTCGGGCAGGAAGGTGGCGGCGGACATGTCGTTCGCGAAACCGTTCTCCATGGCGTACCAAATGCCCAAAGCGCCGACGATAACGGCAACGGCGACCTTGATGATGGCGCCGCCGTTCAGGACCCACTCGGAGTCGGCAGCCTTTGAGCGACCCATAAGATAGACAATCCACACAAAGGCAAGGTCGATACCAATCTTGGCAATCAGATTGAACTCGACGCCAAAGACCATGCCCAAAATGTCCGGGAACATAGTAGCCAGCGAGGCAATCCACAGCGGGTAGTTAACCCAGTAGTAGTACGAAATGCGGGCGCCCCACTTGTCGCCCAGGCCATCGCGTACCCAGTCGTAAATGCCACCCTCACCGTCATAGGTAGTGCCGAGCTCGGCAACGACCATGCCATAAGGGAGCAGGAAGGTCAGAATCAGGAAGATCCACCAGAAGAACTGCTGGTTACCAATGGCAGCAGCAGGTGCGGCGGCCTCGCAAACGAAGACGACGCAGATGATGGTCGAGATGACCGTCAAGAAGGAAAGCTTTTTCTTTCCGTCGCTCATGATGAGCTCCTTCGCTCAGTCTTGGACAAATCGAGGCCCTTAAGATATTAAGGCAATTGCCGGGCCTCGGTGAGCGGGCGACAGGAGACGAGCATCCGCCGCCCGCAAACGCGCTTCTACGATGAAGTTACGCGGTTTTGCCAAACCGCGTAACGGCTCGACGCTGCAAGCGCCCCTAGGCGGCAATCTGACGTTCAATCGTCGGTCGCGTACCAAAAGTACGCTTCCCTCCTCTTTCACGTCACCTTGCTCACCTAGGGGCGCTTTCGCTGACTTATGCTCAACTTACGATAATTCCGAGCTGAACGAGTTATTCGCTATAACGGGTGGCGATGGCAGCTTGTACCATGCCGGCGCTCATGAGGTACGTTACCAAGAAGTAGCCGCCGTAGGCCGCCAGGAAAATCGCGCAGGTGAGGCCCACGGTGCCGCCGATGCTCATATTTCCGAAAATGCTCACCAGCTCGATGATCACCTTAAGTGCCACAAAGGAGTGCGCCAAGCCCACCACCAACGGGAACAGGAAAAACACCGCTTGTTGCGCCATCACCGAATGGCGAATCTGGCGGTCGTCGCAGCCGATCTGTGCCAGCACACGATAGCTGCGGCTGCCGTCGGCCACATTGGAGAGCTGCTGGATCGACAGTATCGCCGCGCACGCAACGACCAGAACAAAGCCAATGTAGATAGCCAGATAGCTAATCATGCCGTTCATTTGCGCTGCCTGCGTGTACATCTCGGAGCGTGTGATGAAGATTCCCCACGACCCCGGCTCCTTGCCGTCAACGAGCAGATTGTCGAGCACCGTGTATTTAATGCTCTCGTCTGCCTCGGTCGTATCCATCCCCTGTTTGTAGTTAACGAGCAGGCTACTGGAATACGGCTGCAGATTAAGTTGGGACAACAGCTCGTCGGCAACGACGACGGTACCCGGATTACTGCCCATCGCCGAGTTGGCGATGGCCGCCGTGTCCTTGTCCGACTTATCGGTTGCGGGCTTGAGCTCATGCCCGCCCAAGGTGAGGGTATGGCCGCCGGCCATGTATTTGGTGTACAGGTCGCCCAGATCACCGCCCATATCACACGTAAGCAAGTACTGATCGAGGCCAATGCTCACCGGCTCCTCGCCCATCATCTGGCGCAGTTTGTTGTACTGGCTCGCCGGCGTCACAAACAGGCCCATCGCATCGGCGTTGCTTCCCTCGAGCGCCTTGGGAAGCTTTTCGCCCATGGCCTTGCACATCTCACCCGCCACTACCGAGGGACCCGAGCCGCCAAGCGGGTAGCTCAGATACGAATCGATCTGCACATGCTCACCGGCAACATCGGCGATATTGACCTTCTTGCCGGTCTCGTCGTTGTTGTCCGCCGACTTGCGCTCGCCATGCCATGCAGCGTACAAATCGACCGTTGCATCGGCCAGCACCATGCGATCGGCCTCAGACGGATTGACATACTCCTTGTAGTAGTCGAGCGTTTCGGGCGTGCAATAGATATACGTCTGCGACATATCGGCCGGCGTATAGCGCTCCAGATTCTCATTCATCACGTTGGCAATCGACATACCGCAGGTCACCGAGGTAATGGCCAAAAACAGAATCATCGCGATGACGCCCATCGAAAAGCACACCGTGTTGACCTTGGCCGCAAGCTGGCGCACGGTAAACATGTTAAGTCCGCGCCAATACACGCCGCGCAAGCTCTGCAGCAGCTTGATGAACATGCCCGAGAGTCCCCAGAACAGGGCAAAGGTGCCCACTGTAACCATAGCGGTCGTAATGCCAAACTGGTTCATGGCCTCTTGCAGCTTGCTGTCCGTCGCGGTTAGCGGGAACCCATCACGTAGCAGACGGTAATAGGCCACACCCACAAGCACCACGCCCACGACAAAGATGGCAATCGCGATCCAGGGGTTGCGTGTCTTGATGCTCTCGTTACGACGCTCGGCACCCATGAGCTCAATGAGCTTAGTACGACGCACGGCGCGCAGGTTCAGCAGTAGCGTGAGCACAAACATTACGAGCATGCAGGCAAGGGTCAGGTTGAACGCATGCACCGAGAAAAAGAAGTGGAAATTGGCGATCTGTGTCTTAAAGAGCGAGGCCGTAAAGAATGTCATGAGCTGGGAGAGCCCCACGCCCAGCACAATGCCGGCGACAAAGGCCACGACCGATATCATCACGGTCTCGAGCGCCATGATCGTGGCGACGCGCCCGCGCCCCATGCCGAGCACCTGGTACAGGCCAAACTCCTTCTTGCGGCGTTTCATGATGAAGTTATTGGCATACACCATCAAAAAGGCCATGACGCCGGCCAAAAAGTACGTCAGGTAGCCGAGCATGCTGCCCATAACCTGCGCCACGCCCTCTTCATCGATTCCGGCGATGTCGACCTGCATCGACATGGTGTTAAAGGCATAGAAGACCGTGACGCCCAGGGTGAGCGTCAAAAGGTAGACGAGGTAGTCGCGGCCGGCGCGGCGGACGTTGCCCCAAGCGAGTTTACAGAGCATCGGAGCCCTCACCGCCCATCATGGCAACGACCTCCATAATGCGGTCGAAGAACTCTCGGCGGTCGGTGTCGCCGCGGCGCAGCTCGGTGAAGATCTTGCCGTCGCGGATAAACAGCACACGGCTCGTGTAGCTGGCGGCAAAGCTGTCGTGCGTGACCATGAGCACGGTCGCGCGTAGGCGGCGATTGAGGGCCTCCAGGCTCTCGAGCAGCAGGCGAGCGCTTTTGGAATCGAGGGCGCCGGTGGGCTCGTCGGCCATGATCATGGTGGGGTCGGTAACGAGCGCGCGAGCCGCGGCAACGCGCTGCTGCTGACCGCCGGACATCTGGTAGGGATACTTGTCGAGCACCTGACTGATAGACAGGCGCGCTGCCACATCCTGCACGCGGGTCGAGATCTCTGCCGAGTTTGTGCGGGCGATGGTGAGCGGCAGAGCGATGTTCTCGCGTGCCGTGAGCGTATCGAGCAGGTTGGAGTCCTGGAAGATAAAGCCCAGCTCCTCGCGGCGGAACTGCGAGAGCTTGGCCTGCTTCATGCGCGTCACGTCCTGGCCGTTGATGCGGATCGTGCCACTTGTGGCGCTATCGATGGTCGACACGCAGTTGAGCAACGTCGACTTGCCCGAGCCCGAAGCGCCCATGATGCCCACGAATTCGCCGCGGTTGACGGTAAAGCTGACGTCGTTGAGCGCGCGGGTCACGTTGCCCAGCGCTCCATATACCTTTTCGAGATGCGCGACCTCCAGTACCGGGGTCGTCATGTGCGTGGTTTGCATACCGAGTCCTTTCTTGCAATTAGTCTACGGCATCTATAGTCGCAAGAAGGCGAGTCGGCTACCATCGATATGGCTTACGCTTGCCTTACCGTTGTGTAAGGTACGGGTAGCCGCCCTGTTATGTGTTGATGTTGAGGGAGGACTCCTGTTGAAGACTGTTCATGTTGCCGCTGGGATCATTCGCAAGGATGGATCTGACGAGCTGCTTGCCGTGCAGCGCGGCTATGGCGACATGCAGGGACTTTGGGAGTTCCCCGGTGGCAAGCTCATGCGCGACGAGACGCCCGAGGACGCCGTACGCCGCGAGCTCATGGAAGAGCTGCAGGTCAAAGTCACCAACCTGCGCGATTTCTATACCGTTGAGTACGACTACCCAGATTTTCATCTCTCCATGGAGTGCTACTACTGCTCGCTGGCTAAAGAGTCTGGCAAACCCCAGAAGCATGACCGTCAGCTCGATATCCGCTGGATTCCACGCACCTCGCTTGCCACCGTTGAGTGGATGCCCGCCGACAAGGGGCTCATCGATGCTCTGATTGAGCTGAAGGAAGACCGGCTTGAGGCAAGCTCCGCCGATGACGCCGCGCCCAACACAGCCGACAAACCCGCCACCAAACCCAAGCGCGCACCTAAGCGCCGCAGCAAAAAGCGCCCCAAGCCCGGTCTGCTCGACGGCATCGATACCTCGGACCTCTCCGCTGACGAGCGCGAACTGGTCCGCCGTCGCGCCGCCATCAAAAAGTCCATGAAGGGCAACAAGCGCGCCAACACCAAGCCCGAGCTGCTCGTTCGCCAGCGCCTGCGCGCCGCGGGCCTTACGGGCTATCGCTTGGAATGGAAGGTTCCCGGCAAACCCGATATCGCCTTCCCCGGACGCAAGATCGCCATCTTCGTCAACGGCTGCTTTTGGCATCGCTGTCCCAAATGCAATCCGAGCCAGCCCAAGCGCAATGTTGAATTTTGGGAGGCAAAGTTCCGTCGCAACGTCGAGCGCGACCGCGCTGCCGTGACAGCACTCACTCAAATGGGCTGGACACCCATAACCATCTGGGAATGCGAACTCAAAAAGGACCGCATCGACGCCACGATGGAAAAGGTCATCGAACAAGTACGCGCCGCCGCACCGCAGCGCTAACAGCGAGCATTCACACGCTCCGCACGTCCGCGCCACATCCACGTCACAAACCTTAGAAAGCCCTTAAGCTCAAAACCTTTCAAGAGTGTTACTCGATAGCTTTTACCTGCGGTTTCATCGCAACGTCAAACCTCATTAAGCCTTTCTTTAGCGCTTCTTTGCAGCAGCCGCGGCATAATACTGCCAGCGCACGGGACCTAGCAGCATACCCCGAGCGCAATCTATTGGTGGACATCGAGGAGGCCGCATAAGCATGCATTCTTCCAATGACGCAGCACAGCAGCCATCCCTAAAACATGCAGACCTTTTCTCCTTCCCCCCGACACAGAGAAACGGTCTCCTCGACTCCCCCACCACAAAAGCCAAACGCTCAACCGACCAGAGCCACAACTTACGAGCATCGTTCGAAAAGCTCCAAGCCTCACTAGACCAGGCATTCCCCAACCAAGCCCGAGCATACTAATCCCCCATCAGCAAAGAAGCCCTAACGCTCCAATTTTTCCGCTCAACACCACAAGGGCGACGACCTCGAGTAGGTCAACCTGGGAGGGACGAGGGCTTAGTTCCCCAATCTTTCCGCAGGGGGCAAAAAGCCTCGCCGCACGAAGTGCGCAGCGAGGCTTTTTGCATGCCCGAGGACGATTGGGGAACTAAGCCCTCGTCCCTCCCCGGGATATGTAGCGAGTCGGAGTACCCTTGCTGTTACTCTGCTTTGCCCACAGAGTTGAGGTTGGTCATGCGGATCTTAACCAGCTCGGTGATCTCACGCATGCCCTCCTTGGCCGGCTTCTTGGGGTCGAAGCAGGCGGGGTTCTCGGCCATGTAGGCCATGAAGCCCTTGGTGTAGGCCTGACGCAGCTCGGTGGCGTAGTTAACCTTGCAGATGCCGTTCTTCACGGCCTCGGCGACCTGCTCATCGGGCACACCGGAGGTGCCGTGCAGAACCAGCGGCACGTCGACGGCGTCGCGGATGGCCTTGACCACGGACTGCTCGATGTGCGGATCGCTCGTGTACACACCGTGGCTGGTGCCAACGCCAATTGCGAGGGAGGTGCAGCCGGTGCGCTCGACGAACTCCTTGGCCTCGGCCGGATCGGTGTAGGGGCTCTCGCCCTCAACCGCGGGACCGTCGTCCTCCTTGCCGCCAACCTTGCCGAGCTCAGCCTCGACGGGCACGCCCATGGCGCGGCCAGCGTCGGCGACGGACTTGGTCAGGGCAATGTTGTCCTCGAAGGACTCGTGCGAACCGTCGATCATGACAGAGGTGTAGCCAGTGCGGAAAGCCTGCATGCAGCGGTCATAGCCATCGCCGTGATCGAGGTGCAGAGCGACGGGCACAGAAGCGCGCTCGGCGGCAGCCTTGACCATGCCGTAGAAGTAGTCCAGACCAGCGGTCTTGATGGTGCCCGGGGTGGTCTGCATGATGACGGGGGACTTGGTCTCCTCGGCAGCAGCCAGAACGGCCATAACAAACTCGAGGTTCTCGACGTTGAACGCGCCTACGGCGTAGTGGCCGGCCTGAGCGTCCTTGAGCATCTTTTCGGTGGTAACAAGTGCCATGAGCGTTTGCTCCTCTCCCTCGCCCGCTTCTGGACATCGGGCGTACGTGTCCGCAAGGCCTATTACCTTGCGTTTTGCTGCGCCCATTGTATGAAATTCAGCGGCTTTGCACGTGCGAGATATTGAGCCCATGCAGGCCAATACAGTCGTTTTTGAAAAGTAAACGGAAGGAATTAGAGCCGAGCAGGCGTGTTCGATATTGAATTTTGAGCGTTTAGCGTCTTTCTTTTATAGAAAAGATAAGTAATCGAAAGGTGTTTTCTTACTCAAAAAGAAAATGAACGAAAATAGAGTCAACACAATTCCTGCAAATTTAGCCGAGAATGGAGCAAACATGGCCCAAGCTGCCAACCGTGCTTTTGCCGACGAACGCCGTACCGCCATTATGGAAATGCTCGAGCATAATGCCTCGGTGCAGGTAGCAGAAATCGCCCAGACCTTTGGCGTGTCCTCCGTCACCGCCCGCGCCGACCTGGACGCACTCGCCGAAGCAGGCAAGTTGCGCCGCACGCATGGTGGCGCCGTGTCGCTCCATAAACGCCTGACCGTCTCCACGCAGGATCGCCGTATCAATGTCAACGTCGCTGCCAAGCAGGCCATCGCGCAAAGCGCCATCGAGCTTGTCAATGACGGCGACACGCTGCTCGTCGACTCGGGCACCACGGCGCTCGAGTTCGTCCGGCTCCTCGATCAACGCGACGGCATCACCGTTATCACGGCCGACATTACCATCGCCGATTATATCGACGAGAGCATGCCCTCGGTCGATGTCGTCATGCTGGGCGGGGCACTGCGCAAAGGCCATCGCTATCTGTACGGCCCACTTACCATGCAGGCGCTCCAAATGGTCCACGCCGACCTTGCCGTCATGTGCCCTGGCGCTTTTGTTCCCGGCTGCGGCTTTACGACCGACTTTCCGCAGATGGCCGAGACCAAAGCGGCTATGGTCGGTGCCGCCCGTCAAAGCGTCGCTCTCATGGACGCCAGCAAGGTTAACGGACGCGGCATGTACCGCTTTGCCGAGCTGACCGATGTCGACACCATCGTGATGGACCGTGATCCCGATGGCGCCGTCGCCACCTCAATCGCCGAGACCGTCGACGACGCCCGCCCAAATCTCGTCATCGCCGGCGCTTAAACAAAAACCACCACAAAGGTGCCTGTCCCCTTTGTGGTGGTTTTGCTCGTTAAAAGCGAAATATCGCTACTTGGAAAGCTCGTCGGCGAGGACCTCGATCTGAGCGCGCGAGGCGTCGTTGAGCGAGCCCAGCACGGTCACCTTGTTCTGCGCCAAGGTGATGTCCTTCATGCCCTCGAGCTCCTTGGCCATAACCTTGGCAGCGGTGGGCGCCCAGGAGCCGGCCTCGACGAGTGCCACCGTACGGTTCTGATAGGCGTGCTCGGCAAGCGTATGGATAAAGGTGCTCATGAACGGGAAGATCTCACCCTGATAGGTGATGGAAGCGAGCACCAGACGGTCGTAGCGGAACGCATCCTCAACGGCCTCGGCCATGTCGTCGCGAGCCAGGTCAAAGACGGAGACCTTCTGGCCGCGAGCCTCAAGCGCTGCGGCGAGCTCCTCGACGGCAGCCTTCAGATGGCCATACACACTCGCATAGGCGATCGTGATGCCCTCGTCCTCGGGCTGATAGCTCGACCAGGTGTTATAGGTGTCGAGGTAATAGCCCAGGTTCTCGGTCAGTACGGGGCCGTGGAGCGGACAGATGATCTGAATGTCCAGGTCGGCGGCCTTCTTGAGGACGGCCTGCACGAACTTGCCGAACTTACCGACGATGCCAAAGTAGTAACGGCGCGCTTCGCAAGCCCAGCCCTCGGGATCCTCGATGTCGTTGGCGCCAAACTTGCCAAAACCGTCGGCACTAAAGAGCACCTTGTCGGTGGACTCGTAGGAGAAGAGCACCTCGGGCCAGTGAACATTGGGGGCACCGACAAAGGTTAGGCTGTGGCCGCCCAGGTCGAGCACGTCGCCATCTTTGACGACCATCTTGCGCTCGGGGAAGTCGGTGCCAAAGTAGTTGACCATCATACGGAAGGCGCCCATGCTGGCAACAATCTGCGCCTGGGGATAGCGCTCCATAAAGGCGGCGATGCCGGCGGAGTGATCGGGCTCCATGTGATGGACGATCAGGTAGTCGGGCGTGCGGCCATCGAGCACGGCCTCGAGGTTGCCGAGCCACTCGTCAACAAAACCGCCGTCGACTGAATCGGCGACAGCGATCTTTTCGCCCAAGATAACGTAGCTGTTGTATGCCATGCCGTTCTCGGACACATCGTACTGGCCCTCGAACAGGTCAATGTCGTGATCGTTAACGCCAATGTAGCGGATATCCTTGGTGATCTCCATCAGGCAAAGCCTCCTAGATAGACAAAAGAGCCCGTCTATCATAGCACTCGTCTTCATAGCCACGGCTATCTGCCAGCATCCTTATCGATTGTTATTGAGGCGGAATATATCGCCATTGACCTGCAAAAACTATGTGCGCGGAGCTGCCGTGGTATGTCGAACGATAAGCTGGCCGGGAATACGAATGGCAACGGTTTTGTCCGTTGCCCCCGCCTTGGGAACCGCGTGCTCGAACACCTCGCGTCCACGCTGATGCAAATCGAATCGAACGGTCGTGAGCTCGTTGTGTGCCACAAAATCATCGAGCGAATCGTCGACGCCCACCACGCTCACGTCCTCGGGCACGCGCAGACCGCTATCGCGCAGCGCTGCAATCGCGCCATTTGCCATCTGGTCGTTTGCCGCGTAAATCGCCGTCATGGTGCGATCGTGCTCGGCCAGGTACCTGCCGGCCTCGTAGCCGCTGTTGGCAGACCAGTCGCCCTCGAGCGGCTCTGCCGGCTCGATGTGTTTACGCTCGAGTGCATCCTGCCAACCGGCGCGACGAAATTGCTCGTCGACCGAGAATGACGGGCCGCCAATATAGCGAATCTGCTCGTGCCCTAGCTCAAACAGGTGATCCATAAGCAATAGCGAGCAGCCGTAATGGTCGGAATCGACCGTGGTCACCCGCGGGTGCGCGTACATGGTAACGATGACCGTGCCAATGCCCGGCAGTGGATCAAACGTCTCAAAATCGGGCGCCATGCGACTCATACCGATGATGATGCCGTCCACCGGCAATGCGGCCATACGACGCGTGGCCTCGGCAAGCGAAAACTCCTCGGTCTTGGACATCTCGACCAGCGTGATGGCGCAATTATGCTCGCGAGCAGCGCTGGCGATGCCGTCGATCATTGAGAGGTTGCCGAACTTGGTGACATCGTTGACGCACAGGCCGACCGAATGATAACGGCCGTCGCGCAGCGAGCGACCGGCATAACTCGGACGAAAGCCGAGCTTTTGCATAGCGGCCTGCACGCGCTGGCGCGTCTGCTCGTTAACGTTAGGCAAGCCGTTGGCGACGCGCGAAACCGTCTGCTGCGAAACGCCGGCAGCGCGGGCGACGTCGGCCATGGAGACCGGACGCGAACTGGTATCGTTGGACGGGCGCCTTGCCACAGGATCACCTTCACCCTTGCGAGATCTGAATAGCGTGAATGCCGGCCCGGGCAGAAATACATCCCGCGCCGAGGCCCGCTATCGTCGGACGCATGTTAACGTACTCTACTTTTTCTATCTGCATCTCTTCTGCTTTATAAGTCCATACGGCAGTACCGTTCACGGCTGAATTTCTACCGATTACCAGATTCTCAAAAAGTGACAAGCGATGTGTTATGAGTACGTTAACATAGCCCGTAACGTGCGGTATCGTGAACACTTGGTTCATGCCGCTTTAAGTTGTTAACGTACTCATAACGACGCAAAACCCACCCGGGCGCGCCAAGGAAAGGACTCCCATGACCACCCCCGACGAAAAGACATTCGCCACGCTCACCAAGCTGTTCGAGGAGGAGTTTGGCCCCATCGGCGACCGCCAGGTGCTCTACGTGCACGCGCCCGGCCGCTCCGAGATCAGCGGCAACCACACTGACCACGAGGGTGGCCACGTTATCGCCGGCTCGCTCGATGTCGCCGTCGACGGCATCGCCGTGGCAACCGATTCCAACAAGGTTCGCGTAGCCGACGAGGGCTATCCCACGTTTGAGATCGCGCTCGACACGCTAGACGTTCAGGAGTCCGAGAAGGGCACGTCCGCGAGCCTCGTCCGCGGCATGGCCCACGAAATCGCAGCCCTTGGCGTTGAGCCCAAAGGCTTCGACTTTGCCTTTACCTGCTCCGTCCCCTCGGGCGGCGGCCTTTCCAGCTCTGCCGCCGTCGAAGCCGCGTACGGTCGTGCCATGGAGACGCTCTGGGGCGCGCCCGCCATTGAGCCCGTCACGCTCGCCCAGATGAGCCAGCGCACCGAGAACAACTATTACGGCAAGCCCTGCGGTCTGATGGACCAGGCCGCCGTTTGCTTGGGCGGCCTCGCCTACATGGACTTTGAGGATCAGGCTCAGCCTAAAACCCAGAAGCTCGAGCTCAACTTTGAGGATCACGGTTATGCTCTCGTGCTCGTTAAGGTCGGTGCCGACCACGTGGCCGCCACCGAAGACTACGCCGCCGTTCCGCGCGAGATGCAGGACGTCGCCGCCGAGTTTGGCAAGGCACGCCTGTGCGAGGTAAACGTGGCGGACTTTGACGCCAAGCTCCCCGAGCTGCGCGCCAAGCTGGGCGACCGCGCCTGCCTGCGCGCCGTTCACTACTGGTACGAAAACGGCCTGGTCGATAAGCGCTGGGCTGCCCTGAACGCCGGCGACATCGATCAGTTCCTGGTCCTGACGCGCGAGTCCGGCGCCAGCTCTGCCATGTACCTACAGAATGTCGTTGCCAAGCTGGGCTCCGAGCAGCCCTCGATGTATGCCCTGGCACTGGCCGAGCACGTGCTCGACGGCCGTGGCGCCGTCCGTATCCACGGTGGCGGCTTTGGTGGCACCATCCAGGCCTTCGTGCCGCTCGACCTGGTCGACACCTTTATCACCAAGATGAACGGCTGGCTGGGCGAGGGCTCTGCCCGCCACTACGCAATTTCTGACAAGGGGGCTTACGCGGCATGGCTGTAATGACTGACGTGCGCGAGGCCGCGCAGAACCTGATCGAGTACGCTATCCACCGATCGATGATCGGCCAGGACGATCGCATCTGGGCGTATAACACCATTCTCGAGTGCATCGGTGCTACGGGCCCGGCGCTCGACATGGCCTGGGCGCTCCAGGCCGAAAAACTCTCGCTCTTGCACCCCGACACCCTGCCCAACTTTGACCTTGAAGGCACACTTGCCGCGCTTGCCGAGGCGGCTGTTGCCAACGGCGCCGCCGAGGACACGGCATCGGGCCGCGACCGCATCGCCATGCGCATCATGGGCGCGCTCATGCCAAGGCCTTCGGTTGTAAACGAGGAGTTCAACGGACGCATGGGCGTCAACGAGCCCCGCGCCGCGACCGACTGGTTCTACGGCCTGTGCTGCGACGCCGGCTACGTGCGCCGTGCCGCCATCGCGCGCAACATCAAATGGAGCACCCCCACCAACTGGGGCGACCTCGAGATTACCATCAACCTGTCAAAGCCCGAAAAGGACCCGCGCGATATTGCCGCGGCCGGCGCCGCCAAAAACACGGGCGAGAAGTATCCCGCCTGCCAGCTCTGCATCGAAAACGAAGGCTATCCCGGACGCTCCGCTGCAGCCGACGGCGGCGCCCATCCCGCCCGCCAGAATCTGCGCGTTATCCCCATTAAGCTCGACGGCGAGCGCTGGGGCTTCCAATACAGCCCGTACGCGTACTTTAACGAGCACTGCATTGCCATGAGCTCCGAGCATCGTCCGATGCACGTCGACCGCAAGGGGCTGACCTGCCTGCTCGACTTTGTCGACCTGTTCCCGCACTACTTCATTGGCTCCAACGCCGACCTGCCCATCGTGGGCGGCTCGATTCTGTCGCACGACCACTTCCAGGGCGGCGCGCACGAGTTCCCCATGATGCACGCCGCCGAGGTCTCGCAGTTTAGCGTGCCGGGCTTTGACCAGGTCATCGGTACCGTGTTACAGTGGCCGCTTTCGGTGCTGCGACTACGATCGCACGACCGCGCCCAGCTGCTCGACGCCGCCGAGAAGATTATCCTTGCCTGGCGCGAGTGGACCGATGAGTCGGTTGGCGTCATCGCACACACGGCCGACGGCGTGGCCCACAACACCGTGACGCCCGTCATCCGCCGCGTCGACTCCCGCGGCAACGCCGGCGGCGAAATCTACGAGGCCTACCTGGCGCTTCGCTGCAACATCACGACCGACGAGCATCCGCTGGGCGTATTCCATCCGCATGCTGAGTACCACCACATCAAAAAGGAGAACATCGGCCTGATCGAGGTCATGGGCCTGGCCATTTTGCCGCCGCGCTTGGTTCCCGAGCTCGGCGCTGTCCGCGAGCACCTGCTGGCGGCCAAGGCAGATGCCAGCTACGACCTTGCCGGCGCGCTCGAGGGCGACGACCTTTGCCGCAGCCACGCCGCATGGGCTGAGGACGTCTTTGCCCGCCGCGCCGACGAGCTTACGGCCGACAACGCCATCGACATCCTGCACGAAGAGGTCGGCGTGGTGTTTGGCCACGTGCTCGACAACGCCGGCGTCTTTAAGTGGGACGAGGCAGGACGCGCCGCCCAACAGCGCTTTATCGACTCGCTATAGCATGCGAGCTCGAACGCACGCACTCAACAAATAGCGTCTACACGACAACGGCGCCCGCCGGCAACATCACCGACGGGCGCCGTTTTTGAGTGTAGTCATTGGGGTCATTCTTAAGGGGCGTTCTTAAACGACTAGTCATTAAAGAGCGTCCCCAATGACTATTTGCGACCAAGGCAACGCCGGTGTCTTGGCAACGACAGCGAAAACGCCCCTAAGCGAGCAAGGTGACGTGAAAGAGGAGGGCATTGACCTTTTGGTCATGCCCGACGATTGAACGTCAGATTGCCGCTTAGGGGCGTTTGCAGCGTCGCGCCGTTACGCGGTTTGGTAAAACCGCGTAACTCTAAAGCTCCGTTACTTCAACGCTGTTGTAGACCTCTTCCCAGCGATCCATGACCAGGTGGCCGGTCTTGGGATCCATGGCGTTGAGCTTGCCGCAGGTATTGGCGGTCTTGAGCACCGTGACGTCGTCGGCACCAGCAGCAATGGCATGCGCAAAGCCGGCGATGGTCGAGTCGCCGGAACCCGTCGCGTTCACAGCCGCAATCGCGGGCGTCTTGGCGCGGAACGCGCGGCCCTCATGGAAGCCCACCGAACCGGCAGCGCCCATCGAAACGACAACCCAGGGAATACCGGCAAAGCGGTCATCGGCGGCAAGCGCCTCGCGCAGGGCATCGACATCATCGGTCGTAAAGGACGTACCCAGCAGGCCGTTGATCTCGGTCAGGTTGGGCTTTACGAGCTCAGGCTTAGCGTCGGACTCCAGCGCGGCCTCCAGCGATGCACCCGAAGTGTCGAGCAGCACCTTGGCGCCCGCCTCCTCGGCGATCTTAACGAGCTCGGCATAGTAGCCGGCATCGACACCACGCGGCAGCGAGCCCGAAAGCGTCACAACGTCCGCCTTCGCTGCAAGCTCGGCAAACTTGGCCGTAAAGGCCTCGAGCTCGGCCGGGGCGATCTGCGGGCCGCTCTCCAGCAGCTCGGTCTGATTACCCTCGTGCAGAATATTCAGGCAAATGCGCGTCTCACCGGCGATGGGCACAAAGTCGTTCTTGACGCCATCGGCATCCATGAGCTCAGCCATATAGGCACCCATGTGGCCGCCGAGCAGACCGGTCGCGAGCACGTCGTCGCCCAGCTGCAGCAGCACGCGGCTCACATTGAGACCCTTGCCGCCAGCGGTCTTTTCGGGCGTCACGCGGTTCACGTCGTCGATGATCAACTTGTCGAGCTGATAGCGCGTATCAATCGACGGGTTCATGGTAACGGTCAGAATCATATTGAACTCCTGTTCCGGGGCGGCATGACCCGCCCCAAACATACGATAACTCGTTAAAGGATCTCGATCTCAAAGCCGCGGGTGACGGTCTCTCCCGGCTTGGCCACCAGGCAGCCACGCTTGTGCTCCAGAATATCGTCCTCGTCGGAGCAGGTGGACAGACCACCCCACGGTTCAACAGCCACAAAGTCGCCCTCGGGCTTGCTCCATACAATCAGGTACGGCATATCGGGGAACGTCAGGCGCACGCCCTTGTCCTCGGTTTTCTTGGTCAACGTAACCACGCGGCTCTCGAGCACGTCAAAGATGGTCTCCGCGAAGTCGAAGAGTTCGTGGGTAAGCGGCAGGTCATGGCCGATCATGGGGTTCTTGCTGCGATGCTCAACATCAATCAGGCCCGTCGAGGGAACGGCAGTACAGAGCTCGGCGACCTCGCGCTGCTCAAAACGGAGCTCGTAGTCGTCATAGGACTCGCCCTCGTCAAGCGGGCACTTAAAGCCAGGGTGACCGCCCACAAAGAACGGCATGTCCTCGGTGCCCTCATTGGTCACCTCGTACGACACGGCCACCTTTTCCGCATCGATCGTGTAACGAGCAACGATCTTAAACGGATACGGGTACTGCTCGAGCAACTCGGCATGGTCGGCAGAGCTTAGGCTCAGCGCGACCATGTTGTCGCCCTGCTCCTCGAGCTTCCACTCCTGTTTGCGAGCAAAGCCGTGACGGGCAAGCTTGACCTCGCGGCCGCCCATGGTCATTGCGCGACCGTCACGAAGGCCGCCGCAGATCGGGAAACAAATGGGTGCCTGGCCCGACCAGACCGCCGGGTCACCCTGCCACAGGTACTCACGGCCGTTGGCAGTAATAGAAGTGAACGATCCGCCAGCCGTGCTCAACGCAATGCGGACAGAGCCGTTATCAAGAACAAACTCCATAGGAGCCTTCCCTTTCTTACGACAGCCCGCCAAGTCAGTGGGGCTGATAGCAAACCGGCCCGCGCCCCATCACAGAAACGCGAGCCGTCAACGGACTAGTTAATTACGCCGGATACCCGCTAATCATGGTATTCGCCGCGGTCCCACTTCTCGAGGAACTCGTCAAAGAAGTGCGGGTCAGCCTGAGCCTCGGCGTCGGCCTTGTTGCAGGCATCGATCTTGGCGATCAGGGCATCGTGCTCGGGGGTCTTCTCGTAGGGCTCCTCCAGGAAGGCAAGCATGATGTCGGCCATCAGGAACTCGCCGGTAATCTTGCCGCCAAAGCCCACGATGTTGGCGTTGAGCTCGCGACGGGCATACAGGGCAGAGGTCATATCGCGGACCAGGGCGCAGCGGGCGCCGGGAACCTTGTTGACGGCGTTGGTGATGCCGATGCCGGTGCCGCACAGGGCCACGCCAAAATCGGCCTTGCCGCTGGCGACAGCCTCGCCCACGGCCTTACCGTAGATGGGATAGTGCGTACGGGTGTGGCTGTAGGTGCCGCAGTCGAGCACCTTGTAGCCAGCCTGCTCCAGGCGGTCGGCCAGATAGATCTTCTCGTCCGTAACGATATGGTCGCAACCGATTGCGATGGTCTTCTTCATCAGAACGTCCTTTCGTCTGAATTCACAAGTTGAGGTAGAAGTTCGAGTTCTCGGTGGCTCTCGTTAGGCCATCTTGTTGAGCATGTCGACACGGATCTGGTGACGGCCGCCGGCGTACTGGGCACGCAGGAACTCACGGGCGATCTTCTTAGCGACCTCGGTGCCCACAACGCCCGGGCCCATGGTGACCATGCGCGAGCCGTTGTGCTCGCGGGTCATGTAAGCGGAACGCTCGTCGGAAATGTTGGCGACGACCATGCCCTTGATCTTGACGGCGGCCATATAGGAGCCGACGCCGTACTTATCGAATGCGAAGCCCTGGGAATCCTTGTGCTCCAGCAGGTCCTTGGCAACGGCGGTCGCGGAATCGACAAAGTCCGCGGCAGGGGTCTCGGAATAGTCGACGACCTCGTGACCGTCGGCGATGAGCATCTCCTTGATGGACTCCTTCATCGACATACCGTCGGCATCGGAAGCGATTACAACCCTCATGACATCCTCCTTGAGAGATACGCAGGTGCGTAGTTTCTGTTTGGAAGTGTTGAATCGCGTTCAGGTCC
Source organism: uncultured Collinsella sp. (assembly GCA_900541235.1). Taxonomy (GTDB): domain Bacteria; phylum Actinomycetota; class Coriobacteriia; order Coriobacteriales; family Coriobacteriaceae; genus Collinsella. Next base: position 13,879 of record UQIW01000024.1, on the reverse strand, counting down.
GGGCATCTGAATGTGCGGTTCTTCACTGTTCATGTTTATTTGAACACATTCGAACAGTAACTGCAACAACTATTTGTTTATCTTTGTTCTTTTTTGAACAAATATCGTTCACGGATGATTGCTGACCGTTTGAGCCGGGCGCGGACGTAGCGACCATGTGTTCAACAAACAAAAGGGCGGCCAAGAACGTGTCTCGGCCGCCCTTCGGCGGTATTCCCCGGTATATACAGCTGTTTTAGCTACTCGGACTGCCCACCCTTTTTGGCGTGCTTGGACGGAGCACTCAGAAAGCGGCCCGTCAAATAGTTCGCCGGGCCGGAAATATCGATCCCCAGCAGCACGTGTCCCAGCCACAGGAACGCCACGAGCACCAGCAGCGGGATAACGCACGAGGTCACGATCATCACGATGACGCCTTCAATCAGATCGGTCACCTGCCGCACAATCTCATCGGTCATCTGCTTGGCGCCGCTGGTCACCGACGTAACAAGGCTCGATGCCCCATCAGTCAACTGCTCGAGCACGTTTTTGGACTCCGTGGCCTCGGATTTTTTCTTGTTCGATTTTGAGCTGGTCTCGGCTGACTTGTCCGTGGTGTCGGCCGCGTCCGCAGCGTCCGCAGCCTTTTGCTCAGCTTGCTCAATACTTACGCGATACGTTTCATCGACCTTCTGCGACACCCATACGCTCGCGGGCACGAGCGCCATGCCGATCACGGCAACCACCAGCACGCGCGTCGCCACACGGCGCAGGACAGCGCTCGTGCTCCAGCGCCCGTGAATACCGAGCGACACCGCAAAGAGCACCAACGCAAACGGGATTAAGATGCCCAGGCCAACCGACCAGAAAATGGTTAGCAGGTATTTCTCGAGGTAGAGCACGGCAAGCACGATACCCAAGTTTCCTGAAAGCTGCGCGAGCTGTTCGGCAACCGGCGTTCCCGTATCACCCGGCAGCGCGGTAATGCCCGCAGACAGCGCCACGCACGAGGTCGTGAGCGCCAGTACATTACCCTTCTTTTGATCGATGACCTCGATGGTGGAGTCCCAAGTTTTGGTATCGGCGAAATGCGGACGAGCTACAAAGCCCGACAGCAGCGCCAGGACCACGAGCGCAACGATAAAGCCAATCTGCAGCTTTTTGTTTGCGCACACGACATCGGACAGGCTGGGCTGCAGCTCGGTTACCGTCGTGTGCTCGGTTATCTGGACAGGACGCCCATGAGCCATCTCGTGTGCGCCTCTTTTTTGTATTGACCCGTTATCCGGCATTTGGATACCTCCTCAGTCCGGCGTTTAATGCGAAAGGAAGTATACCCACCGAGCAAAAATCGAACGGGAGGACAACGGTGCGCACCAAGACTGTCCCCAATGACTACCTCCGGATGAGTTGCGGTGGAATAGGGATTGTTTTGCGCCCGTCAGCCCCTATTCAGTCCCTATTTCACCGCAACTTGGAGGAGGACAGAAAAAGCCCTGCTGCGGATAGCGGCAGGGCTTATGGAAGGGGACTTGGTTGTGAGGGCTCGTTAGGCGAGCTTGGCCTCGAGCTCGGCGATGCGCTTGTAGGCATCGATGGTAAAGCGGGCCTGCTTCTCCAGGATCATAGTGGTCATGAGGGTGTCCTGAGCGTGAGCCATGATGAAGGTCATCTCCATCTCGCCACCGCCGGCCTCCTGCGAAAGCAGCTTGGTCTGCGTGTCGTGGGCACCGATGAGCGCATCGCTGGCATCCTTGTGCAGCTGCTCGGCCTTCTCAAAGTCACCCTCGCGAGCAGCATCGAACGCTGCAAGCAGATCGGTCTGGGCGTCACCTGCGTATGCGACAATCTCGAATCCAACCATCGAGATTTCTTCTTTGGTTGCCATATTGCGTTCCTTTCACATATGAACCAATGGAGAGCATCGCGTCCGGGCATACGCGCTGCGTTCTGTATGGCAGAAACATTAACATTCAAACAAAAAAGAACAGCGCAAAACGTAATTTCAAGCTATGAACGGTCACTTTTCGCCCGTGAACGGTTTTTAAACCAATCTGAACAATATCGAACACAATTAGCGGAAACCCAAACAGGCCCGTGCCCTAGCGCCAATCGCGCACCGTATCGCCCTCGACGAGTACGCCCGGAAACAGCATGTGCTCCACACCGGGTTCAACGCCCTCGGCACCGGCGATCTTATCGACCGCCCACATGCCGACGCGCTTGTTGTCAAAGCGCACCGTAGTCAGGCGACAATCGGGCACGATGTCGCCCAGACTGTCATCAACACCCACCACGCTCACGTCCTGGGGCACGCGCTTCCCGCGCGACTCGAGCCCACGGATGCAGCCATATGCCATGGCATCGTTGGAGGCATAAATGGCCGTACAGGTCGGATCGTCCGCCAGAGCCTGACCGGCAGCATACCCGCTCTGTGCCGTCCAATCGCCGCGCACGAGCTGCGGGGGCTCAATGCCATGCGCACGCAATGTCTCGCGCCAGCCTTCCTCGCGCCGCATGCCCGAAAGCGAGCGCTCGGGACACGAGATAAAGTGCACGGTTTTGTGCCCCCGCCCCAGCAAGTACTCGACCACCTGGCGCGAACAATCGAACTGGTCGTTATCGACCGTTGAACAGAGCGGGTGCTCCAACATCGTAACGAGCACCGTCTGCATGCCGGGCAGCGGCTCGAAGGTTCCAAAGTCCGCCGGCATGCGGTTCATAATCACAACCATGCCATCCACCGGCAGTGCGCTCATGCGCGACGATGCGCTCTCGAGGGTATACGGATGCCCGTCTACTTTAGTGAGGGTGATGGCATAGCCATGTTTGTCGGCCGCGGCGGCAAAGCCCTCCATACGGTCGAGGTTGCCGGTACCGGTAATGTTGAACATGGCGACGCCGACGGTCTTAAACCTGCCACGGCGCAGCGATCGACCGGCAAAATTGGGGCGATACCCCAGCTCGCGCATGGCGGCACGCACGCGTTCCTTGGTCTCGGGGCGCACGCTGGGCGAATCGTGCACGGTGCGCGAGACCGTCTGCTCCGAGACGCCCGCGAGGCGCGCTACGTCTTTGACGGATACCGATTTTTTAACAGCGGCCATAGATTGATCTTTCTATGTCAACGATGCCATTGGTGGCACCCTGCGCATTCAAATGAAACGCCTTCAAGTATATCCAACGCCTCCCCCACCATACGCTCACCACCCAAAACCTACCGTTCACCGACATTTTTGCTTCCCCGAACGGCTTTTGGTGCCCAAATGTTAACGTTGCCATTGTGCAAACACAGAGCCACCGGGCGGCTCAAACGTTTACGCGTAAGGAATCGACGGTTCGCAGGCACAGGAACCACCGGTTCGCGTCTTTTTTTGTGTCACAAAATGGCAACGTCAACATTTTGGCAACCGAACGCCAAAAGCTACCATCGTTGCTAACCCACCGACTCTTAGGAGCATTGCATGGAGCAACTCATCGCCATCATCGAAAAGGGCCAGCCCTTTTTCAACGCGATCGCCCGCAACAAGTACCTCAAGGCGATCCGCGACGGCTTTATCTCCGTCATCCCCATCATCATCTTCTCGTCCATCTTCTGCCTGGTAGCCTCGGTCCCCAACATCTGGGGTTTCTACTGGCCCGATGACATCAACAACGCCCTGTGGAAGTGCTACAACTACTCCATGGGCATCCTGGCCATCGCCTGCGCCGCCACCACGGCCAAGCACTTCGCCGACGCGCAGAACCGCGACCTGCCCAAGAACAACCAGATCAACTTTATCTCGTGCATGTGCGCGGCCATCATCGGCTTCTTGCTCCTTTCGAGCGACACGATCGCCACGGACGCTGCCAGCGGCTTCAACACCACCTACCTTGGTTCCAAGGGCCTGCTGACCGCCTTCATCGCTGCGTTTGTGACCGGCATCATCTACAAGTTCTTCATTAAGCGCAACATCACCGTCAAGATGCCCGAGCAGGTTCCGCCCAACATCTCGCAGACCTTTAAGGACATCATCCCCTTCTCCGTCTGCATCACCGTCTTTTGGGTCTTTGACATCGTCTTCCGCGCTGCTTTTGGCTTCTGCTTTGCCCAGGGCGTCATCCAGGTGTTCCAGCCCCTGTTCACCGCTGCCGACGGCTACATCGGCCTCGCTGTGATCTACGGCGCCATGAGCCTGTTCTGGTTCGTGGGCGTCCACGGCCCCTCGATCGTCGAGCCTGCCATCGCCGCCGCCCTCGTTGCCAACATGACCGACAACCTGGCTGCGTTCCAGGCCGGTCAGCACGCTTCCGCTGTTCTGACCCAGGGTGCCCAGTACTTCGTCGTCTGCATGGGCGGCACCGGCGCCACGCTCGTCCTGGTCTTTATGTTCTGCTTCCTGGCCAAGTCTCAAGAGATGCGCGCTGTCGGTAAGGCCGCCATCGTCCCGGTCTGCTTCGCTGTCAACGAACCGCTGCTGTTCGCCGCACCCATCGTGCTCAACCCCGTCTTCTTTGTCCCGTTTGTCTTTGCCCCGATCGCCAATATCTGGATCCTCAAGATCTTTATCGACTTCTTGGGCATGAACGGCTTTATGTACACCCTGCCCTGGACCGTCCCCGGCCCCATCGGCACCATCATGGGCCTGGGCTTCCAGCCGCTCGCCTTTGTGATGCTCGCCCTTATCCTGGTCGTCGACTTCGTTCTGTACTATCCGTTCTTCCGTGCCTATGACGCCCAGAAGTGCGCCGAGGAGGCCGAGATTTCCGAGGAGGAGCTCGCCGCCAAGAACGCCGAGAAGGCCGCCAAGCTCAACGATGCCTTCCAGGGCAAGGCTGACGCCAAGAGCGTTGCCGCCGGCGCTGCTGCCGAGGCCGTGAAGGCCGACTCCCCCGCCGCTTCTGCAGCACCCGCTGCCGAGGCAACGACCGCCAGCGACCTCAACGGCAAGCGCGTGCTCGTGCTCTGCCAGGGCGGCGGAACCTCGGGCCTGCTCGCCAACGCACTGGCCAAGGCCGCCAAAGAGCGCGGCATCAATCTTGAGACCGCTGCCGAGGCCTATGGCAACCACGTGGACATGCTCCCCGACTTCGATCTGGTCGTCCTGGCCCCGCAGGCCGCCAGCTACCTGGCCGACCTGCAGAAGGACTGCGAGCGCGTGGGCAACAAGTGCGTCGCCTGCCGTGGCAAGCAGTACATCGAGCTCTCCCAGAACGGCGATAAGTCTCTCGCCTTCGTCTCCGAGCAACTCTCGAAGTAAGTAACGCTCAGGGCCAGCCGACCATCCAAGACCGGCTGGCCCTTCGATTTAGACGATTGGATCATCATGTCCGTTAATCCTGCTAGCGTCACCAACCCGCCTGCGCAGTTTCCCGAGGACTTTGTCTTTGGCGGCGCCACTGCTGCCTACCAGGTAGAGGGCGAGACCCGCACTCACGGTAAGGGCAAGGTTGCCTGGGACGATTTTCTGGAGGCCCAGGGGCGCTTTTCCCCCGATCCCGCTTCGGACTTCTACAACCAGTACCCCGTCGACCTGGAGCTGTGCGAGGAGTTCGGCATCAACGGCATTCGCCTCTCCATCGCCTGGAGCCGCATCTTCCCCAACGGCACCGGCGAAATCAACCCCGAGGGCGTCCAGTTCTACCACGATCTCTTCGCCGAGTGCCACAAGCACCACGTTGAGCCGTTCGTCACGCTGCATCACTTTGACACGCCGCTTCCCCTCTTTGAGAAGGGCGACTTCCTCAACCGCGAGACCATCGACGCCTTTGTGGACTTTGCCACCTTCTGCTTTAAGGAGTACGCCGACCAGGTGACCTACTGGTTCACCTTTAACGAGATCTGGGCCGACGCCTCCAACACCTACATCGAGGGCACCTTCCCCGGTGGCGTCAAGGCGCATCTGGCCGAGGCCTTCCAGTGCGAGCACAACATGATGCTCGCCCACGCCAAGGCCGTGCTGGCCTTCCACAACGGCGGCTTTAAGGGCAAAATCGGCGTCATCCAGTCGCTGGAGTTTAAGTACCCGCTCAACGAGAACGACCCCGCCGACATCAAAGCCGCCAACAACGAGCACGTGCTGCAAAACCAGTTCTTGCTCGACGCCACCTTCCGCGGCGACTATGCGCCCGACACCCTCGAGTGCGCCAACCGCCTGGCTGCCGTCTCGGGCGGCACCATCGAGATCCTAGACGAGGATCTGGAAATCATGCGCGAGGCCGCGCTCTACAACGACTACCTGGGCGTTAACAACTACCAGTGCCGCTTCTTGAAGGCTTACGACGGCGAGAACGACCTGCACCACAACGGTACGGGCGAGAAGGGCACTGGCCGCTGGCGCGTTAAGGGTATTGGCGAGCATGTGAACAAGCCTGGCATCCCCACCACCGACTGGGACTGGATCATCTATCCCGAGGGCCTGTTCGATCTGCTCGTCTACATTAAGCAGCGCTACCCCAACTACAAGCAGATTTTCATCACCGAGAACGGCATGGGCTACAAGGACCCCTACAAGGACGGTTTTGTGGACGACCAGCCGCGCATCGACTACATCGAGCAGCACCTGCGTTGGCTGCTCAAGGCCATGGAGGTGGGCGTCAACGTGGGCGGCTACTTCCTGTGGAGCCTGCAGGATCAGTTCTCCTGGACCAATGGCTACAACAAGCGTTACGGCTTCTTTTACGTTGACTTTGAAACCCAGAAGCGCACGCCCAAGGCAAGCGCCTACTGGTACAAGCACGTGGCGCAGACCCGTCGTCTGGACTAGTGGCTGGCGGGGTTGCCCGCTCACACAACCTGTCCCCATTTCTCAGCCGGGGGCGGCACGTCACACGGCGCGCCGCCCCCGGTCTTTTTGTTTTTGGGCTGGTCGGGAGCCGTTTGTCTCGATCTGTAACATCTAGCCGAGTTTTTTGGTCCTAGCTGTTACAGATTGAGACGAACAGGATTGCTCTTTCCGAAGAATCTAAATCTGTAACACGTAGCCCGCTTTTGACCGTCTACCTGTTACAAATCGAGACAAACGGAGTAAGACCTAACCCCGTATGTCCCTAACAGTCGAGCGTTCGACCAGCGTACTCGGCACATGAATCGCCTCGATAGACGAGCTCTCTCCAATCGCCGCCTCAAACGCAAGCTTACCGACACCGCGCAAATCAAATCGCAGCGTCGTCAGTCGATTGTGAGGAACAAGTCCCTCGAGTGCGTCGTCGATACCAACCACGCTCACGTCGTCGGGCACGGACAGGCCCGCGTTCTCGAGCGCGGCGATAACGCCCAGCGCCATCTGGTCATTTGCCGCAAGCACGGCAGTCGGCGCCTGCGACCCGCCGGCAAGCACCTCGGCCGCAATCCGCTCGCCCATGGCGTACCCACTGTCCGCACTCCAATCGCCACGCAGCATCGGAGCGGCATCGACATGAGCACGACCCAGCGTATCGCGCCAACCGGCCTCACGAAAACGCGAGGAAATCGAGTTTTCCGGACCCGCCACAAACCGCATATTCGAGTGACCATGTTCCAGCAGATAATTGGTCAACAGCTCGCACGAACCATACTGGTCGGAGTCGATCGTCGTGCAGCGCGGATGCGCATACATGGACAGGATGACCGTTCGCACTCCCGGCTGGGGAACAAACTCCTCAAAATCGGGAGCCATGCGGTTCATGTTGAGAATCATGCCGTCGACGGGTCGCTCGACCATGCGGCGCGAGGCATCGGCAAGTGTATAGGGCTTGTCGCCGCCCATCTCGATCATAGTGACGGCAAAATCGTGCTCGCGCGCCGCTTGCATGATACCCTCGAGCGTCGCCAGGTTACCGACACGTGTGATGTTGTACATGCACAGGCCAATAGAACGATACGACCCGCCGCGCAACGCCGCTCCAGCAAAATTGGGACGAAAGCCCAGCTCTTCCATGGCGGCCAGCACACGCTTGCGCGTCTTTTCCGTCACGTTGGGCATACCGTTGACCACGCGAGACACAGTCTGGCGGCTCACGCCAGCGAGCGCCGCAACCTCTGCCGCGCTCGCCGAATGACCATTCCTTGTCTGCTGAGCCATGCCTTCCACGCTAACCTGCTTCCCAACTATTCCCCGCGCCCATGGCGCATCGTACATACATCGATAACGTGCTCATGATACCCGAGCCATATACCACAACATGAAAACTTCTGTCAATCAAAACCGCTTACCGAACAAATACAACCGTTCGCGGCTGTTTGAAGTTGTTTTGTTTCTATACATCCCAGCCGGATGTTAACGTGCTCATTGTCAAATGTTCACGTGCTCATTTTGGTTCTAATCATTTTAAGATAGTGTTTATCGGGCTTTTTCACCGCTGAACGCTAACCAGGGAGCCTCCTGAGCGCAAACGCACAATATCGAACAGCAAGACGAGAGGGTGTATGCATATGTCTTTGCTAAACCGCGTACAGCAGCTGCCGAAGGGCTTTGTTTGGGGCGCCGCAACCGCCGCGTACCAAACGGAAGGTTCCACGAAGGTGGCAGGCAAGGGTAAGACCATGTGGGACGATTACCTTGTCGCCCAGGGTCGCTTTTTGCCCGACCCGGCCAGTGATTTCTACAACCGCTACGAGGAGGATATCCGCCTTTCTGCCGAGCATGGACTCAACGCCATCCGTGTGTCCATCGCCTGGACCCGCATCTTCCCCAACGGCGACGATGCCGAGCCCCTCGCCGAGGGCGTTAAGCACTACCACGAGCTGTTCGCCTGCTGCAAAAAGTATGGCGTCGAGCCCTATGTGTCCCTGCATCACTTTGACTCCCCCGCCGCCCTGTTCAACCAGGGCGACTGGCTCAACCGCAAGACCGTCGACGCCTATGTGCGCTATGCCGAGTTCTGCTTCCGCGAGTTCCGCGAGGTCAAGAATTGGTTCACCATCAACGAGCTCATCAGCCTCTCGCACTCCCAATACATCCAAGGCAACTTCCCGCCCAACCATCACTTTGATGTGACGAGCGGCATCCAGAGCCAGCACAACGAGCTCGTTGCCCACGCCCGCGCCGTCAACCTGTATAAGGATCTTGACGAGACCGAGCACCTGGGCGGACGCATTGGCATGGTCAACGTCCTGACGCCGGCATATCCTGCCACAGACTCGCCCGCCGACCAGCACGCCGCTGACCTGTACAACGCCTTCTACACCGACTTCATCATGGACGGCGCCTTCCTGGGTCACTACTCCGCGCGCACCCTCTCACTCATCAACGAGATTCTGCGTGCCAACAACGCCACGCTTACGGTTGAGGACAGCGACATGGAGGAGCTCGCCAAGGCGGCGCCCCGCAACGATATGTTCGGCCTCAACTACTATCAGTCGGCGTTTATCGCCGCCTACGATGGCGAGTCCACCAACAGCTTTAACGGCACCGGAGACAAGGGCACCTCGTGCTTTAAGTTTAAGGGCGTCGGGCAGCAGGTCGATATGCCGGGTATCCCCACCACCGACTGGGATTGGCTCATCTACCCGCAAGGCCTCTACGACACGCTCAAGCACATCAGCGCCACCTATCCCAACCTCCCCGTCATCTATATCACCGAAAACGGCCTGGGCCACAAGGACCCCGAGCCCGACGCAAACGGCATCGTCGCCGATCCCGAGCGCATCGACTTTGTCGACCAGCACATGGAGAAGGTGCTCCGGGCGCGCGCCGAGGGCGTCGACGTCCAGGGCTACTTTATCTGGAGCCTGCAGGACCAGTTCTCGTGGGCCAACGGCTATAACAAGCGCTACGGCCTGTTCTACATCGACTTCGACACGCAAAAACGCTACATCAAGCAGTCGGCACTCTGGTACAAGGAGCTCGCCGACACTATGGCGGACGCGCAGTAGCGCATCGCCTCGCTTTCCCCCGAGAGGGGAGCGGCCCTATGCGATACAAACCCAGCCGCTCCCCTCTCTCCCCCTGGGACCGACCCCGCCTGCACCCGGGCTTTTAGCAAGCGGGAGACCATATAGGTTTTCAACGTCCATGCCATTAAGATTTCATGCAGAGAGGAGCGTGAACTATGGAATCGATCGTTAAGTTCTTGGAGAAAGGTCAGCCGTACTTCGACAAGGTCTCTAAGAACATCTACCTTCAGGCCATTAAAGACGGCTTTTTGGCAGCAATGCCCATCATCCTGTCTTCTTCTGTCTTCCTGCTTATTTCGACCCTGCCGGGCGTTGTCGCCACGGTCGGCGGCTTTACGCTGCCCGACTGGTGGAACGTCGACGTCGTGAACTTCTGCAACAAGGTTTACAACTTCACGATGGGCGTCGTGGGCATCATGGTCGCCGGCACCACCGCAAGCGCGCTGACCGGCTCCAAGAACCGCCGCATGCCTGCCGGCAAGGCCATCAACGCCACGAGCACCATGGTCGCCGCCATGTGCGCTATGCTCATCTTGGCCGTTACCCAGACGAGTGCCAAGATCGACGGCGCCGATGTCTCGGTGTTCTTTACCGACAACATGGGCACCAAGGGCCTACTGAGCTCCTTTGTCGCCGCATTTGCCACGGTCAACATCTATGCCTTCTGCATTAAGCGAGACATCACCATCAAGCTGCCCAAAGAAGTCCCCGGCGCCATCGCCCAGAACTTCCGCGACATCTTCGCCTTCAGCTTCTCCATCCTGTTTGTCGCCGTCATCGACGTTATCTGCCGCACCTGCTTGGCCGTCCCGTTTGCCAACGTCATCTCCACGCTGGTGAGCCCGCTGTTCGCCGCTGCCGATTCCTACGCCGGCCTCGCCCTCATCTGGTTCATGATCCCGCTGTTCTGGTTCATGGGCATCCACGGCCCCTCGGTCGTTAAGCCTGCCCTCAACGCCGCGCTGTTTGGCAACATCACCACCAACCTCGCCACGCTGCAGGCCGGCGGTCACCCCGCCCTCGCCCTGACCGAGAACTTCGGTAACTACATCGGCGAACTCGGCGGCACCGGCGCCACGTTCATTGTCCCGATCATCTTCCTGCTCTTTATGCGCTCCAAGCAGCTCAAGGCCGTCGGCAAAGCCTCTGTCGTACCCGTGATGTTCGCCGTCAACGAACCGCTGCTGTTCGCCGCGCCCATCATCCTCAACCCGTACTTCCTGATCCCGTTCCTGTTTGCCCCCGTGGCCAACGTCCTCATTGGTAAGTTCTTCATCGACTTTTTGGGCATGAACGGCTTTATCTATGCCATGCCGTGGGCACTCCCCGGACCGATCGGCACCTTCATCGACACCAACTTCCAGCCGATCTCTCTGGTCCTGGTTGTCGTCCTGCTGGTCGTTGACTTCTTGATCTACTACCCGTTCTGCAAGGCCTACGACAACGTCCTGTGCAAGCAGGAGGCCGAGACCCTGGCCGAAGAAGAGGCCGAGGAGACCAAGGCCGTCAAGACCGCTGCCGCCCCCGCCGTTGAGGCTCCTGTTGTCGAGACCGCTTCTGCCACTGAGGCCTCCGCAGCTCCGTCCGCCCTTAAGGGCAAGGATCTGAGGGTTCTGGTTCTGTGCGCTGGCGCCGGCACCTCTGCACTGCTCGCCAACGCGCTTAAGGAAGGCGCCGACGAGCTGGGCATCGACATTACCGCCAACGCCGGTGCCTACGGCAGCCACTACGCCATCATGGACCAGTACAACGTCATCGTCCTGGCTCCGCAGGTTCGCACCTATTACAACGAGATGAAGGCCGACACCGACCGCCTGGGCATCACGCTGCTGTCGCCCAAGGGCAAACAGTACATCGACCTCACTAAGGATCCCAAGGGTGCCGTCGCCTGGATCGAGGAAAACCTCGAGGCATAAGACGCTGACGCCACCTGCCGCTCGCAGAAAAAAAATGGCCCGTGCATCGATGCGTGATGCGCGGGCCATTTTGTTTAGACCGCACCCGTCCTCCTGTTCATCTTAATCTGTAACATCTAGCCGAGTTTTTGGGTCCCAGCTGTTACAGATCGAGGTGAACGCACAGGCCAAGCCAAAAATCTCAATCTGTAACATGTAGACCGCTTTTGACCGCTTAGATGTTACAGATCGAGACAAACAGATGGGTCAATCCAATCAATCTAGATCTGTAACACCTGGCTGGTCATTTCACTCCTAACTGTTACAGATCGAGACAAACGGAATAAGCCGGGCCGAATTGTCTAAATCTGTAACATCTAGCCGAGTTTTCGGGTCCCACCTGTTACAGATTTAGACGAGCAGGCCGAGCACGTCTACGCCCGCAGATCCTTTACGCTGGAACGCTCGACCAACACGCCCGAGACGAGCGTACGGCTTCTGGAGCTCGGGGCTTCCAGACCTGCGACGACCTCGTTAAGCGCACGGATGCCCAGTTCGCGGTGGCGAAACTTCACCGACGTCAGAATCGAGTTGGGAATCGTCTTGTAGAGCTCATCGTCGAAGCCGATCACGGACACGTCGTCGGGCACATTGAGCCCTTTGTCACGTAGAGCCATCATCACGCCGTTTGCCATGCAGTCGTTAGCAGCGAGGACCGCCGTGCAATCGGGCTTATCGGCAAGCACAAGGCCCGCGGCATAGCCACTATCCGCATTCCAATCGCCTTGCAGAGGCTCGGGCGGCTCAATGCCACGTGCCTCGAGTGCCGCTCGCCAACCTTTCATACGGCACTGGCTCGACAGTGATTTTTTCTTACCAGAGACGAAGTACACGTTCTTGTGCCCGTGGTTCAAGAAGTACTCGCACGCCATGCGCGCGCCGCCCTCTTGGTCGTCACTGACGGTAGAGCAGGTAGGATGTTCCATCGGTGTGATAATCACCGTCTTGAGGTCTTTCGGCGCCTCAAAGGTATCAAAGTCATCGACCATCTGGCGCAGGTTGAAAATCATGCCGTCGACGGGGAGCTGCGACATTCTACGCGCCGCTTCGGCAAGGGTCATCTTCTCCCCCGCCCGCTTTTTGATCATCGTAAGAGCAAAGCCTCGCTCTGCGGCGGCATCGGCGATACCGTCGATCATGTCCACGGCACCGCCCGACAAGTGGAACAGCACGACGCCGATGCACCCGTAACGGCCCAACTTGAGCGAACGCGCGGCAAAGTTGGCTCGAAACCCGAGCGCCTCCATGGCCGAATGAACCTTATCGCGTGTCGACTCTCGCACGCTATCGGGCTCGTTAATCACGCGCGAAACCGTCTTGAGAGAAACACCAGCGGCAATCGCCACATCATTCATTGAGACATTTTTCTTGTCCATCGTTGCCACTGCTTCTCCAGTCGGTTTTACATCGCTTGTTTTTGCGTTCTAGCATACACTACCTGCCTGACTGATAAATCAACCGTTTACCGAACAATATCGACCGCTCACCCGTATATCCTTGTTGCTCTTCCAAAAATGTCTTACGTTGTCATTACCGAAATGACAACGTTGTCATTTCGCAATGCCTTCCTTAAGCAGGAAGGTTTCCGGGCAGTCCTGACCATCCATCGACGACCAGTTCCATCCACATGCATCGCGCATCAAGTAGCAAAGGAGCTCTATGGACGCCATCGTAAAGATGCTCGAAAAGCATCAACCGTTCTTTGAGAAGATCTCGAGGAACATCTACCTCCAGGCCATCAAGGACGGATTCCTTGGGTGCATGCCCATCGTCCTTACCTCTTCAATCTTCCTGCTGATCGCCACCCTTCCCGGCGTAGTTGGCATCACGCTGCCCCAGCCGCTCATCGACTGGTGCAACAAGCTGTACAACTTCACCATGGGCGTCATGGGCATCATGGTTGCCGGCACCACCGCCAAGAACTTCACGGCGTCCATGAACCGTCGCATGCCCGCCGGCAAGGTGCTCAACGACGGCTCCACTATGGTTGCCGCCCAGTGCAGCATGCTGCTGCTCGCTCATATGACCCAATCCGCTGTCAAGAGCCACAATGGCCCCGCCGACCGCTTGCAATCGGCCGGCGGGGCCT
>UQIW01000023.1 GCA_900541235.1 uncultured Collinsella sp. | reverse complement strand
CCATCGCGCCGAGAGTACTGCGGGGTCAGCCCGTGGGAGGCCAGGGCGCCGCTGACCGGTGGACGGCACCGAGCCGTCATCGAACTTGGAAGGGGGAGGCCTCGCGGCCTCCCCCTTTTTTGCGTTGTATACACGTTGTACTTTGGGACCTAGTTCCCCCGTATGCGCTCTTACTGTTTGGCTGTATTTTGAGTCCTTCTAGTGTATTTGAGCGATAATTACTCGCATTGGCGTTAGGGAGGGCTTGATGTTTACCGTATTTGTCTTGGGCAATATTGCTTCGGGTAAGTCGACTGCCTGCCGCTATTTCGAATCTCGTGGCGCTATGCTAATCGATCTGGATGAGCTTGCAAAATCGCTGTATGTGCCGGGCTCTGATATCGTCAATGCACTCGCGGATGAATTCGGTTGGGACATTTTGGATGAGGAAGGCGGCATTCGCCGCAGCATCCTCGCTTCTCGAGCTTTCGCTTCTCCTGATTCGGTCGCACGGCTCAATGGCATCGTGCATCCCGTTCTGATTGAACAGCTTTCGCTTAGGATTCTCGATCCGGTTTGTTGTACGGTTTCATCTCCCCGTTATCCTTTTGCGGTGGTCGAGGTTTCTGCTCCGACTGGTTTTGAGGATGCTTTTGGCCTGGCTGATGAAATTCTGGTTATCAGCGCTCCTTTAGCAGTTCGTCGCGAGCGTGCCATTCATCGTGGTATGGAGTCCTCTGATTTTGATGCGCGCTCTGCATGCCAACCTGATGAGGCTTCGCTTTGCAATCTCGCTACGACGGTAATCGATAATTCGGCAGGCGATAACTCGCTCTTTGAACAACTGGACGCATGGCTTGCGCGTCATGGCTTCGGGGATGTAGCGGATAGGGAGGAGACCGATGCCTAAGACACGTTTCTTTACGTGGTATCGCGTGGAGCCACTTGCCGTTATGTTTGTTTTCGGCCTTATTTCGCTCGTCTACTCGTATGCCCCTGCCGCCTTCTTTAAGCCTTTGTATCCAATTGACTACGAGGCGTACGTAAAGCAATCGAGCATTTCGCACAATCTTGATCCGTATCTGGTGTGTGCTGTCATAAAGTCGGAATCGAATTGGGATCCCGAGGCTGAGTCGAATCAAGGCGCACAGGGATTGATGCAGCTGATGCCCGAGACTGCCCAGGATATGATTGCCAAGGGTCTTGTCGATGGCAGCGAGTATTCAGCCGGCGACCTTAACGATCCCGCTACGAACATCGAGTTTGGCTGTGCGTATCTTTCGTATCTTCTAACGTATTTTAACGGGTCGACTGACAGTGCCATTGCCGCCTATAACGCCGGCATGGGCAATGTCGACGGATGGGCGCAGCAGAGCACGTCGCTTCATAATGCAATCACCTTTCCCGAGACGCAGGCGTATCTGATTCGTGTCAATAATGCCTGGGTTCGCTACAAGACCCTCTATCCCGATTGGTTCGTATAGGACTATGCCTGCCGCCTGCGTATACTGCAGATATATGAGTTAGGAGTATCCATGGCGGAATTTGAAGTTGAGCGTGTTGGAGGAGAGCTCAAACGTTTTGGCGTTGAGGGCTCTGAGGTGCCGTTTGAGGTCGTGTCTCCATACGAGCCCTCTGGTTCCCAGCCTAAGGCCATTGAGTCGCTTGTGCAGGGCGTGAGGGACGGAGATCGCTATCAGGTTTTGCTGGGCGTGACTGGTTCGGGCAAGACCTTCACGATGGCTAAGACTATTGAGGCCCTGGGGAAGCCGACGCTGGTCATGGCTCCCAACAAAACGCTTGCCGCTCAGCTTGCGAGCGAGCTCAAGGAATTCTTCCCTAACAACGCCGTGGTCTATTTTGTATCGTACTACGACTACTATCAGCCCGAGGCATATGTACCTCAGAGTGATACGTATATCGAGAAAGACTCCTCGATTAATGAAGAGGTCGAGATGCTGCGCCATCAGGCGACGGCATCGCTGCTATCTCGACGCGATGTGATCGTCGTCGCATCGGTCTCGTGTATCTATGGCATTGGCTCTCCCGAGGACTATGCGGGCCTAGCTCCGAACGTCGACAAGAAGGTGCCGCTTGAGCGCGATGACTTTATCCATGCGCTTATCGATATTCAGTACGATCGCAATGACTATGATTTGGCACGTGGCACCTTCCGCGTGCGCGGCGATGTCGTCGACGTATATCCGCCCTATGCCGAGCATCCGTTGCGGTTTGAGTTCTTTGGCGACGAGGTCGAGCTGATTGCCGAGATCGACGAGGTCACCGGGGAGATGCTGCGTGAGTACGAGGCCATTCCCGTGTGGCCGGCCTCGCACTACGTGACTGAGAAGCCTAAGGTCAAAGCGGCTCTGAAATCAATCAGCGAAGAGTGCGAGAAGCGTGTGGCCGAGCTCAAGGCGACTGATAAGCTGCTCGAGGCACAGCGCCTGCAGCAGCGCACCGACTATGATCTCGAGATGCTCGAGACCATGGGTTTTTGCAACGGTATCGAGAACTACTCGCGTCATCTGGACGGTCGAAAACCGGGCGAGCCGCCGTTTACCCTGATCGATTACTTTCCTAAGGACATGCTCTGTATCATCGACGAGAGTCATGTAACGGTGCCGCAGATCCGCGGCATGCACGAAGGCGACCGTTCGCGTAAGGTGACGCTGGTGGAGCATGGTTTTCGTCTGCCTTCGGCACTCGATAACCGCCCGCTTCGCTTCGATGAGTTTGAGGCGAGGATTCCCCAGTTCATCTACGTTTCGGCCACGCCGGGCGACTATGAGCTGCGGGTTAGCCAGAACGACGTTGAGCAGATTATTCGTCCGACCGGCCTGCTCGACCCCAAGATTGACGTGCGTCCAGTTCGCGGTCAGATTGACGATCTTGAGGACGAGATTCGCGAGCGCGTTGCCCGCAAGGAGCGCGTGCTGGTGACCACGTTGACCAAGCGCATGGCCGAGGACCTGACCGACCATCTACTTGATGCGGGCATTAAGGTCAATTACATGCACTCCGATACAGCGACGATGGACCGTGTCGAGATCCTGCGAACGCTGCGCGAGGGAAAGATTGATGTTCTCGTCGGCATCAACCTGCTCCGCGAGGGTCTGGACCTTCCCGAGGTCTCGCTGGTGGCAATTCTCGACGCTGACAAGGAAGGCTTCTTGCGCAACCGCCGTTCGTTGATTCAGACGATTGGCCGTGCGGCCCGTAATGCCGACGGCGAGGTCATCATGTATGCAGACGTTGTGACCGATTCGATGAAAGAAGCCATCGAGGAGACGCAGCGCCGTCGTGAGATTCAGATGGCATATAACGAAGAGCATGGCATTGTGCCCAAGACGGTCCGCAAGGCCATTAACGACATTTCGAGCTTTATTGCCGAGGCCGAAAAGACTGTGGGCTCGAAGGGACGCTCGAGAGGCGATTCGCTGGGTCACGGTGCGTTCTATACGCCCGATGAAAACGGCGAGGGCGCCGCGCCGGAGACGGTGGCACCCGAGCAAACGCTTGCCGAGCAGCTGGAAGGGCTACCGCATGACGAGCTCGTGCGGATTGTCGAGACCATGGAGGAAGACATGCGTAACGCTTCCGCCGCCATGGACTTTGAGGAGGCGGCGCGTCTGCGCGATGCCGTCGTTCAGATTCGGGCGATGCTTGAGGGCGCATCTGAGGACGAAACGATTGAGCGTTTGCGTTCGCAGGCTCGCAAGGGCTCTACCTTTGCTTCGGGCAGAAAACGCCAGGGTGCACGATTCAGGAAGTAGTGAACAGGCCCCGAGTTCCCTGTGGAACTCGGGGCCTGTGTCGTTCGGACGCGAGAGTTCGTGCACTAGAGGTCTGCTATCAGCGCCTCAGCGCAACGGATGCCGTCGGTGGCGGCACTCATGATGCCGCCGGCATATCCGGCACCCTCGCCGCAAGGGTAAAGGCCCGGGGTCGACACGGCGTGGCATGTTCGATCGCGGATGACCGTAACCGGGGAGCTCGAACGCGTCTCCACGCCAGTGAGGACCGCATCGGGGCGGTCATAGCCACGCAGTTTCTTACCGAGCAGGGGAATTCCCAAACGAAGCGATTCGACGATATGCTGCGGGAGGGCATCGTCGATCGCCGTCCAGGTCACGCCAAGTGGATAGGTTGGTTTTACCTTTCCGGGTGCCGTGCTGGCGCGCCCCGCAAGGAAATCTCCGACGAGCTGTGCCGGCGCGTTCCAGTTAGAGCCACCCAGGCGATAGGCGGCTCGCTCGCAGGCGCGCTGGAGCTCAATGCCTGCGAGCGGATCATCGCCGGGAAGGTCGTCGGGTGTGACGTTGACGAGTAGGGCGGCATTTGCGTTGCGCCCGTCGCGGGCATTGAGGCTGGCACCGTTGACGCACAGATGGCCCTGCTCGGAAGAAGCCGCGACAACCTGTCCGCCGGGGCACATGCAAAACGAGAACACACTGCGGCCGTTGGGGAGATGGGCGACAAGCTTGTAGGGGGCTGCTCCGAGTGCCGGGTGTCCCGCCGAAGGGCCATATTGGGCACGGTCGATGTCATGCTGTGGATGCTCGATGCGCACACCCATGGCAAAGGTCTTTTGCGCGAGGGTAACGTCATGTTCTTTGAGAAGCTCGAATACGTCGCGGGCGGAATGGCCGCAGGCGAGAATGAGGTGCTTTGTGGCGATTGTCTCGCTTGTGGTTTCTTGGGGCGGTTGGACATCGACGCCGGTGATGGCGCCAGATTCATCGGTTCGAATATTGACGAGCCTTGTTCGATAGCGGACGGTTCCACCGAGCTGCTCGATGCGCTGAGAAATGTTGGTGACGACGGTGGGTAGGATGTCGGAGCCAATGTGCGGTTTGGCGTCCCACAGGATGTCGCGAGGTGAGCCCGCTTTGACGAAGGTCTCAAGAATCAGTCGATGGGCAGGATTCTTGGTTCCCGTGTTGAGCTTGCCGTCCGAGAAGGTCCCTGCGCCGCCCAGGCCAAATTGGATATTGCTTTCGGGGTCGAGGATACGCTCCTTAAGAAAGAGATCAATCGCTTCCGAGCGGCGAAGCGCGGGGTCGCCGCGCTCGATGAGCAGGGGTTTAAGGCCCGCTTCGGCAAGGGTCAGGGCGGCGAAGAGACCGGCGCAACCGGCGCCGACAACGACGGGACGCCCCTTGGGTGCATTTGGGACAGGGTTGGGGAATGAAGGAGCCTCGCCGTCTACCATGCGGATGCGCGAGCGGTCGCGCTCGGCGACGCGGTCGACCACCTCCTGCTCGAGTCGGGAGCTTGTCAGCTCGACTCGAAAGCTCAAAATAAAATGGACATCTCGTTTTTTACGGGCGTCGATTGACTTGCGATGGAGCTCAATGGCTTTAATCTGGGAATCCTCGCATCGCAGGGCTCGTTTGACGGCGCGTCTACCAATAGCAAGGCAGGCGGCTTCGTCGCCGGCCTCATCGAGTGACGCGTGGACTTGGGTGATTTCGATCATCGAGGTCTCCTTAGATGCAAGAAAGAGGCCGCCCGGTGTCCCAGACGGCCCGAATGCGTTTTGATTATAGACTGCGCGGCTATAGGCTGCTTGCAGCGCGAATACCCGAGATCCAAGCCCATGCAAGGTTGAAACCGCCGCAATCGGCATCGATGTCGAGCGCCTCGCCACAGATGTAAAGTGGGGCGTCTGCCGCGTTGCTCACGCAGAGGTTGGGAGCTGAGACGCTCTCGATGGGCACGCCGCCGCGCGTGACCTGGGCCGAACGCTCCTCTGTCGTTCCCTCGACGAGCATCTTAAAGTGCTTGAGGATTGAGACCAGATGGATGACGTCGTACGACCCGGGGTGGCACTGTTCGAATGCGGTGCAGACAACGTGAGAGAACTGCGGGGCAAGCATGCCGTCGAGCCAGCGGGGGTCGCGGGGTGAAAAGCCGCCGAGCAACGCAACTCGCTGATTGAGCATATTGAGCAACACGTCTTTGGAGAGGTCGGGGAAAACGTCGAGCAGAATCGTGTCGTCGCGCTGAACGCGACGGGAGAGGTTAAAGGCAGCAACGCCCGAAATGCCAAAGGTTCGGAAGAGCACTTCGCCGTCTTCGTGCCAGAGCTCCTCGTGATTGCGGGTGAGCGTCAAACGGGCGCGGACGCGCAGGCCATCCAGCGTCTTGAGCGCAGTCTGGTCGCCGAAGACCGATGCCGACACAGGGCAGAGGACGGGATGCTGCGGTGTGAGGGAAAGATTGAACGTCTTCGCGATGTCGGCGGGGCTGCCGCCCGTAGCGATAATTACGGCCTTTGCCTGCAGCGTCTCGTTCTTGCGAGGGGTGTCGGCAAGCGCCTTCCGAAGCGAGCGAACCTCCGATTTTCGGTCGTCGTGCTTTTTTGCCTTGAGTGCTCGCGCGGGACGGTCTATTTGGAGTACCCAGCCCTCGGGGGCTTTGAATGCCGAGGCAACGTTTGCTCCACAGATCAAGGTGATACCCAGGTGATTGCAAGCGTTGAGAAGCGCATCGCGCACCGATTCGGCACGAAGGGAGCGCGGATACAGCCGGCCCTCCTCGGAGGTCGTCATGATGCCCAGCGAGGAGAAGAAACTGCCGAGCTCTTGCTCGGGCCGGGGACCCATGACGGATTCGACGAATGCGGGGTGGTTGTACCGCTGGAAATCAATTGATTCGTTGGAAAGGTTGCAGCGGCCGTTGCCGGTCGCAAGGAGTTTAAGGCCGCAGGCAACATCGCGCTCAACGATGCAGACGCTTTTGCCTGCGCGTGCGGCCGTAATGGCGGCGGCGAGACCCGAGGCCCCGCCGCCGATTACCAAGACGTCATAGGAGGCGTTTGTGTTCACTTAGGCCTCGGCGGTCTCGTGCGGGGCAATGGCCTCGACAGCAGAGACGGCTTGGGGCAGCATACCGTCGGGCAGTGCGGTCTCAACCTCGCCCTTGTCGCAAGCCTCGGCGAGTGCCGGATTGATGGGAAGCTGCCCTAGAATCTCGAGGTTGTAACGCTCGGCGACCTCGGGGAGCTTGCTCTTGCCAAAGACTTCGATCTTCTTGCCGCAATCGGGGCACTCGATATAGCTCATGTTTTCGACGATTCCCAGAATGGGCACGTTCATCTTCTCGGCCATGTTGACCGCCTTGGCGACGATCATCGAGACCAGATCCTGCGGGCTCGTGACGATGACGATGCCATCGACGGGCAGCGACTGGAAGACAGTGAGGGCGACGTCGCCCGTTCCCGGAGGCATGTCGACCAGCAGGTAGTCGATGGGGCCCCATGAGGTTTCGCTCCAGAACTGCCTGATGGCACCCGCGATAACCGGGCCGCGCCAGAGCACGGGGTCGGTTTCGTTTTGGAGCAGCAGGTTAGAGCTCATAACCTTGACGCCGTGCTCGGAGATTTCGGGCAGCATAAGATTGCCGAGGGCATGGACGTGACGTCCGCTCATGCCGAACATCTTAGGGATAGAGGGGCCGGTAATATCGGCATCGAGGACGCCGACCTTGTGACCGTGGCGGGAAAGCTCCGTGGCGATGGCGCCGGTGACGAATGACTTGCCGACGCCGCCCTTACCGGAAAGCACGGCGATAACGCGCTTGACCTCGGACAGCGTATTCTCCTCAAATTGCGACGGCGACGTTTGCCCGCCGGCTGCCTGTGCGTGCTCGCAACCCATGTTTGACTCCTTTGTATATGTTGGGGCCGGAGCCCCGCGGTGTGACACGAGCGTCATTGTACCCTCGTTTGCGAGCGGGAGTCATTTGCGATGCATTTGGGCCGAGCGTGCTTGCAATACGATGGGCCCAAGCGAATGGGCGGGCTTACTGAACTTTGCTGGCGAACTCGAGGTATTGCATGCGCTGCAGCTTGTCGATCGTCGAGGTGTATGGGCTGTCTTCAGATTCCAAGTTGTAGCGCAGCCCGTCGGCACCGAGATAGCCGGCGACATTGATGGTGGGCACATCTGACCTTGTTGCAAGCAGGGCCTTTTGATAGTCGGTGAGCGGGGCGCCGATCTTATTAAGGGTAATGGCTGCAATCTCGTTTGCCCCGACGGTGTCGTAGACGTTGAGCTCGGTATTGCCGGCGATTTCATAGTTAGCCCAGACGAAATAGGTTGACTGATAGACACGGAAAGCGTGGCTTGCCGTATCTTCCTGAGGGTACAGCTCGTCGTTGAGAGTCGTTGCGGCGCTCGGCTGATGGTCGCCAAAAAAGACAAGAACAACCGGTCTGCCGATATTGCGGAGCTCGTTGATAAAGTACTCGAGGTCCCGGTCGGATGCGTTGATGCAGGTGAGATAGGTGTTGAGCGCGCTATTGGCGCCCTCGCTGGCTCCCTCGACCCAATAGTTTGTCAGCTCTTCGGCGGGAACGGTGCCATAGTCGTAGCCGCCGTGATTTTGCATCGTGACGTCAAAGATGAACTGCGGCGCTTCGTCGGTTCTAAGCAGGTCGAGTATCTTGTCGTAGGTGGCGTAGTCGCATACGCCGGCATGGTAACAGGGCGCACCTTCGAAATCGCCGATTGAAAGAAAGTCTCCAAAGCCCAGCTGCTGATAGATCTTATCTCGATGGTAGTTGACGGGGTTTTGCGGGTGCATAGCGGTAGCGGTATACCCAAGCTCTTTAAGGTCCTTTGCCAGGCTGTTGACGCCATTCATCTGATACAGCTGATAGGGGATCTTGCCTAATCCGACAAAGGCCGTTGTCGCTCCGGTCAAAAATTCGAATTCGGAGTTTGCCGTTCCGCCACCGGTGACCGAAGCGAGCATGGTGCCGCGAACAAGTGTGTCGGGAAGCGAGTTGTAGAATGCGGGGCCGGTGTACCCGGCCGCCTGGAGCTGCTCAAAGCACGAAAGGTCGCTAAAACTCTCGTTCATGACGGCAACAATCGTCGGCTTGATTTCATTGAACTGGGCAACGGCAGCCGCGCGCTGCTCGCTCGAGCCATACGTGCTGTCGTAGGCGGCGGCGAGCTCCTGCTCGATGCTCTGCGCCTCATCGGGCGTATAGCCTTCGGGCTTCTCAATGGGCAACTCGTTGGCCATTTCGGTGAACGAAGTGATAAAACCCTGAGACGTATATGTGGTGATGGGCTGCCAACGGTCAAATCCAAAATCCAGCGCCTGCTCCAAGTCGATGCTGGAAAAGCCCGAGAGCTCCACAACGGTCACTAGCAGAAAAGCGCAGAGGTTAGCGGCGATTGCGGGGAAGACATGGGTGGGCGTACGGAGCTTTCGCGGTCGGATAAGCGAAAGAAGCCCCAGGGAAATCTCCAGCAGGGCGAGAGAGGTTACGATTCCGGCGGTAAAGGTAAACTCGTATCCCTCGCTCACTTCCATTGCGGTGCCGAGGGCCAAGATATCGCTTGGCAGGATGGCTTCGCCTTTAAACGTTATGACGAAGTGCTCGGCAATGCCAAGGATGCAACAGGCGACGGGCACGAGGGCCATGACGCCTCCATGACGCTGTCCCAGCAAATAAAGGGAGAGCAGAACCGTCGCGAGCAGCCCGACGGAAAACCCGAATGAGTTGGCGGGAATGCGATAGAACGTTTCGTTACAGGCAATTTCGAGTGAAACGAACGAGAGCGCTGAAACAGCGGCGATGACAAGGATGTCACGGCAAATACAGGCAACCGTTCCCGTCGCAAGATCGGTTTGGTCGATATGTCCCGAAACCAAAGGCTCGACAAGAAGTATGACGGCGGCAGCACCGAGCGCCGAATAAGAAAGGACCCATAGGGAATTGTCCTCATTTACGAGCAATTGATTCGTAATCCATGCAGCTACCATGCCGAGCGGGATGAGGAGCGTCGCGCACCAAAAGACGCGGGCAATGGGCGGCTTTTCATTGTGTTTGATTGAAAAATACACGCGCACGACGACGGTGGCCACGATAAGGACGGCGATGAATATGGGCAGATTGGCCATGTCGCTCGAAGTGATTTCAAGGGGGATATCTTCGGTCATGGACGTTCCTCTGTTACAGCAAATTAAGTTCAGTAGTAGATTACTGTAACCTTTCCACGGCATTTCGAGAAACAAAGCATCCGATACGCAAAGCTAAAGGTCTGCGAATCTTGTATTACGAACATCTGTGCGCGTCGAGTGCGCTAAACTCATCGACAGTATGATTCGATGCAATAGGAGGCAAGGAGCTTCCATGTCTGATTCTTCTATCGTTATTCGCGGCGCTCGTGAGCACAACCTCCGTGATATCGATGTTTCCATTCCGCGTGACCAACTCGTGGTCATTACCGGTCTTTCTGGCTCGGGCAAGAGTTCGCTGGCATTTGACACTATCTATGCCGAGGGCCAGCGTCGATACGTCGAGAGCCTTTCGAGCTATGCGCGCCAGTTCTTGGGCCAGATGGACAAACCCGACTTGGATTCAATCGACGGCCTTTCGCCGGCGGTGTCGATCGACCAAAAGACGACGTCTAAAAACCCTCGCTCGACGGTTGGCACCGTAACCGAGATTTATGACTATCTGCGCCTGCTGTTCGCCCGTGTGGGCACCCCGCACTGTCCCGAATGCGGCCGCGTCATTGAGCGTCAGACGACCGACCAGGTTGCCGACAAGGTCTTGGCGGCGGGGGAGGGCCGCCGCGCGTTTGTGCTGGCACCGGTGGTGCGCGGGCGAAAAGGCGAGTACACCAAACTGTTTGAGGACCTTCGCGCCGAGGGCTTTAGCCGCGTGCGTGTCGACGGTGAAGTGCGCTCGCTCGACGATCCGATCGATCTGGACAAGAAGTTCAAGCACGATATCGAGGTCGTAGTCGATCGCATCGTGATCCGTGAGAACTCTCTGGGCCGTATCGCCGAGTCTGTTGAGCAGGCGACCGCGCTGGCTCACGGCAATGTAAACGTGTACATGCTGCCCGATCGTGATGCTCCCGAGGGGACCGAGGGCGAGCTGCTGGAGTATTCGTTGGCCTTGGCGTGCCCGGAGCATGGTCACTCCATTGACGATCTTCAGCCGCGTGATTTTTCGTTCAACGCTCCCTATGGCGCATGTCCTGAGTGCGACGGCCTGGGCTTTAAGAAAACCGTTGATGCCGAGGCGTTGATCGAGGACCCCTCGAAGTCCATTGCTGACGGAGTCTTTGGTAGCCTGTTTGGCAACTCGAACTACTATCCGCAGATTTTTGCTGCGGTCTGCAAACACTTTAAGGTGAGCACCGATACGCCGTGGGAGGACTTGCCCCCTCGCGTGCGTCGTGCATTCTTGGATGGCCTGGGCGATACGAAGATCTCGGTCGACTACCAAAAGCTCGACGGACGTCGCAGCCAGTGGGATACCAAGTTTTCGGGCGTTCGCAACATCCTGTACGAACGCTATACCGAGACGACGAACGAGAACACCAAGGCGCGCCTGGAGAAGTACATTCGCGAGGAGCCGTGCTCGAGCTGCCACGGCGCTCGTTTGCGCCCTGAGATGCTCGCCGTCACCGTGGGCGGCAAGTCCATTTACGAGGTTTGTTGCCTGTCGTGCCGTGAATCGCTCGAGTTTTTTGAGGGCCTGGAACTCACCGAGCGCCAACAGTTTATCGGCGGCCGTATCGTCAAGGAAATCCTGGAGCGCTTGCGTTTTCTGGTCGATGTTGGACTCGACTATCTGACGCTCGATCGTGCCTCGGCGACGCTTTCCGGTGGCGAGGCGCAGCGTATTCGCCTGGCAACGCAGATCGGCGCGGGTCTCATGGGCGTGCTCTATATTCTGGACGAGCCCTCGATCGGTCTTCATCAGCGTGACAACGAGCGCTTGATCAAGACGCTCGAGCGCCTGCGCGATATCGGCAATACCGTTATCGTCGTCGAACACGACGAGGATACAATCCGTGCCGCCGATTACGTGATCGACATGGGGCCCGGCGCCGGCGTCAACGGCGGACACGTAGTCGCGGCGGGAACGCCTGCCGATATCATGGCGTGTCCTGAGTCGATGACGGGCGCTTATCTGACCGGCAAACGAATGATCCGGGTGCCTGATGAACGGCGCAAGCCCGGTCGCGGCTGCCTTAAAATTACGGGCGCTCGAGCCAACAACCTCAAAAACGTTACTGCCAAAATCGAGTTTGGTACGCTTACGGTTGTTACCGGCGTGTCGGGATCGGGCAAGAGCTCCCTGGTTACCGATACCATTGCGCCTGCCCTTACGAATGCCATTCACCGTTCGACGCGCCCTGTGGGTCCATATAAGAAAATCGAGGGCATCGAGTGTATCGATAAGGTTATCGATATCGACCAGTCGCCGATTGGCCGCACGCCGCGTTCCAACCCTGCTACCTATATCGGCCTGTGGGATGATCTTCGCGCGCTGTTTGCGAGTACGCCGGAGTCGAAGGCGCGCGGCTACTCGCCGGGTCGTTTCTCCTTTAATGTGAGTGGCGGGCGCTGTGAGGCGTGCAAGGGCGACGGGCAGATCAAGATCGAGATGCACTTCCTTCCTGATATCTACGTTCCCTGCGAAGTTTGCGGCGGTAAACGCTACAACCGCGAGACACTCGAGGTCACCTACCGTGGCAAGACCATCTCGGACGTGCTCGACATGAGCGTCACCGAGGCGCTGGCCTTCTTTGGGAATATCCCGCAGATTAAGCGCAAGCTCCAGACGCTGTACGATGTAGGCTTGGGCTACGTGAGCCTGGGCCAGCCCGCCACGACGCTTTCGGGCGGCGAGGCGCAGCGTGTGAAACTCGCCAAGGAGCTTCATCGACGCCAGACGGGCAAGACGTTCTATATTTTGGACGAGCCGACGACCGGCCTTCATTTTGAGGACGTCCGCCAGCTGCTCGATGTGCTGCAGCGCTTGGTCGATGCGGGCAACACGGTGCTGGTGATTGAACACAACCTTGATGTCATCAAGGTTGCCGACCGCCTGATCGATATGGGTCCCGAGGGCGGTAACGGCGGCGGAACCGTCGTGGTTTCGGGCACACCGGAGCAGGTTGCGGACTGTCCGCAGAGTTATACGGGCAAGTTTTTGGCGCCGTTGCTCAGGCGTGACCGGGAGCGTCAGGCTCAACTTGATGCTCAATAAATAGGCGATTCAGTTTATGGGCGCCATCGACTCCTTGTGATTCGATGGCGCTTGCTGTGCCGAAGTGACGTATGCAGCCGAATTGGACATATACTTAATCCTTGCGTCCGAATGCGAGGGAAAGGATATGTCATGGCAAAGGCTGTAAAGACGCCAAAAACCAATGCGATGCGCGAGCTGGAAAGCGCCGGCATTTCCTATGTTCTACATACGTACGAAGACGATGGTGATGAGTCGGTGGGCCTGGGTGTCGCGATTTCGGAGCAGCTTGGCGAGGAGCCCGGTCAAGGATTTAAGACTTTGGTCTGCGTGACACCGTCCAACGACTATGTCGTGTGCTGTATCCCTGTTGCCGACGAGCTCGATCTAAAGTCCGCCGCGCGTGCCGCGGGGGAGAAGTCCTTGGCCTTGATGCATGTGAAGGATTTGCTTGCGGCGACTGGCTACGTTCGCGGCGGCTGCAGCCCGGTCGGTATGAAAAAACGCTACCGGACGCTCATTGATGAGACATGTGTCCTTTGGGATACCATTTTTATTTCGGGAGGCAAGCGTGGTTATCAGCTCGAGCTTGCACCCGATGATTTAATTGCATTTTGCGGGGCGACGGTTGCCGCGATTACGAGAGAGGACTGAGCGATGGCGCAGGAAGAATTGAAGCGCGGAGCTCATTTTGCAAAAGAATCTGCGCCTCAGACACCCTCATCCGAAGCTTCTTCGTCGCGAGATGACACTGACGACATGGGCTCGTCGGACTACTCCACGGTTGGTCGTTCCGCCGGGCTTATGACCATCCTGACCATTGTGTCTCGCGTCACCGGTTTTATCCGCACGTGGGCAATGGCGGCCGCTATCGGCATGTCGCTACTTTCGTCCTCCTATCAGGTCGCCAACAACCTGCCCAATATGCTCTACGAACTCGTGATGGGCGGCATGCTCGTGACGGCGTTTTTGCCCGTGTACATGGGCGTGAGGCGTGAGCAGGGTCGCGAGGCCTCGAACGAGTACGTGGGCAACCTGCTCGGCATTCTGCTTTTGGTGCTGGGTGGCATTTCGTTGCTGGGGACCGTGTTCGCCCCGGGCTTTATCTGGACGCAATCGTTCCTTTCGGGTGACGGCGGCAGCATGGATACCGCTGCGTTCATGTTCCGTTTCTTTGCCATCCAGATTCTGTTTTATGGTTTGGGCTCGGTGTTCTCGGGCGTTCTCAACGCACACCGCGACTACTTCTGGTCGACGTTTGCCCCGGTCCTCAACAATGTGATCGTCATTGCGAGCTTTATGGGTTTTGCGCCCGTGTCCGCACAGTTTGGCGAACGTGCCGGCATCATCTTGATTGCGGCCGGTACGACCCTCGGTGTCTTTGTTCAGATGGCATGTCAGATTCCCGCGCTTAGCAAGCACGGCGTGCATCCCCATATCCATATCGACTTTAAGGACCCCGCGCTGCGCCAGACGATTGCGCTCGGTATCCCGACGCTGCTCGCCACGGTGTGCATGTTTGTCTCGACTTCTATCACCAACGCTGCCGCGCTGGTGGTCCAGCCCGAGACTGGTCCTTCCGTCATCGCCTATGCGCGCCTGTGGTACACGCTGCCCTACGCGCTGATTGCCGCCTCGCTTTCGACGGCGCTCTATACCGAGCTCTCTCACGACGCACAGGAGAAGGATTACGACAGCGTACGCACGGGCATTTCGCGTGGCGTCGCCCAGATGCTGTTCTTCCTGATTCCGTTCGCACTGTACCTGATTGTCTTCGCACGTCCGCTCAACATGATCTACTGTGCTGGCAAGTTCGATGAATCCGGAGTGGCGCTGGTGTCCGAGTACCTTGTCTACCTAGCGCTCTCGCTGCCGCTCTACGGCGTGGTCGTGTTGATGCAGAAGAGCTTCTCTGCCTTGCTCGACATGAAGCCCTATAGCCGCTATTGCCTGTATTCTGCCATCGGCCAGGCCGGCTCGGTTCTGCTGTTTGGCGTTGTGCTGGGCTTCGGTATGCCGGCAATCGCGCTTTCGTATGTTGTCGACTACGTGATCTTGGTCGGCTGTTCGCTGTGGTGGCTGCGTCGTCGCCTGCGTGGCCTTCAGGTCAAATCTATCCTGCATGGCGGTTTCTTTGGCCTTTTGCTCGGTGGTCTAGGTGCTGCCGCAGGCGCCGGCGTCATGTGGGTGCTTGAACACTTTGTCGGGGCACTTGGCGGCTCGATTCTGATTACTCTTGGCTACGTTTGCGTTGCGGGTGTCGTCTCGCTTGCTGTTACCTTTGGCCTTGCCGTCGTCCTTAAGATGCCTGAGGTCTCGGCGCTGCTTCGTCGCAAGTAGGTGCGTGTGGCCGGTCACGACAACATTCCAACGCTTGCCGAGCAGGTTTCGCGCGTTCCCACACAGCCCGGATGCTACCTTTGGAAGGATGCCAAGGGCGATGTCATCTACGTGGGCAAGGCAAAAAACTTGCGTTCCCGTATGCGCCAGTACGTGACACTGCAGGATGAGCGTCAAAAGATCCCGCTGATGATGCAGCTGGTGGCGAGCTTTGACTATATCGTGGTGGAGACCGAGCACGAGGCGTTGGTGCTCGAGCGCAATTTGATTGGTCAGTACCATCCGTACTTTAACGTCGACCTCAAGGATGACAAGAGCTACCCCTTTATCGCCATTACAAAGGGCGACCTGTATCCCGCTATCAAATATACGCGCGAGCGTCATAAGCCGGGAACGCGTTATTTTGGTCCCTATACCGATAGCCGTGCGGCACGTGAGACGATAGATACGCTGCGCAAGGTTATCCCCATCTGCTCCGCATCCTGTGCGGAGTGGCGTCGTTGTCGTCGTATCGTCGAGTCCCACAGGGGCGAGGAAGACATCGTCAATATGATTTGCGCGCAAAACGGGCGTCCCTGCTTTGACTACCATGTCGGGCGCGGCCCGGGTGCGTGTGTCGGCGCGATTTCTCCTACGGACTATGCCAAGAACGTCAAACGTGTCGAACGTTTTTTGTCGGGCCATCGCAAGGATGTCGTCGATGAGCTGACCTCCGAGATGACGGATGCCGCCGAGGCGCTCGACTTTGAGCGCGCGGCACGCGTCAAACGTCGTTTGGAGGTCATCAGGGGTCTGGACGACCGTCAGCAAGTCGTTTTTCCCTCCAGTGTCGATATCGATGTCATCGGTTTCTATCGCGAGGAGACCATCTCCGCCGCTTGCGTCTTTGTCGTGCGTGAGGGTCGAACGGTTCGAACCTGCGAGTTCATTCTTGACAAGGGTCTTGATGTTGACGAGGAAGAGCTCCAGTCGGGCTTTCTTAAGCGCTATTACGACGAGACGGCCGATATTCCAGCTGAGATAAACCTCTCTGTCGAGCTTGAGGATGCGGAGGCGCTGGGGGAGTGGCTTGCAGGCAAGCGCGAGCGTTCCTGCCATCTCCATAGGCCGCAGCGTGGCGAAAAGCACCGTTTGCTCGATATGGCATCCAAAAATGCGCGCCATGCCCTCATGCGCTACATGATGCGAACGGGGTACGCTGACGACCGCACCAATCAAGCGCTCCTGGAGCTCGAAAGCGCGCTGGCGCTGCCGGCGCCGCCGATGCGTATCGAGTGCTTCGATATCTCGACGCTGCATGGAACCTTTACCGTCGCCTCGATGGTGGTGTTTACCAACGGACGCGCCGACAAGAGCCAGTACCGTCGTTTTAAAATTCAGGCCGAATTGGACGAGGCAAACGACTTCGTGTCGATGTCCGAGGTTTTGGGACGACGCTATGCTCCCGAGCGCATGGCCGACGAGCGCTTTGGCTCGCGCCCCGATTTGCTCGTTGTCGATGGCGGTAAGCCGCAATTGACCGCTGCGATCAAGCAACTTGAGGCTCTTGGGCTCGATATACCAGTTTGTGGCTTGGCAAAGGCCGATGAGGAAGTTTTTGTGCCTTGGGACGAGACTCCCGTCGTGCTGCCGACCGGGTCTGCTTCGCTCTATCTAATTAAACAGGTGCGCGATGAATCGCACCGTTTTGCAATCACATTCCATCGTGAGTTGCGCGATAAAGCCATGACAGTTTCGGTACTCGATGACGTTCCAGGCGTGGGACCCACCAGAAAACGTGCCCTTATGCGCCATTTTGGTTCGATGAAGCGTTTGCGCGCGGCGAGCGAGCAAGAGATCGCGGAAGTTCGCGGCATACCTGCCGATGTTGCCAAGGCGGTCCACGAGGCGCTCGTTGCGTGGAATGCCGAGCGCGCCGAGGCGGCGGCTGGCCATTCCGATAGCTAAACACGAGCCTAAACTACTGATATACATGATTGCGTGATTTTCAACCATTTATTTCGCCATGATTGCATGCTGGTTTCGGGTTTTATTAACGCTAAAACGTTTGACTAGTCATGGTGAACAACCCTGCTATCCTGCGGGTTGACGAAGACTGATATCTCACCTCTTCGATACATACTGTCTGGCGAATCATTTGTCAATGAATTCGGTGAACGGTAGTAAATACCGTTCAAGCGTATGTATGTATCGGTCGCCGAGCGCGGCACCTCAGTTGGGTTCGTCGGTAGGTAAGGTATATATCGTCCGCAAGTTGCGCGGGGGCAAGTCTAGGTGCTCCCGAGTAAGATTCTCTATTGATAGGAGAAGACATGGCCATCATCAACAAGGGTATGTCCAGGCGTTCGTTCCTCGGCCTCACCGGCAGCGTCGCTGCTGTCGCCGGCCTTGGTCTCACTGGCTGCGGTGGCAGCTCTAGCGACGAGGGTTCCGCTTCCGGCTCCACCGATTCCGCC
Organism: uncultured Collinsella sp.; assembly: GCA_900541235.1. Taxonomy (GTDB): domain Bacteria; phylum Actinomycetota; class Coriobacteriia; order Coriobacteriales; family Coriobacteriaceae; genus Collinsella. The sequence goes on along the minus strand of UQIW01000023.1, from coordinate 17,662 downwards.
AACCGTGGCGGCGGCGTGATCACCGCTGGTTCCGCTTACGCTCCGTCCAGCTTCGATCCCGCCAGCACCGGCTCCGCTGTGGGCCTGGGTGCTAACTGGCACGTCGTCGAGGGCCTCTACGGCATCGATTACCACGACTACAGCACCTTCAACGAGCTCGCCACCGACGATCCCAAGTCTGTGGACGACACCACTTTCGAGGTCACCATCCGCAAGGGCGCCAAGTTCTCCGATGGCACCGAGGTCACCGCTGACGATGTCGTTGCCTCCTACACCGCTTGCGCTGCTTCCGCTACCTATGCTCCGTTCTTCCAGCCCTTCGAGTCCATCGAGGCCAAGGACGCCAGCACCGTGACGGTCAAGACCAAGGTCCCCAACTTCTCCCTGCTCAAGGATCGTCTGGCCATCGTCCGCGTTACCCCGGCCACCCAGACCGAGGAGGATCGCGCCAAGCAGCCGATCGGCTCCGGCCCCTGGATGTACGACTCTATCTCCGATACCGAGATCACCCTGGTTCCCAACCCCGAGTACAACGGTGAGTATGCTGCCGAGGATAAGAAGATCCAGTACAGCATCCTGACCGACCCCACTGCTCGCGTTACCGCTCAGCAGGAGGGCTCCACGCTCGTTATGGAGCTCGTTACCGCTGACGCCGTCGACCAGCTCGAGAGCGCCGGCTGCAAGATTGACAACGTTCAGGGTTTCGGCACCCGCTTCATCATGTTCAACGTCGCCAAGGAGCCTTGGAACAACGTCAAGGTCCGTCAGGCTGTCATGTATGCGCTCGACACCGAGAAGATGGTCAGCAACACCTTCGCCGGCCTTGCCACCGCTGCCAGCTGCTACCTGCCCAAGAGCTTCACCAACTATCATGAGGCTTCCACGGTGTACAAGACCGACACCAAGAAGGCTAAGAAGCTCATCGAGGAGTCTGGCATCACCCCGGGTGCCATCACCCTGCGCACCACCGACAACGAGCAGATTAAGGGCATGGCCGCCCAGGTCAAGAACGACCTCGACGCTCTCGGCTTCGATGTGACCATCCAGACCGATACCTCGCCGGCCACCTACGCCGCCATCGACGGCGGCGAGGCCTACGATATCCTCCTTGCCCCTGGCGATCCTTCCTGCTTCGGCGCCGACCCCGACCTGCTGCTCAACTGGTGGTACGGCGACAACGTCTGGATGCAGACCCGTTGCCCGTGGAAGGAGTCCGCTGAGTGGCAGAAGCTCCACGGTCTCATGGACGAGGCTCTTGCCGCCGAGGGCGACGAGCAGCAGAAGAAGTGGAACGAGTGTTTCGACATCATTGCCGACAACGCCGTTCTGTACCCCGTTGTCCACGTCAAGACCGTCTCCGCTTCTTGGGACGATCCGTCCACTGCGCCCAATGGCGAGGCCCTCGATGGTTTCAAGGGCATCGGCACGACGAGCATGTCCTTCAGGGGCGTTGCGACCGTCAAGGCGTAAGACTCGCTTGAGTCTATATGCAGGATGTCGGTCGTTGGGACCGTATCCTCATAGTTGAAACAAAGACCCGGGCGGCAACGATGTCGCTCGGGTCTTGTAATGAGTATCCGTACTCATATACCAGTTGGTCCTACCGACAAAAGAAAGGGGAGAGAACGTGAACAACTTGCTACGTTTGATTGGAAGGCGTCTTGTGGCGCTGCCGATCATGGCATTGGGCGTCACCGTCCTGGTGTTCTTCCTTATGTCGTTCTCCAAGACCGACCCCGCCTACACGGCGTTGGGTGACGGTGCCTCGCCCGAGGCGGTTGCCGAGTACCATGAGAAGTATGGTCTGGACGACCCCTGGCCCGTGCGCTACGTGCGCTATATGGGCGATTTGATCCATGGCGACATGGGCACCTATGGTGCTGCCCGCAACTCCGTTGCCAAGCGCATCTCCACGGCCCTGCCCGTCACGATGCAGCTGACCTTCATCGGTCTTGCCATCGGTGCGGTCGTTTCGTTTTTGCTCGGCGTCATCGCGGCACTGTATCGCGACAAATGGCCGGACCAAGTAATCCGTGTCTTTTCCATCGCCGGCTTGGCAACCCCGTCGTTCTGGCTTGCCGTTCTGTTGATCCTGCTGTTCTCTTCCTACCTTAAGGTGCTCCCGGCATCGGGCGCTCTGCCTCACTTCACCACGAATCCGGTTGGCTATCTGGGGCGTATGATCATGCCCGCTATCGCCTTGGCATTTCCGCTGACGGGCCAGATGACTCGTATCGTGCGTACCGCCATGGTCGAGGAGCTCGACAAGGATTATGTCCGTATGGCTCGCGGCGCCGGCGTTCCCGAGAAGGTCGTCGTCGGCATCAACGTTCTTCGCAATGCGCTGATCACCCCGGTCACCACCCTCGGTCTTAAGATCGGTTACCTCATGGGCGGCGCCGTCGTCATCGAGGTTATCTTCAACCTCCCCGGCATGGGCACCGCGATTCTGCAGGGCGTTCAGGGCAACGAGGCGAACCTGGTTCAGGGCGTCGTCATCGTCGTTGCTCTTGCCTTCATCATCATCAACATCGTGGTTGACATGCTCTACCTGCTCATCAACCCGCGCATCAGGACGGTGTAGATTATGGTAAAGATTCGAGAGAAGCAAACCGAGCAGCTCGAGAAGGCTGCCTCCAAGGGGCTCAAGCTCGGTGGCTGGAAGAAGATGACGCTGTCTTCTAAGATTGCCGCCGTCGTGCTGGTGCTGGTCGCCCTGACTGCGATTCTGGCGCCCCTTCTTGCCCCCTATAGCCCGGTCGAGATCTTTACGGCTCGCCAGGCTCCCGGCAACGGATTTATCTTCGGTACCGACGATAAGGGTCGCGACATTCTGTCGCGTATGCTCTACGGTGGTCGTTACTCGCTGATTATCGGCTTTGGCGCCACCGCCATGGCTCTGGTCTGCGGCTCGGTCGTGGGCGCCCTTGCAGCGGTTTCGCGCAAGGCCGTCTCCGAGACGATCATGCGTATCTTGGACATCATCATGTCCATCCCGGGCATCGCCCTCGCGGCCGTCTTCGTCTCCATCCTGGGCAACTCCGTGCCGTCGATCATCTTCGCCATCGGCTTTATGTACACTCCGCAGATTGCCCGTATCGTACGCGCCAATATCGTGTCCGAGTACGGCGAGGACTATGTCCGCGCGGTCATCGTTTCCGGCGCCAAGGCTCCGTGGATTTTGATTAAGCATGTTCTGCGTAACTGCATCGCCCCGATCATGGTCTTCACCGTTACCCTGGTCGCCGACGCCATCATCTTCGAGGCCTCGTTGACCTTCATCGGCGCTGGTATCCAGGAGCCCACCGCTACCTGGGGCAACATCCTCGCCGACGCCCGCGGCGGCGTGCTCGCCGGTCGTTGGTGGCAGGCGCTGTTCCCGGGCCTAGCCATCATGATCACCTGCCTGGCGCTCAACATCCTCTCCGAGGGCATTACCGACGCCATGGCCGCTGCTCCCTCCGCTGCCCTGGATCCTACCGATTCCTCCAAGCGTCGCGAGGCCGACCTGCTGGTCTCCGACCCCGTTCGCGCCTACAAGGAGCAGGCCCAGTCCCTCTCCGCTCGCCTTGGCGCCCTGCGCGATGTCGAGCTCAAGCGTGACGATCGCCACGTGCCCGACGAGTCCGTTGAGCCGATTCTCTCGGTCCGTGACTTCTGCATCCAGTTTGAGCATCACGGTGATATCAACGTCGTCGACCATGTCAACTTTGACGTTCGTACTGGTCAGACCATGGGCCTGGTGGGCGAGTCCGGTTGCGGTAAGTCCATCACCACGCTGGCCATCATGGGCCTGACCGACGATGACGAGCATCTTTCCGGCGAGGTTCTCTGGGAGGGTCGCGACCTGCTCAAGATGAGCAAGAAGGAGTGGTTCGGCCTGCGCGGTACCGATATCGCTATGGTCTATCAGGACGCCCTGTCCTCGCTTAATCCCTCCATGCTCATCTCTGCCCAGATGAAGCAGCTCACCAAGCGCGGCGGAACCCGCAGCGCCGAGGAGCTCCTGGAGCTCGTCGGCCTCGATCCCAAGCGCACGCTCGAGAGCTATCCGCACGAGCTTTCCGGCGGCCAGCGTCAGCGTGTCCTGATCGCTATGGCCCTTACCCGCGACCCCAAGCTGGTCATCTGCGACGAGCCCACGACCGCTCTGGACGTTACCGTCCAGAAGCAGGTCATCAAGCTGCTCAACGATCTTCAGGCCAAGCTCGGCTTTGCCATGATCTTTGTTTCGCATGACCTGGCTCTGGTCGCCGAGGTTGCCCATAACATCACGGTTATGTACGCTGGCCAGGTTATCGAGCAGGCACCCACCAAGGAGCTGCTCACCAACCCGATCCACGAGTACACCCGCGGTCTTCTGGGCTCCGTTCTGTCCATCGAGAGCGGCTCGGGCCGTCTGCACCAGGTCCCCGGCGCCGTTCCCAGCCCGCGCGATTTCCCCAAGGGCGATCGCTTCGCACCCCGCTCGAGCCATCCGCGTATTGGCCTGGATACCCGTCCGGTCTTCAAGCGCGTGCCCGGCACCGAGCACTTCTATTCCGAGCTCCCCGACGAGGTGCTCAAGGCAAATGGTTTGACCCCTCACGCGGAGGTGATGTAGATGAGCGATACCGCAGTCAACGGCGTCGAGCCGATCATCTTCCTTGATGACGTCCACGTCACCTTTAGGACCCGTACCGGCTCGATTCTGCACCCCAACCTGGTTCACGCCGTCCAGGGTGTAACGATTAAGCTCATGCCCGGTCAGACGATCGGCATCGTCGGCGAGTCCGGTTGCGGTAAGTCCACCACCGCTAACGTCATGTGCGGCCTGCAGGCCCCCACGAGCGGCAAGGTCTACTTTAAGGGCAAGGACGTTACCAAACGTACCGCCGAGGACCGTCGCCACATGGGTCGCGTCATCTCGGTCGTGTTCCAGAACCCGGCCACGGCGCTCAACCCCCGCATGGTCGTTCGCGAGCAGCTGCTCGACCCCATGCGCGTCCACAACCTGGGTACCGAGGCCGAGCAGGAGAAGCGCGTCAAGGAACTCTTGGAGCTCACCGGTCTGCCCAGCTCCGCTGCCGAGGTTCTTCCCGGCCAGCTTTCGGGCGGCCAGCGTCAGCGCGTCGCAATTGCCCGTGCCCTGTCGCTGAACCCCGATGCCATCATCGCCGACGAGCCCACCTCGGCTCTGGACGTTTCGGTCCGCGCGCAGATTCTGAACCTGCTGACTGACCTTAAGAAGGAGCTCGGCCTGGCCATGGTGTTCATCAGCCATGACATCCAGACGGTCCGCTATATCTCTGACGACATCATCGTTATGAATGGCGGCAAGATCGTCGAGCAGGGCGAGGCCAAGCAGGTCTTCCAGCACCCCCAGGACCCCTACACCAAGATGCTGCTCGGCGCTGCGCCGTCGCTGCTGCATCCCAAGCTCGGCGAGTAACCTCGCTTTCCCTCCCGTGCGCCCGGTTCCCTTGCCGGGCGCACCTCCGTTGCGATTTCGAAAGGTTGGGTTCACGAGCCATGCCAAGTGCTCAGGAGCTACAACATCAATTTGGTGAATATCGAGGCGCCATGCCCCGTCCATCAGATTTCGATCTCTTTTGGAAGGATCGCATGGCCGAGGCCGACGCTGTCGGGCTTGACTATGCGATCGAGACGGCATCGGTCACCGATGCCGCGACCTGCCAGCTTTTCGACCTCTGGTATACCGGCATGTGTGGCGCTCGCCTGCATGCCAAGTACCTTAAACCCGTCTCGGACGAGCCCGTGCCATTGGTGCTTCAGTTTCATGGGTATCCGGGTGCAAGCCGCAGCTGGTTTGAGCAGGCGTCGTTTGCGGGCATGGGCATGGCACTCATCGCCCTCGACTGCCCCGGCCAAGGAGGTCCCTCCGAGGACATTGGTGGATTTGAGGGCACAACGGTTGCCGGGCATATCGTCGCCGGCATCGACGGCGACCCGGCCAACCTCTACTATGTCCGCTTACACCAAGATATTCGAATCCTGTGCCGTATTGTTCGTGAGCTCGAGGGCATCGATCTTGCCCGTGTGTTTGTGAACGGCGCGTCGCAGGGCGGCGGTTTGGGTATTGCGACCTGTGCGCTTAATAGCGAGCTTATCAATCGTGCCGCCATCCTCTATCCCTTCCTGTCGGATTTCCGCCTGGTCTGGGATTTGGATGCCGACGACATTGCCTACGAAGGCCTGCGCTATTGGTCTCGCTGGTTTGATGAGGACTCGACTCGTATTGACGAAGCCTATGCCAAGCTGGCGTACTTCGATTCCAAGAACTTTGCCCCTATGGTCAAATGCCCCGTGCTGTTTGGCACTGGCACAGCCGATATCGTCTGTCCGCCAGCGACGCAGTTTGCGGTCTATAACAACCTGACCTGCGAAAAGCGTCATGAGTTCTTTGAAGGCTTTGGCCACGAGGAGATTCAGGATTTTGACGATTTGATCATTCCGTTTTTCTGCAAGGGAGGGGAGGCTCATGTCTAAGTGCGAGAGCAATGTTGACGAGCTGATTGTCCCCGGGCTCGTGGGAATTCCTGGAACGGTTTCGTCAAGGCTCGCAGAATATCGGGACTGGCGCGGTGATGTCCAAGCAGATGTTTCTGATTTAGAGACATGCGCTTCGAATCTTGAGATTCAAGGCCTGGCCATTACGGCGATTGACTTTGTTAACCCCTGCGCCCGTTACTCGGAGGTCTCCTTTGAGCTCGGTGACGATGCGATTCACGCTCGTTTGATCGAGCCTGTCGGTCGTGCCCGAGTATCTGAGCGCGTGCCGCTGTGCCTGATGTTCCACGACATCGATCGGCCTGTGCGCGGCTGGCATCACATGACGAGATTTGCCGCCATGGGGTATGCCGTCCTCGCGCTGGATGACGATGTTGCTGGTGCGGACGACCTGCAGCGGGGGATTTCTTCGTCCGCTTTTGTCGAGCGCGTCCGTTGGGGTTGCGCGTTGGCGAAGGTGGCGCGCAATCTTGATGGCATGGACCCCGACCGCATCTTTGCATGGGGCGAGGGCCTTGGCGGCGGAGTCGCGCTGGCGGTTTCTGCTCTGGACGAGCGGGGCCTCGCCTGCACGGCGGTTGCCAATCCAATTCCCGGTGGCCTTGAGGCGCTGTCGTCTCGGGTGCGCGGATCGGTGCTCATGGGCACATCGCTCATGGATGCCGCGAGCGACCCCAAGGGCCAGTTTGCCGTATTCAACGGTCTTGAGTGTGACCGGAGGCATATCGTCTATGCCAAATACGCTCACGAGCGCATCAATGCGTTCGAAAACGAAGTCGTCGACTTCTTTAACCAAACGTTCTACCCGTGTTCTTTGGCCTAGGCGGCCTGGACACTGCCAACAAGAGTGGGCGGCATAGGGCTGCCCGCCAGACAACTAAGGAGATTCTTGTGGCAACTCAGAAATTCACCGGCGTTATCCCTCCCGTCGTTGTTCCCGATACCGAAGATCACCAGCTCGACGTTGCCTCCTTTGAGCGCAGCATCAACCGCATGATCGATGCCGGCGTCGATGGCTTGTTCTTCCTGGGCTCCTCGGGCGAGGTCGTCTTCTCCACCGACGAGCGTCGCCGTCAGATCATCGCCGAGGCCGTCCGTATCGTCGACCACCGCGTTCCCGTTCTGGTCGGCATCATCGACACCGAGACCGAGCGCATGATCGAGCACGGTAAGGTCGCTCAGGAGCTGGGCGCCGATGCTCTCGTCGCCACCTGCCCGTTCTATGCCCTGCAGGGCATGACCGAGGTCGAGGAGCACTTCCGCATCCTGCATGAGGAACTCGACCTGCCCATCTTCGCCTACGACATCCCCGTGTGTGTCCACACCAAGCTCCCCTGGAAGCTCCTTGCCAAGCTCGGTGCCGAGGGCGTTCTGGCCGGCGTCAAGGATTCCTCGGGTGATGACATCTCGTTCCGCTACCTCGTTCAGGAGAACGAGAAGAACGGCCATCCGATGAGCATCCTCACCGGTCACGAGGTTGTTGTCGACGGCGCTTACCTCGGTGGCGCCGACGGTTCCGTCCCGGGTCTCGCCAACGTTGAGCCCGAGGGCTACGTGCGTCAGTGGAAGGCCGCTCAGGCTGGTGACTGGGCTACCGTCAAGGCCGAGCAGGATCGCCTCAATGAGATTTCGCATATCTGGGATGTCACCTCGGGCGTCCAGGGCTATGCCGGTGGCGTCGGCGCCTTCAAGACCGCTATGAACCTCATGGGTATCTTCGACAGCCCGACCATGCCGCGCCCGGTGAAGGCCATGACCGGCGAGAACGTCGAGGCTATTAAGAAGGTCCTCCAGGACAACGGTCTCCTGTAAAGCTTCCCCGGGCACCCGATCTTGGGGCTCAAGCGGTCGAGCGTGACCCATTAGGTCAACGCCCGACCGCTTTCACCCCAACCTCGGACACCCGGGAAACCTTTACCAAGCTGCGGCGATAACGCAGCCTTCATTTCCTGTAGTTGTTTTTATCTCCTAAGGAGAGCGACATGGAGAACAAGTACGTCTGCTCTGTCGATATCGGCGGAACTAAGATCGCGACTGCCATCATGGAGTACCCGGCTGACGGTAGTGTGCCCCGTCCCGTCTTTGAGGCCGAGGTTCCCACCGAGGCCCAAGAGGGCGGCGAGGCCGTCTTCCAGCGTATCGAGGCGTCCATCAAGGCCGCTCTCGAGGCGAATCCCGATGTCGAGGTCCTTGGCGTCGGTATCGGCGCCGCCGGCGTCGTCGATCCCAAGACGGGCGCCATCGCGTATGCCAATGAGATCATGCCCGGCTGGTCCGGCGTTCAGTTGGGGCCGCGTCTGCGCGAGGACCTCGGTCTTCCCGTTGCCGTTGTGGGCGACGTGCAGGCTCATGCTCTGGGCGAGGCCCACTGGGGCGTCGGCAAGGGCAAGTTCTCCGTCTTGTGTCTTGGCATCGGCACGGGCATCGGCGGCGCATATGTCGAGAGCGGCCGCGTGATGCAGGGCTTCCATGGTGCTGCCGGTCATATGGGCCACATTGAGTGTTCGGCTGCCGCCGGCATTCCCTGCGCCTGCGGGCGTTCCGGCCATCTGGAGTCGGTTGCTTCGGGCACTTCCATTGGTCGAATGTACGATGAGCGTTTTGGCCGCGTCGACCCCAGCCGTCCTTCGGTCGGTCGCGATGTGAACGATCTGTGCCGTGCGGGCGACGCAAAGGCGACCGAGGTCATCCATGACGCCGGCTTTGCGCTGGGGGCCAGCTTGGGCTCGCTCGCTAACATCCTGGACCCTGAGGTCATCGTGCTTTCGGGCGGCGTGATTCACCAAGGTCCCGATTGGCGTTCGCAGACGTGGAAGGATTCGGTGCACAAGGGCTATGCCAGCCAGGCGCTCGATCCGCTTCAGGACACGCCGATCCTCATCGGTTCTCTGGAGGGCGATGCTCCGCTCATCGGTGCCGCCGAGCATCTTCTTGCTTCGTTGAAGTAAACATAACTACCAAGTGTGCCTTCTGAGGTGCCGCAGATTGACGTGAAAGAGGAGCGAAGCGTACTTCGGTACGCGAGCGACGGTTTGAACGTCAAGGTGCGGCGTCTCAGAAGGCTGTTTTGAGAAAGGTTGAGTCGAACATGACCGTTGATCCTTTGATCCAGTCCCTGAAGGGCAAGCTCGTCGTGAGCGTTCAGGCGTATATGGGCGAGCCGCTTCGTACGCCCGAGACCATGGCGCAAATGTCTCGCGCTTGCGAGCTCGGCGGCGCCGCCGCCATTCGCTGCCAGGGCCTTGCCGACATTGCCGCCATTAAGGGTCGCTGTGAGGTTCCCGTCATCGGCCTGTGGAAGGATGGGCACGAGGGCGTTTACATCACGCCGACGCTGCGTCACGCTCGCGCCTGCGTTGCTGCCGGTGCCGATATCGTGGCGATCGACGCCACCGATCGTCCGCGCCCCGATGGCAAGACGGTCGAGGATACCTTCCGCCCGCTGCACGAGGAGGGTGTGCTCCTGATGGCGGATTGTGCCACCATCGAGGATATTCGCCGTGCTGTTGATATGGGCTTTGACCTGGTATCCACCACGCTTTCTCACGGCGTCGCCGCCATCGACTGCACCATGGCCGATGGCCCCGACCTGCCGCTCCTGCGTCAGGCGACTGAGGAATTCCCCGGCCTTCCTATCATTTGCGAGGGTCGCGTGCATACGCCCGAGGAGGCTCGCGCCGCGATCGATGCTGGCGCCTGGGCCGTTGTCGTCGGCACCGCCATCACGCACCCCACGAGTATTACGAGTTGGTTCAAGGCTGCACTTGAGGCGTAAGACAGGCCTCGTATCCGCTCGGGGCGGTATACTCAATATAGGCAATTGACCGCGCGGGATCCGGGTTGCTGGGTCCCGCGCTTGTTTTCGGGAGGCAGCACATGCAAAAGGGAGATGCCATGGATGCGGCGGAGCGCTCGGAGCGCATCCCCGATATCGTCATCATCACCGGAATGTCCGGATCGGGCCGCACACAGGCCATGCACGTGTTCGAGGACATGGGCTATTTTTGCATCGATAACCTGCCTCCGCGTCTCATCGCCCAGCTTGCCGAGCTCGTCGGCATCAATACGGGCGTGGGCAGGCATCTCGCCGTCACCTGTGACCTGCGCAGCCAGGGCTTGTTCGATGAGCTGCTCGATGCCGTTGCCGCACTCGAGGAGCGCGAGATGAGCTGTGACATCGTGTTTCTCGAGGCCTCTGACGAGGTGCTGATCCGTCGTTATAGCGAAAACCGCCGCCGCCATCCCATTGCCAAGCCGGGGGAGACTACGGCCGATGCGATTCAGCGCGAGCGCCTGCAGCTGCAGGGTGTGCGCGACCGAGCCGATATGATCATCGACACGAGCCGCCTGCGTACCTCTGCCCTGCGCAACAAATTGCGCATGGCGTTCTCCGAGTTGTCCGACCAGCAGCTCATGGACGTTCACGTGTTCTCGTTTGGCTTTAAGCACGGTATGCCCGTTGAGGCGGACATTATGATCGACGTTCGCTTCCTGCCCAATCCGTTCTACGATCCCGAGATGCGCACCATGACCGGTCTCGATAAGAAGGTCTCCGACTTTGTTCTGGACCATCCCAAGACCCAGGAGTTCTGGAAAGCTTGGACGCAGCTGCTCGATACGGTGATGCCGGGCTATATCGCGGAGGGCAAGCCACAGCTTTCTATTGCCATCGGCTGCACGGGCGGTCAACACCGCAGCGTTGCCATCGCCGAGGCCACGGCACGTTATTTGGAAGGCGCTCAATATCACGTGAGCATTTCCCACCGCGACCTGTCGCGCGCCAACACGAAAGCATAGGCCTGCATGTCGTTTACCGCCGAGGTGCGTGACGAACTCGCGCGCTGCGAACCCGAATGTGAATACTGCGATTTGTCGACGCTTGCCGCCCTGACGCGTGTGAGCGGTACACTTTCGCTGGCCGGCTCCGGGCGGTATCGTTTGACGGTCGCGACCGAGACGGGCGCCGTCGCGCGCACGATGATCACACTGACGCATCGCATCCTTAAGCTCAAAACGGAATTCACCGTTCGTAAATCTGTATTGCATAAGGTTCGAAACTACCTCATCACCTTGCCTGATCAGCCAGACCTGGATAAGGCTCTGGTGCTGCTGGGCATCCTCGACCGCAGGGGAGGACTTGTCGCCGGCGTGCCCCGACATATCGTTGCCCGTCCCTGCTGCAGGCTTGCCTATATCCGCGGCGCGCTCATCGCGGGCGGCTTCGTGGCCGATCCACGCGGCGATTTTCATTTGGAGATCGCGGTGCAGGGCGAGCAATATGCCAAGGGGCTTTGCGATCTGTTGGAGCAGATTGGGGTCCATGCTCGTGTTAATGCGCGGCGGGGGTCATATGCCGTGTACATTAAGAGCGCCGAGGAGATCGAGCAGCTCCTAAAGCTGGTCGGCGCCAAGCGCAGCGTTGCCGAGATCGAGGAAGCGCGCGCGGTCAAATTGGTTAAGAACGACGTAAACCGTCGCGTGAACGCCGAGCTCGCCAACCAGACCAGAAGCGCCGGTGCCGCCCAGCATCAGCTTGCGTTGATCGATGAGCTCGAGCAGCGTGGCCTTCGCGATGCGCTTCCGGATGCCTTGGCGGTCTTTTGCGACCTGCGCGAGCGCTACCCCGATCTGTCACTGCGTGATTTGGGGGAGATGGCTGACCCTCCCTTGTCGAAGTCGGCCCTCTACCATCGTGTTTTACGGCTTGAAAAGCTCATTGAAGCAAACAGGTAGTTTGAAGTATCGACTTATATATGGATTTAACTGCTATTTTAGTCTTTAAAACGTTTTAACGTAAATTTGATTTTCAATTTCGAGCATTCTCGTGAAATTCAAGTCAAAAAAAAGGTATATTAGGCGAGTGGTTAGTTTGTGGGCCTCAACGGCGGGCGCTGTAGCTCGCGGGGGCCTTACGAAAGGAGACACAATGGCAGTAAAGGTTGCTATTAACGGCTTCGGTCGCATCGGTCGTCTGGCTTTCCGTCAGATGTTCGGTCATGAGGGCTCCGAGATCGTCGCTATCAACGACCTCACCTCTCCCGATATGCTCGCTTACCTGCTGAAGTACGACTCCACGCAGGGCAACTACGCTCGCGATCACGAGGTCGTTGCTGGCGAGGATTCCATCACCGTTGACGGCAAGGAGATCAAGATCTACAAGGAGGCCGACGCCAACAACCTGCCTTGGGGCGACCTCGACGTTGACGTCGTTCTCGAGTGCACCGGCTTCTACACCAGCAAGGCTAAGGCTCAGGCCCACATCAACGCTGGCGCCAAGAAGGTCGTCATCTCCGCTCCGGCTGGCAGCGATCTGCCCACCATCGTGTACAACGTCAACCATGAGACGCTGACCGCTGAGGACAACATCATCTCCGCTGCTTCCTGCACCACCAACTGCCTCGCCCCGATGGCCAAGGGTCTGAACGACTTCGCTCCCATCGTGTCCGGCATCATGACCACCATTCACGCCTGGACTGGCGACCAGATGCCGCTCGACGGCCCGCAGCGCAAGGGCAACAAGCGTCGTAGCCGCGCCTGCGCCGTTAACATCGTCCCCAACACCACCGGTGCTGCCAAGGCTATCGGCCTGGTTCTCCCCGAGCTCAACGGTAAGCTCATCGGTGCCGCCCAGCGCGTCCCGACGCCGACCGGCTCCATCACCAACCTCTACGCTGTCGTTGACAAGAAGGTCACCGTCGACGAGGTCAACGCCGCTATGAAGGCCTACGCTGCCACCATCTCCGAGACCTTCGGCTACAACGAGGACGACATCGTCTCCACCGACATCATCGGCGAGACCCACGGCTCCATCTTCGACGCCACTCAGACCATGTGCTCTGACCTCGGCAACGGTCAGACCCTCGTTCAGGTCACCTCTTGGTACGACAACGAGAACTCCTACACCTCTCAGATGGTCCGCACCATCAAGTACTTCGAGAAGTTCGTTGCTTAATTTAGCTTTTAGCGAATAGCTCGTTGAGCGTCTAAAGAAGGGCGCGGCCTTATAGGGCTTACACCCTAGGGTCGCGCCCTTTTTATAAGAAATCGTCTGCCGTAATGGGAGGCAGACACGTACGAAAGGTAGAAGCAAACATGGCCTTTACCAAGAAGACCGTTCGCGACATCGATGTCGACGGCAAGCGCGTTCTCGTCCGCGTTGACTTCAACGTGCCTATCAAGGATGGCGTCGTTGGCGACACCACCCGTATCAAGGCTGCCCTGCCCACCATCAACTATCTCGTTGAGCACAACGCTCGCGTCATCCTCATGAGCCACCTCGGCCGTCCCGAGGGCACCGGCTTCCAGCCCGAGCTCTCCCTTGAGCCTGTCGCCAAGAAGCTCGCCGAGCTCTCTGGTCTCGACGTTGCCTTTGTCGCCGACACCTACGGCGAGAAGGCTGCTGAGGCTGTTGCCGCCGTCGAGCCGGGCAAGGTCCTCGTTCTCGAGAACGTCCGCTTCGATAAGCGTGAGAAGAAGAACGATCCCGAGATCGCCAAGAAGCTCGCTTCCTATGGTGACGTCTTCGTTCTCGATGCCTTCGGCACCGCTCACCGCGCCCAGGGTTCCGTCGTGGGCCCCGCCGCTTACCTGCCTGCCGTCGCCGGCTTCCTGCTTGAGAAGGAGGTCGACACGCTGACCGGCATCTTCGCCGAGCCCGAGCGCCCCTTCGTCGCCATCGTCGGCGGTTCCAAGGTTTCCTCCAAGATCGGCGTTCTCGATCACCTCATCGACTCTGCTGACACCCTGATCATCGGTGGCGGTATGGCCTACACCTTCTTCCTGGCTCAGGGCCTGTCCGTCGGTCAGTCCCTCAAGGAAGAGGACTGGGTCGAGCGCGCTGGCGAGATGCTCAAGAAGGCCGAGGAGAAGGGCGTCAAGATCCTGCTCCCCATCGACAACCGCGTTGCCGATCACTTTGGCGAGGACGCTGTCCCCGAGGTTGTCGCTTCCGACGCTATCCCCGACGATCGTGAGGGTATGGACATCGGCCCCAAGACCGAGGAGCTTTACGCCGAGGCCGTCAAGGGCGCCAAGACTGTGTTCTGGAATGGTCCCATGGGCGTCTTCGAGTTCGACAACTTCGCTCACGGCACCCAGGCTATCGCCGAGGCTGTCGCCGATGCCGACTGCACCTCGATCATCGGCGGTGGCGACTCTGTCGCAGCTGTCAACAAGTTCAACCTGGCCGACAAGATGAGCTGGATCTCCACCGGTGGTGGCGCTTCCATGGAGCTCGTCGAGGGTAAGGCCCTGCCCGGAGTGGAGGCGCTTCTCGATGCCTAATCGCACCCTTCTTATCGCTGGTAACTGGAAGATGAACAACGACGTCGCCGAGGCCGCCAAGCTCGCCGACGAGCTGGCTCAGGCTCTGCCCGAGGTTCCGGCCGGCGTCGAGGTGCTCGTCTGCCCTCCGACCATCGACATCACCACGGTTCATGACCGTATTCAGGCTGCCCCCATTGCCCTCGGTGCACAGAACGTGTACTGGGAGGCCAAGGGTGCCTTCACCGGTGAGTCCTCTTGCGACATGCTCAAGTCCGCTGGCTGCACCTACTGCATCATCGGTCACTCCGAGCGTCGCGACTACTTCCGCGAGACCGACGAGGACCAGAACAAGAAGGCTAAGGCTCTCGTTGCCGCCGGCCTTGTTCCCGTCTTCTGCTGCGGCGAGTCCCTCGAGGTCCGCGAGGCTGGCACCTATGTCGAGCACGTCGTGAACCAGGTCAAGGCTGGCCTTGCTGGTCTTGAGATCACCTGCCCCAAGCAGGTCGTCGTCGCCTACGAGCCCATCTGGGCCATCGGCACCGGCAAGACCGCTACCGCCGAAGACGCTCAGGAGGTCTGCGGTGCTATCCGTGAGACCCTCAAGGAGATGTTCGGCGAGGAGCTCGCTAACGGCATCCGCGTGCTGTATGGCGGTTCCGCCAAGCCCGGCAACATCGCCGAGCTCGTCGCCAAGCCCGACGTTGACGGCGCCCTCGTGGGCGGCGCTTCGCTCAAGGCTGCCGACTTCGCCTCTATGGTCGTCAAGGCAGGCGAGTAGGACATATGGCACAACGTCATCTTCCTGCACTCCTGATTATCATGGATGGCTGCGGCCTTGCTCCGGCCGATGGCGAGAACGCCGTCGCCGCTGCCAAGACGCCCTTCCTTGATGGCCTGTACGAGAAGTACCCCCACACCACGCTCGGTGCTTCGGGCGAGGACGTGGGCCTTCCCGACGGCCAGATGGGTAACTCCGAGGTGGGTCACCTCAACATCGGTGCCGGCCGCATCGTGTTCCAGGAGCTTTCGCGCATCAACAATGCCATCAAGGACGGTTCCATCGCCAAGAACGAGGTTTTCGTCAAGGCTATGGACGATGTCAAGGCTGACGGTAAGACTCTCCACCTCATGGGCCTTATGAGCCCTGGCGGTGTTCATTCTCACATGAACCACGTCGAGGCTCTGGTCAAGATGGCTGCCGAGCACGGTGTCAAGACCGTTCGCGTCCACGCCTTCATGGATGGTCGCGACGTTGACCCGCAGTCCGGTGCCGGTTACATGAGTGAGTTCTGCGCTTTCCTGGCTAAGATCTCCGAGGAGACCGGTTGCGACGCTCGCGTTGCCACCGTCTCGGGCCGTTATTGGGCCATGGACCGCGATAATCGTTGGGAGCGCATCCAGCGCGCCTACGACGTCATGGTCAACGCGTCCGATGCTGATACCGACCCCGTTGCCGGTATCAAGGCCTACTACGAGAAGGACCCGCGCGGCGACGAGTTCGTCGAGCCCTTCGCTGCCCACAACGAGGGCATTCACGAGGGCGACGCGGCCATCTTCTTCAACTTCCGTCCCGACCGTGCTCGTCAGATGACCCGCGTGTTCACGGACAAGGAGTTCGACGGCTTTGAGCGCGAGCAGATCAAGCTTTCGCACTTTGTGACGATGACCGAGTATGATCCGACGTTTGACGTCGAGGTCGCCTTCCCCAAGACGTTCCCCGAGAACGTCCTGGCCGACGTTATCGCCGCCAATGGCCTGAAGCAGCTGCACACTGCCGAGACCGAGAAGTACGCCCACGTGACGTTCTTCCTCAACGGTGGCATCGAGGAGCCCAAGGAGGGCGAGGAGCGCGTGCTCGTCGCTTCCCCCAAGGTTGCTACCTACGATCTGCAGCCCGAGATGAGCGCTCCCGAGGTTACCGAGAAGCTCGTCGCCGCCATCAACGAGGATCGCGCTGATTTCTACATCGTGAACTTCGCGAACTGCGACATGGTTGGTCACACCGGTGTCTTCGACGCTGCCGTTAAGGCCGTTGAGGCTGTTGACGATGCCCTGTCCAAGGTTGTCCCGGCGATTCTCGCCAAGGGCGGCTTTGCACTGATTACCGCCGACCACGGCAACGCCGATCACATGTTTGACGTTGCTTCCGACGGCTCCAAGCATCCGTTTACGGCTCACACCACCAACCGCGTGCCGTTCATCATCGTTGATGAGAAGGCCAAGCTCACCGGTATCGAGGACGGCCGTCTTTCCGATATCGCTCCGACCATGCTCACCATGGCTGGTATTGAGCCTTCCGCCGAGATGACGGGCCGCGTGCTCGCTACCGAGGCCTAATAGAAAACAAATACCGTTTTCTAGCAAGGGGGTTGTCCACAACCGGACAACCCCCTTTTTGGTATTTCTGCCATTTCCACCCCGTCCTTGAGTGGCAGGTAGGGGAGAGCGGGGGATTGTGGTACAGTACTGGAGTTTGAACTGTTCTATTAAGGAGCTTATCTATGGGTCCGTTCCAGATTCTTCTGTTTGTCGTTTGGGCTGTTTCTGCCGTGGCGCTGACGATTCTCGTCCTGATGCATTCCGGTAAGGGTACCGGCGTTTCGGATATGATTGCCAGCTCGCTGTATAACTCCAGCTCTGCCACGGGCGTTATGGAGCAGAACCTTGACCGCCTGACCGTCATCATGGCTGTCGTGTTTGCCGTGTGCGTCGTGCTGTGCATGTTCTTCTTCCCGCAGGGCATCGTGGGCTACTAATCACGAACCGCATAAATACTTGAAAAGGGTCCCGCAAGTGCGGGACCCATTTTGTTTGTGTTAGAGGCTTTAGCCTGTGCGGGGCGCGCAGCGCGCCGCATCAGAAACCACCCGCTATGCGGGTGGGGCCA
>UQIW01000022.1 GCA_900541235.1 uncultured Collinsella sp. | reverse complement strand
GCGGTGTCCCCTCCCTTTCAAGAAAGAGAAGAGGCGGGGCATGCCCCGCCTCTTACACCACATCTCTGCGCGCTACCGCGGAGCGCGCATCGAAATAGGCGTTTTGGGCTGTTTGAGGGGGTTAGACATATACCACGTGGGCAAAAAACGCCAAATATGAGTACTGTTGCCAAGATAGTCACATATGTTTTAGGTCATTTTAGCTCTCTATCGGTATTTATTATCGATAGAGAGCCTATTTTATTGGACTTATGAGGAATTACATTGTCAAGCTTTTGAACAAATGTAGATTATCGACACCTGCATTCGCTTAAATTGCTGCTACTAAATTTGTGACAGTACTCATATTTGGCATTTTTTGACCACAGGGATCTCGAGGGGCTCGAGGGGTCGCGGTTTCGCCCTTTTTGCTCCGAAGCGATACACTGTTGCCGTTTGATTTCTTCGCTCAAGGAGGATGCGCATGCCGTGCACAACGATTTTGGTTGGTAAGAACGCGAGCTACGACGGGTCGACGCTTGTTGCCCGCAATGAGGACTCGTCCAATGGGGTATTCGAGCCCAAGCACATGCGCGTAGTGCATCCCGACGAGCAGCCGCGTGTCTACACGAGCGTTTTGAGCCACCTGACCGTTGAGCTGCCCGATAATCCCATGCGTTATACAAGCGTCCCCGACGTTGTCCCGGGTCATGGCATTTGGGCCGAGGCCGGCTTCAACGAGCTCAACGTTGGCATGTCCGCAACCGAGACGCTTACCACCAACGAGCGCGTCCGCGGCGCCGATCCGCTCGTGGACTACGTGTCCGCCAAGGGTAACGAGGGCGAGGACGGCTATGTTCCGGCGCAGCCCGGTGGCCTGGGCGAGGAGGATATGGTGACCCTGGTGCTGCCGTACGCCAAGTCTGCCCGCGATGGCGTGCGTATCCTGGGTGACCTGCTCGAGCGCTACGGCACCTACGAGAACAACGGCATCGCCTTTAGTGACGTGGACGAGATCTGGTGGCTCGAGACCATCG
The DNA here is from genome assembly GCA_900541235.1 of uncultured Collinsella sp. Taxonomy (GTDB): domain Bacteria; phylum Actinomycetota; class Coriobacteriia; order Coriobacteriales; family Coriobacteriaceae; genus Collinsella. The sequence continues at coordinate 37,539 of UQIW01000022.1, read as the reverse complement.
GCGGCCACCACTGGATCGCCAAGCGCGTGCCCGATGACGCCTATGTGACCATGCCTAACCAGCTGGGTATCGATAGCTTTGACCTGGACGATGCCGAGGGCGCCCAGGTCGACCATATGTGCTCCGCCGACCTGCGCTCCTGGATGGCCGAGTGGCATCTGGACCTGACGCTGGGCGTCGAGGGCGACGGTCCCGCTGCGGTCTTTAACCCGCGCGAGGCCTTTGGCTCGCACAGCGACAGCGACCACGTCTACAACACGCCGCGCGCCTGGTATATGCAGCGCTGCCTCAACCCCAGCGATGTGTGGGACGGTCCCGAGGCCGACTACACGCCCGAGAGCGACGATATCCCCTGGAGCCGCGTGCCCGAGCGCAAGGTGACCATCGAGGATATCAAGTACGTGCTTTCGAGCCACTACCAGGGTACGGAGTACGACTGCTACGGCAGCAAGGGCACGCCCGCCACGCGCGGCGCCTATCGTCCCATCGGCATCAACCGCAACGGTCAGCTCGCCGTGCTGCAACTGCGCCCCTATGCACAGCCGGCGTATCGCGCCGTACAGTGGATGGCCTTTGGCTCTAACTCGTTTAACGCGCTCGTGCCGCTGTACGCCAATGTCGAGACCATGCCCGAGTACTATGCCGACACGCAGGCCCGCGTGACGTCGGAGAATTTCTATTGGGCAAATCGCCTGATCGGTGCCTTGGCCGATGTTCGCTTCCACGAGTGTGGTCGCGCGGTCGAGGATTATCAGGAGAAGGTCGGCGGCATGGGCCACAAGCAGATTCACGACGTTGACGCTGTCGTAGCCGCACTGCCCGAGACTGAGGTGCCTGCCGAGCTCGCCCGCGCCAACGAGGCCTTTGCCGAGCTCGTGCGCGTGGAGACCGATGCTCTGTTGGGCAAGGTGCTCTACACCACGAGCTGTGCCATGAAGAATTCCTTCGCGATGAACGATAACGTAAGGTAAAGACGGCCTTGCAGCGAGCGAGCGGGGCAAACGCCGTCAAAGGCTTTGCCCCGCTCGATTTCTATCTTGGCGGCAAAACGATTTTGTGTCGTTCGCTCAATCTTGGGTACAAGAAGGCCAATGCAGTTGTTCACGATTGGAGCCAACCATGGTTATGAAATTCGATCAGCTTGTTAACGGTGCCATCAACGTGGGCTTCGGCGCCGCCGCCGTTGCCGTCGAGGGCGGCAAGAAGGTCCTCGACGACCTCAATACCAAAGGCGAGCAGGTTCGCAAGGACGCCGGCACTCCCGATATCGCCCGCAGCGTGTCCGACATGTTCGAGCAGGCCGGTGGCACCATTTCCGACCTGACCGAGCGTCTGGGCATGCAGGGTGAGACTGCGGCGCAGCGCGTGCTCGACGAGCTCATCCTGGCCCGCGTCCGCGTTATGACCGCCCCCGAGCGCACGGCCTTTTTGGCCCATGTGCGCGACATCGTCGATTCGGTCGAGGACAACGTGACTTCGGTGCCCGTCGAGTCCGTTGAGCCCGACGATGCAGAGGACACCGAAGAGGCCGAGTAGCAGCGCAGATGGCAGATTCCACCACCGATTACAACAATCTAGATCCCTTGGGTGACGAGGCGGCGGTTGTCGATGAGGTCGATGCCGCCGTCTCGGGCGCTCGCAAGATGCCGCGTGCTGTCGATATGGTTCCCGAAGAGCCCGACGCGATGGCGCCGGACGAGGAATACCAGCTCACGCCGGCAGGCCGCCGCGAACGCATTGGGCAGATCGTTCGCCTGATCAAAAAGTACCGCGTATGGGATAACCTCACGCCGGTTCGCTTGCGCCGCCTGCTCGAGGAGCTCGGCCCCATGTTCGTCAAGATGGGGCAGATTCTGGCCAACCGGTCCGAGATTCTGCCGCAGCGCTTTTGCGATGAGCTGCGCCGTCTGCGTTCCGACGTGGAGCCGGTGCCCTACGAGGTAGTGCTCCGCTGCTTGGAAGAGGAATACGGCCTGCGCCTGGGGGAGATGTTCGATGCGATCGACCCCAATCCGCTTGGTAGCGCATCGCTCGCGCAGGTGCACCGCGCCCGCCTGGTGACCGGCGAGGACGTGGCCGTTAAGGTGCAGCGCCCCGGTGCGCAGCAGGTTATGGCACAGGACATCGATATCATCCGCTCGGTGGTGCGTATCGTTTCCAAGTTCGTCAACACCGATCAATTCGTTGATCTGCACGGCGTAGTCGAGGAGTTGTGGACCTCGTTTCGCGAGGAGACCAACTTTTTGGCCGAGGCCAAAAACCTCAACGACTTCTACGAGTTCCATAAGAGCGTTCATGGCGTGACGTGTCCTAAATCCTATCTGGACCTGTGCACCGAGCACGTGGTGGTTATGGACTACGTCGACGGCATTTCGATCGCCGATCCCGAACGCTTGGTGGCCGAGGGCTATGACTTGGAAAAGATCGGTGCCGCGATTGTCGAGGACTACTCTACGCAGGTGCTCGATGACGGTTTTTTCCATGCCGACCCGCATGCGGGAAACATCATTCTCAAGGACGGCATCGTCTACTTTATCGACTTGGGCATGGTCGGACGCATGTCGAGTCACGATCGCGGTATCGTCAAGGACATGATTTTCGCCGTGGCCGAGGGTGACGTGCCCAAGCTCAAGGATTCGCTCATGCGCTTCGCCGTGACGCGTGGCGATTCGGCCGAGCTCGATCATTCAGCGTTTTTGTCCGACCTTGACTTTATCGTGGCTGACTTTGCGGGCCTTGACCTGAAGGATCTGGATATCGGCGAGTTTTTGACCTCGCTGTTAAACCTCGCGCGTAAGAATGACGTTGAGCTGCCGAGCGTGGTGACGATGTTCGCCCGCGGCATGGTGACGCTCGAGGGCCTGTTGACCGAGTACATGCCCAACGTCAACATGATCCAGATCATCCAGACGCACATCAAAAACGAGAAGAGCACCTACGCCCGCATGCGCGAGATGAGCCGCGATCTTGCCGCGAGCAGCTATCGCGCGGCAAAAGGCTCGCTCGAGGCGGCCGAGTATCTGGGCTTGGCTTCGCGTATGCTTACGCGCGGCCAGCTTAAGGTAAACACGCAGATCATGAGCAGCGATAAGGCGCTGCGACAGCTGGGTGGAATTATCGACCGCATGTCGATGGCGATTGTGATCGCCGGTCTGTTTATCGGTTCGTCGGTGGTGTACTACGCGCGCATCGAGCCGGTTGTGTTTGGTATCCCAGTCATTGGCTTTATGGGCTACGTGAGCGCGCTGGTGCTGGCGCTTATGCTGGGTCGCAATATCTGGCTCAACAGCCACGGCGGCAAGCACTAGAGGCTGCGACCGTCACCGCATTCTCCTATCGCAAACAATAGCTTTTACCTTGGGCTTCGCCTGCGTGCGAGGCCCTTTTGCGTGATAGCATATTGACGGTTTTAATCGATGGCCTAGATGGTGGTGCGGAGACGCACGAATGCGCGGTTTTCCTGCGCGTTTGGGAGAATCGGGGTGCAAGTCCCCGGCTGTACCAGTAACCGTAATTCCTCTTGGCTCGGGATGTTCGCGTCGCAGATCGGACGGCGCGCCCGAGTCGTTAAGGTTAAGTCGGATCGCCTCCCATCTTGCATGCGGCTGCGGCGTATGCCGCCGGTGTGCATAGGGCTCTGGAGGGAAGGGGGACCCCGATGGGGGAACTCGAGCGCAACATGCGCGATGACGTGGGGCAGCTTCAAGGCAACGCTCCAAGTACAGACAGTAGGAGACAAATGGATATGTTTGAGGACGAGTGCCAGCGTGCCTCGCTTCGTCGCCGTGGCGTAATCGCGCGCGGCGTGGCAAAGCGCTGCCTGGTGGCATTCCTGGCCTTCGCGATGGCCTTTGGCACCACGCCGGCTCAGCTGTGGGCCGAGGGTGCCGAGGGCATTACCGACGCTGTGGCTCAGGCTACGACGCCAGGCGAGGACGCAGCGCTTGCGGGCGGTACCGCTGAGCAGAGCGGCGCCGAGGTTTCGGATTCCGGGAGCGCGCCTGCAGCTAGTGCCGCCACTACAGGGGCAGCAACTGGCGACGAAGGCTCGGCGACGGGGGAGAGCCCTGCCACGAGCGAGCGGTCTTCGACGGCATCCGCTGGCCAAGCAGGATCTGCCGCCGCGGCTGCCGTCCAGACAGAGAACCCGACAGAAACCCGCGATGTCGTCAAGAAGCAAATCGAGGTCTCGTTCTCGATTATCGGCACCGATGCCGACGGCAAGGCTCAGACCTGGGTGGCGCCTACGCAGCTCAAGCTCGACGAGGGCGCGACGGCTGCGGATGCCTTCATTAAGCTGCAGGAGAAGACGGGCTTCAAGGCGAAGTACGATCCGAACACGGCATACGGTTTCTACCTCGAAAGCATCACCTCCCCGAGCGATGGCCGCACGCTTGCCTACGATCCGGCGACTCATGCCTACTGGCAGCTGTTCGTCGACGGCGCGTCTTCCTCGGTTGGCGCGAGCAGCGTCAAACTCACCCAGGGCCAGAAGATTGAGTTTGCCTTTACGGGTGGTAGCGCGTCCCCTGTCGTTAAGGACCAGCTTGCTGCGAATGTGACCGTCATTGGTCGCGATGCCCAGGGCAAGACTCAGACCTGGGTCGACAACGCGCAGTATGTGGTGACGTCCGGTTCGAGCGCGCTTGATCTTACGAAGGTCGCGCTTGAGGCGAATGATATTGACGCCGTTGCTGCGGGCTCCTTCATTCTGAGCCTTAAGTACAACGGTGTTGAGCTGGGTACGCCCCAAGATTATTCGACCTATTGGCAGCTGTTTATCAACGGCAAGTCGAGTGACTATACGGCGGACAATGTCACCATCCATGCTGGCGATACCGTCACGTGGTTCTACGGTGGCTGGGGCGACCAGTTGCCGTCCGATTCTGTCCATGCTTCCGTTCAGGTGCTTGGCAAGGACAAGGACGGCAAGCAGCAGGTTTGGGCTTCGACGGGCCAGACGAGCCTCAAGGCAGGCTCCACTGCTAAGGATCTCCTTGAGCAGACCGGCCTTACTCTCGATGCTGGCGAATCGCCTTGGGGCTGGTTCCTCAACGGCATTACTTCGCCGTTCGATGGTAAGTCCTATGGCTGGGATGCTGCGACCAATAGCTATTGGCGCTTCTACGTAAATGGCAAGTTCGCCGACGTTGGCGCCGGTGCCTACGAGCTCCAAGAGGGTGACGCCGTCACCTTTATGTATGGTGCTGACGCCGGTGCCCTTCCTGGCCAGGTTCTTGGTTCTGTCGATGTTATCGGTCCCGATGTCAACGGGAACAATACGCGTTGGGGCACGGCAAGCAATGTTTCTCTGCCCGAAGGCTCCACGGCCCAGAACCTTATTGAGGCAGTTCTGAAGGCCAAGGGCGTTGCGTACAACGGCTCCCAGAGTGGTGAGTACTGGTTCCTGAATTCCATTACTTCGCCGTTTGATCACAAACCGTATGGTTGGGATGCTGCGACCAATAAATATTGGCATCTGTATATCAACGGAGAGCCCTCCTTACTTTGCGCCAATCAGATTACGCTCAAGAGCGGCGATAAGGTCACGCTTGCCTATACCACCGAAAATTCGCCCATGCCCGATCCCGACAAGATTGTCGTGGATCCGAGCGCGACGACTCCTGATTGGGATGCCGAGTGGGCCGGCTACGGCAACAGTGGCAACGGTTCGACCGTAACGGATGCCAAGACGCCTGCGCAGGCCGCCGGTCTTAAGTGGGCCTTCGATTGGAAGGCCGAGTCTGGTCAGCAGTATGCCAACTGCAGCGAGCCTGTCATTGCTAACGGCTTTGTGTACATCGCGACCGAGAACGAGCTCATTAAGATCGATTCGTCCACGGGCAAAAAGGTTGCCTCTGCGCCGCTTGCCTCCAAGGTGAGCTATACCTCTCGTCCGATCTATACCAATGGCCTTATCATCGTTCCGCTCAACGGCGGTGCGGTCCAGGCGATTACTGCAGACAAGCTGATCTGCAAGTGGCTGACGCCCGGTTTGACGGACTTGACGCAGAGCTCCTGCACCGTCGTTTCGGACGGCGAGTACGTCTATGTTGGTACGGTCGATATTTCGTATGACGAGAATTACAACGCGACCTACGGCAACGGCTCCCTTTCGCGCATTAAGATTGCCACGGGCGAAGTTTCTTGGCAGAACATCGACCCTGCCGAGGGCTATTACTGGACTGGTGCGGCTTTGACGGATAAGTATGCCATTGTTCCTACGAGCGCGGGCACGCTTAAGTGCATTGATAAGACGACGGGCGATGTCGTTTCGACCATGAAGCTCGGCGCTCTCGCGAACGCCGACTGTGTCGCCGATCCGTCCAATGGTTCGACCTTCTATCAGATGACGCACGATGGAAAGCTCCATGTGATTTCGCTTTCGGCGAAGGGCGTACTGAGCGAGCAGAAGACGGTCGACCTGGGTCTTACGAATAACATGAGCGCACCGGCGGTGGCTGGCGAAAACTTGATTGTCGGCGGACAGACGGCTACTGGCTCTGCTCTGGCTTTCTATAATCTGAAGACCGGTAAAACCACGATGGTCACCGCTGCTGACGGTAAAGAACTGCCGGCCGGATTTAACGGTATTGCTGCTACTCCGCTGGTGAGTGTTCAGGGCGGCAAGACCTATGTGTACTTCACCGTTAACAGCGCGGATAGCAAGGATTACGTTAACTACTCTGCTGGTGGTGGCGTGTATCGCTATACGCTCGGCGATGCAGAGGCGACGCAGATTTATGATGCGGCTGGCCATTACCAGCACTGCGACTCTCCGGTCATTACCGATGCATCTGGCAACCTGTACTACATCAATGATTCGGGTACTCTGTTCAAGCTGGGGGCTGTCGAGTCTTGGACGGTTGCCTTTAATTCCAACGGCGGGTCTGCTTGCGACACTAAGTTTGTTGCTACGGCCGACGGCAAGCTGGTCAAGCCGGCCGATCCGACGCGCGATGGCTACACTTTCGGCGGTTGGTATACCGATGAGACTTGCACGCAGGCGTATGACTTCAGTACGCCGGTGACGGCCGACCTGACGCTGTATGCCAAGTGGACTAAGAATGCCGTTAACCCTGGCGGTAATGGCGGTTCAGGCTCCAATGGCGGCAATGGCGGCGTTGGTTCGAATGGCGGCGGCGGTTCTAGTACCGGTACTGGTTCCGGCACTGACGCTGGCACGGGTTCTGGCTCCGGCTCGAAGGGCGGCGCTATTGCCCCGGGCAAGAAGCCGGTGACCAAGACGACGGTGTCGACCAAGACCGAGACCAAGGACAACAAGTCCGACAAGAAGTCCGACAAGAAGGACAACAAGTCCGACAAGAAGTCCGATTCCAAGTCCGATACGGGTGCTGCTTCCATGACCACTGCTAAGAAGTCCTCTAGTGCTTCCGAGCAGGAGACGGGCACCAACCCGCTCGCCATTGTTGGCGTTGCCGCCGGCGTCATCGGTCTCGCCATCGTCGGCGTGTTCGTGTTCACCAAACGTCGGTAGGTGAGGGCTGTGTCCAATAAATCCAAGGACGCTGACCCCAAGCAACCAGATTCCTCGTTCATTCAGCTCGATGATCCAAAGCAAAAGGGCGCCGCTTCGGCGGCGTCCACCTCTCGTCGCAAGGCGCTCCTCGGCGTTCTGACTGCTGCATGCACCATTCTGATCGTCGTCTCGCTGGGTTTCGTCCATCCTTCCACAAGCGGTGCCTGGTCCATCGACTGGATCATTCAGTCCGTGACGGGGGAGAGCGTCGTTTCCAAGGATGACAATGGGTCTGGCTCGTCTACCGCTTCGGGCGAGGCCAGTTCCAAGGATTCCAAATCTTCGGATGCTGCAAAAGATGAGTCCAAGGGCTCGAACGACGCCAAAGATGATTCCGAGTCTTCGGACAAGGAATCGGACAAAAACTCGGATAGCAAGAAGTCCGAGGACCAGGACGGCAAGAAGTCTGGCGATAAATCCGCTGCCCAGAATACGGGAGCCGGCGATACTTCCAAGGTGTCTGGTGGTGCTTCTTCGGGCGGTGGCCAGTCGTCTAATGGAGCCTCATCCTCTAATGGTGGAAACGCCTCCTCGGGCGGTCAGAGCGGCTCGCAGGAGTCCAACTACGTTACGGTGACGGTTTCGGTCACATCGAGCGCCGTGGGCAATCCTGTGTCCTCTGGTGGCACCTTTACCTTTAACGAAGGCGCTACCGTCTACGATGCCCTGTGCGCGCTGGGCCTTTCTGTCAACGCACATGGCTCGTCGTACGGCACGTATGTCTCCGCGATTGGTGGTTTGGCCGAGAAACAGTACGGCGGCACGAGCGGCTGGATGTACTCCGTCAACGGCACAACGCCCATGACGGCCTGCAGCAACTACGTTCTCTCCAATGGCGACAACGTTGTTTGGTATTACGTAACGGGCTAGAGGCCTCGACATAGCGCGCCAGACGGGCGGTTCGGACAAACATCCGGGCTGCCCGTTTTTCATGCGTAGAGGACTGGGTCGCCGGGTCTCTCGGCAAACAAAAAACCGGTTGGAACGGGAATTCCAACCGGTTATACATTCAAGCAAATAGTGAATCGACTACGACCGTGCACCCTCGAGGAAGAAGCGGCGGCTGAAGTAGTTGTACCAGGTGACGAGGAACGTTGCGATGGCCTTCATGGCCTGGTAGCCGATGCTCAAAAACGTGACGCCCACAAACATGTACAGGTCGTTGAGGCCCAGACCGATTACCGACAGGATGGTGAAGATCGTGAACTCGCGCTTGCGGCTCATGCCCTCGCGATGGTCGAACACGTACTTCATGCTGAGCCAGTAGTTAACCACGACGGACGTGGTAAACGAGACCGTCGTGCTCATCAAAAAGTCGAGGTGGAACAGCTCGACGAGCGCAATGAGCATGCCCCAGTCGATGCCAAAGGAGATAAGACCCACGACGGCGAACTTGAGGAACTGCTTGGTATGAGGTTGTGCCAGTGCCTTGCGCACGTAATCACATCCAATGCGTTGATGAATCGAGCAGAGGATACTTTAGAGCTTTTGCAAGGGAAACGTAAGGTCTTTGGAAAGAACTATACGAACTCGCCAAATATTCAAGAGGTAATCCGCAAACGTTGCAAATCTTCCCGTAAACGAGCAAAGCCCACGAACAACGCAGCGCTCGACGCGCGTCATCCATGGGCATCGTGAGGCTGTAAGGTTGCGAGCTACTTGGTCTCGTCGCCCTCCAGGAAGATTTTTCGGGTCACAAAGTTGTAGACCATGACAAGCGCGGTGGCGCAGATCTTGGCGATATTGGCCTCGAGTCCCAGGCCGGCGTTGAGCGCCAGCACGATGCCGTCGTTGAGCACCAAACCGATCACGGACAGCACGACAAAGATGATGAACTCGCGGCGGCGGCTCATGCCTTCCTTGTGCGCAAACACGTACTTCATGCTTGCGAGGTAGTTAAAGATGAGTGAGATGATAAAGCCGCTGGTGTTGGCGATTAGGATGTTGAGGCCCAGACCGTAGTGGAGCAGATTCATAATGCCAAAGTCGATAACCGTGGCAATGACACCGACGACGCCAAATTTCATGATCTGCGCAAGGAGCTTTTGCATGGTACCTGCCTTAGGGTGGCGCGGGGACGCCGTGGGGATGACAAACTCAGCAAGTTTAGCCAATCCCCGCGGGTGGGGCTAGACGCGCTCTTCGATAGCACCGTTTCTATATGCATCGAGCAGCTGGCGCAGATCCTGGATCTGGCTGCGAATCTTGGCGCCAGTATCGGTGTCGCTCACCATGCGGCGACGGTCTGCTTGGTCAAAACGGTTGGTCTCGCTTTCGATGTCCACGTTGCGCGTGAGTGCCTCGGCAACCGTCGTAAAGGCCCGGTGCGACTTGAGGCGGCAGCCGCGCGAGCTCGAGATGAGCGTATAGCCGGCGATGCCCGTCTTGGGATGGTAAGCGCGGCAGAAGCCGCCATCGATGACCAGCAGCTTGCCCTCGGCGCGGATGGGCTGCTCGCCCTTGGTGGTTTTAACGGGCGTGTGGCCGTTGATGATGTGGCCGGTCGGCGAGCATGCCATGGGCGCGACGCCAAACTCGCGCATGATATCATCGCAGACCGAGGGCGACTTGGTAAGCGTAAAGTACGGGTCCATCGGCTCGACCCAGGTGCTCTTATCGGCGATATAGGCGCGCTCAAAGGTACGCACCAGGCGTCCGCTGGCGGGTGAATTGAAGCCAATCCACAGGTACCACATCCAGTCGAGGGCATCGCGGTCGCCCACGCGCCACGCGCGGCGGGCGATGTGGTCGCAAAAATCGAGATAATCGCGGCCAGCGTGCCAGGTGCCCAGGCAGTTCATGCTGCTAAAGGTGCCGTCTTCGTTGAGCGGAACGCAGCCGTGGAAGAGCAGGTTGCCGTTGGCGACCTTGTACATCGAGCCGTGGGTGTAGAGGAAATCGATATGGCGATGCAGGTGATCGGCGGTTACAAACTCGGACACGAGCTTGTCGATGATGTGCTGCTCCTGAGACGTGAGCGTGTAGGGGTCCGCCGGGTCGACGGTGGGGAAGTCGTTGGTCGTGAGCGGCCACACGCTGCCGTCGGCGAGCGTGACCGTGCCGGTGTCGTGGTCGATCTTGTCGAGTAACAGGCGGTCGGTCATATCGAACTCGGGGTGGCGCTGGATAATCTGGCCCTCGAGCTTAAAGAGCAGCACGTTGATGGCCTTGATCAGCGGGGTGATGGACTCACCGGCGGTGTAGGTGGCATCGGCAAAGGCGACAAGCTCACGCAGCGAGATGCCGTAGTCGTTCTCCAGGATCTCGTAGTTGTCGTAGCGTAGGTTGTTGCGCAACACCGTGGCGATGCAGGCGGGCTCACCGGCCGCAGCGCCCATCCACAGCAGGTCGTGGTTGCCCCACTGGATGTCGAGTGAATGGTAGGTGAGCAGACGGTCCATAATTTTGGCCGCGCCGCCGCCGCGGTCGAAGATGTCGCCCACCAGGTGCAAGTGGTCGACGGCCAGGCGCTTGATGAGCGAGGCGAGCGACTCGATAAAGTCGTCGGCGCTGGCGGTCTCTAGGATGGACTCCACGATGCGCTCGTGATAGCGCACGCGATAGTTGTTCTCGTCCGGGTGCGTGTGCAACAACTCGTCGATGATGTAGGCGTAGTCGCGCGGGATGGCCTTACGCACCTTGGAGCGCGTGTAGCGGCTTGAAAGTGAGCGAGCGACCATGATGAGCTGGTCAAGCATCGTCTTGTACCAGGTTGGCGAGTCCTCGCGCCGGCTGCGGACCAGGTCGATCTTCTCGCGCGGGTAGTAGATGAGCGTACACAGCTCGCCCTTTTCGTCAAAGGAGAGCGTGTCGCCAAAGATCTCGTCGACATGTTCGCGCACGACGCCCGAGCAGTTGTTGAGGATGTGCATAAAGGCTTCGTACTCACCATGCACGTCGCTCATAAAATGCTCGGTGCCCTTGGGTAGGTTGAGGATGGCCGAGAGGTTGATAATTTCGGTAAATGCGGATTGTTCGGTGGGGAACTGTCTCGACAGCAGGCGCAGATACTTGAAGTCTTGCGGGTTGCGATCGAATGCGACCATGAAACACCTTCCGATGGGGCTGGTAAAACTGATAAACAGCGTCAAACGTTTACCAGTATGCGCCGCTTTTGTTTCGATTTTGCGCCAGCGGCTGAATTGTCGGCTGAACGGTTTGGTAAATCGATTTAGTGAAGGTAGATGTGTTGGTCGGGTGGAGACGACAGAGGGTGTTTTCTCAGATATTTATGCGTCGGGTCGGTGGAGACGATGGTGGTAAAGATGTTCACTATTTTTGGTTCGATTTGGTAAATAGTGGACATATGTACCGCATGTAGGCTCACTGTGCGATAATTTGCGCAGCAATGAGTAAGGAGCCTCATATGAGTGATTTTGTCCTGACCTGTGAATCCGCCGCCGATCGAACCCGTGAGTTCTTTGCGTCGCGCAATATCCCTGTCGTGTGTTTTCATTACGAGATCGACGATGTTGTCTATACGGACGATCTGTATCAGTCGATTACGCCGGACGAGTTTTTTGCCCAGATTGCCGCGGGCGCCATGCCCAAGACGTCTCAGGTGAGCGTGGGTGAGTACGAGGAGTTTTGGGAGCCGTTTGTTGCCGAGGGTAAAGACGTGCTGCACCTGACGTTGTCGTCGGGTATTTCGGGCACGTATGGATCGGCCTGCGTCGCGGCGCAGATGCTTGCGGATCGCTATCCCGAGGGCGGCAAGGTGCGCGTCATCGATTCGCTGGCGGCGTCTTCGGGCTTTGGCCTGTTGTTGGAATATGCCGCCGATGTGCGCGATAGTGGGTCTTCACTCGACGAGACGGCTGCCTGGATCGAGGAGCACAAGCTCAACCTGCACCACTGGTTCTTCTCGACCGATCTGTCGAGCTACCTGCGCGGCGGTCGCATTTCGGCCGCGAGCGCGATCATCGGCACGGCGCTTAAGATTTGCCCGCTTATGACGGTCGATTGCGAAGGTAAGCTGTCGCCACGTGAGAAGATTCGCACTAAGAAGCGCGCGATTTCCGAGATGGCTAAGACCATGATGGCACACGTACAGGACGGTGCAGATTATTCGGGTAAGTGCATCATGTCGCAGTCGGCGTGCCGCGAGGATGCCGAGGCGGTCGCGGCGCTGATTGAGGAACAGGTTCCGCAGCTTAAAGGCAAGATTGAGATCAATGACATCGGTACTCTGATTGGCTCGCATACCGGACCTGGTACGGTGGCGCTCTTCTTTATGGGCGACAAGCGCGTGGATTAACGTTCGTGGGCTGGCTGACAGTTTTAACCGCTGCGCCTGTCCCTCCTGACATTCGATAACAGAAAGGGCCCGTTCCGTTGTTTGTGGAGCGGGCCTTGCTGTTGCGGCTAGCGTTTCTTTCCGCGGAAGAAAAAGCCGTGCAGTGACGGCTTGAGGCCGCGGTTGGCGCGATGCTCCTCGACGCGCTCGTGGATCGAAGCGACGCGCTCGATGACTTCGTCGGGAATCGGCACATCGGGATTCATGTTCTCGACTTGGCTGACCTCGGCGGCGGCGACCTGGTCGATAATGGGCACATCGTCGCGCGAGATGACGGGCGTGGCGTCTTCCTTCATCTTGCGATAGCGCTGCATCATGTCGGTCTGAAGCTGCTGGGCCGAAGGCGGCGTCCAGATGATGGCATTGGCGCCGGCAGCGATGGTCTCACGGATGCTCTCGGGCGTCTTGCCGCCCGGTGCGATGAGCGGCAGGTTGGGATAGTGCTCGCGCAGTTCACGCAGGACCTGCGGCGTGTTCTTGCCGGCCGCGATGTTGAGGATCTTGGCTCCGGCGCGCACCTTGGCGTGAGCATCGTCGTCGCAGCGAACGACCGTGGCGATGACGGGGATGTCGGCGATGTTGGTGATGTGCTCGACCATCTCGGCGGTAGCGGGGGAATTGACCACGCAGCCCGCCGCGCCCTGCATCTCGGAGACGGCCGCCATCTGCACGGAGCGCTTACCGGTGGTGGTGCCGCCGCCAACGCCCACAAAGACCGGGCACTCGGCAACGGTCAGCAACGCCTGCGTAATGGCGGGCTGCGGCGTGAAGGGGTAGACGGCAAACACGGCGTCGGCATTGGAGTTGCGGATGACCGCCACGTCGGTGGTGTAGATGAGCGATTTGATGCGGCGGCCAAAGAGCGTAAAGCCGCTGGCCTCCTCGATCTCATCGGGCATACGGAGGGCTGCCTTGCGCAGACGCCCGTCGATGGGCAGCGGCTCCATGGGCAAGAGGCCGTTGGGAGTTACGGCCACCTGGGGCTCGGTAAATTCGTCTGCAAGCTCAACCTCGGAGAAGTCGACCGAGGCGACGATGTCCTCGTGAACCTCGGCGGGAACATCGATAGGGGCTTGGTCGTTCGTCGCGGCAGGCGTCTCGAAGGAGCTGGTGCCGACAAAGGCGTCGACGCGCTCGTTCAAATCGTTGAGAGAATCCATGGCGGTCCGTTTCTATGCTGTGCGGTCGGCAGTGTACGACCGGCGTTGCGAGTGCTAAATCGTTTGACGAGTTGATTTTTCCCCGCTGCGCCATCCGTTAGACTGAAGGGCTGGCGAACGTGAAGGAGCTGTGGTGGCGGGAATCGAGGTGCTATCTTGAATGTCCCGTATACAAAAGAGAGGTGACGCGGTATGGAATTCTCGGCAATGTTGGGCTCGATTGGCCTATGTGTGGGCGCAATCGTTGCCGCCGCGGTCATCTACTTTGCGGTCACGGCCATTAAGGGCAAAAAGGCTGAGCGCAAGGAGCGCGAAGCGCTTGCGCGGCATAAGGACCAGCAGGACAGGCGCGCACGGCGATAGCTTGTTGAGTTTTGAATCCGTGCGCTAGCTGCGTTTTCGGACCAGGGCGATATAGAAGCCCTCAAAGTCGCGACTGGGCGGAATGGTCAGCGTGCCGGGCATGCCGTTGGCAATGGCCGAGACGTGGCCTTCGGCAATGGCTTCGGTAAGGGCGTTGCACTCGATATGCGGATCCTCGCCGGCACCCTGGGCGCGACGCGCTTCGCTTTCGCTTGGCGTGCCGTCGAGGGGGATGAGCTCGCAGTCCATGTGCTTGTCGAGGGCCTCTTGCAGGGCATCCTCGTTTTCCTGCGGCAAGATCGAACAGGTCGAATAGACGAGCGTGCCGCCCGGTTTGAGGGCCCCCATGGCGCGGTCCAGAAGCGCGCGCTGCGAGCGGGCGCACTTAACGAGCAACTGTTCGGTGAGGCCGCGCAGGCTCTTTTCGTTGCCGCTGATGACGGTGCCCGTGCCGGTGCAGGGGGCGTCGAGCAGGATACGGTCAAAGCGGAAGAACTCGTCGAGCTCGCGTGCGTCAATGCGCATGACGGGCACGTTTTTGGCGCCCTGGCGGCCCAAGTTTGCCTCGAGCTTTTCGGCGCGGGGAATGCTCATCTCACAGGCGGTGAGGTGCGCCTGTCCCTGGGTGAGGGCGGCGATCTGCGTCGTCTTGCCGCCGGGGGCCGCGCACATGTCCAGGATGTCCTCGCCGGCACGTGCGCCCAGCACCAAAGGCGGCATCATGGACGACAAGCTCTGCAGATAGATTTTGCCGTCACGGTAGATGTCGAGATCCCACAGATCGGAAACCTGGGCCTCGGGCAAGATGAACGCGTCCGGGTACCACGCGACGGAGCGGTGGGCGATCCCGGCGGCGTCGAGTGCCGCGGCAATGTCCTCGGCGGTCGCCTTGAGCGTGTTGGCGCGCAGCGTGACCGGGCGCGCGGCTGCGGCGCCAAAGCCCTCGATCATGAGCTCGGCATCGGCAGGCGTATAGGCACCGGCAACCGTGTCGACCATAAAGCGCGGCAGGTCGGCGGCGCAGGGAAGGGCGGCAAGCCGGTCGGAAAGCTCGGTAGCGGCAAACTGCCTAAGCTTGAGCTCGGGCTTAACCTGCTTTTTCTGCTTACGACGACGCGGCTTGGACATCCGTCTTTCCTTCCCGTCCCAAATTGACTACTTTCCGGGCACGCTGCTGCCGGCGTGCTTTAGTACTGGCTCTCGTGCTTGCTAAAGAAGTCGAAGCGCGGGGGCAGCGGCTTCACGCGGTGCTCGCCGGGCTTCTCGCCCAGGCTCTCCATAAACTCGTCCGTAGAGGCAAAGATGTTGTCCCAGCTAAAGAAGGCGACCGGATCGACGTCGAAGTACTCGCAGATGAGCTCGCAGCCGGCCGGGACGATGCCGTGCATGAGCACGGTCGCCACGCGCAGCTCGGTAAAGGCGTCGACCAGGGCCTGCTTCATGGCGGCGTTGGCTGGTTCGCCCTCGAGCTTGTTGGCGGCCTTGGAGGCGTCGCTCCAGCGCTTGTTGGCGGCGCGCAGGTAGTCGTCGCACACGGCGAGCGCACGGTGCGTCTCGAACTTGTACATGGCCTGCTCAAAGGCAAGGGCGGCCTGCTCGGCAGCCTCGACCACGGCGGCAGAGGCGGCACCGGCGGGGATGCAACCGTTGCGGTACGGGCTCTCGTCGCCCTCCTTGACGGCGACGCCGTAGAAGCAGCTGCGGGCCAGGCGGTTGAACACGCCGGTCAAAAGAGCGCTCTCCTTAAGGGCAGGATCGATGACGCGCTTGTCGTCGCAGGCGCGCACCTCGTTGCCGTCCTTGTCCTTGCCGGTCACGCGCGTGTCATATGCCTTGGGGCTAAAGCTCACCGGCTTCTCGGACAGACCGAGCGACAGCCAATGCGCGCGCATCTGCTCGCAGGTGTAGTGGTTGAGCAAGTCGTCTGCCGGCGGGGGAGGCGTCTGCGAGGACGAGCTGGCCTTTTTGCCCATGTAGAGCAGGTGGTAACAGGCGCTGACGGTGCTCTGCGTGAGGTTCCAACCCAGGGCCTCCCACATGGCGGTCTGCGCGATGCAGTAGAAGTAGATGTTGTCCTGGCCGATGAACTGGTAGATCTGCGCGTCGTCCGAGCACCACCAGTCGCGCCAGTCGAGTGAGCTGTGCTGATAGGTGGGCGCGGGGACCTGCGTGGAATCGGCGGAGGGCTCGCCCATGAGGGCGGCATCCTGGGCGGCGACACCCTCAGTTACGCCGGCGGCCTTGGCATCGCGTGCGAGCACGGTGCGCGTATAGCTGATGGGCGCCCACAGGCTCTCGGGCCAGCACCAGCAGGTGACGTCGTTCACGCCGTCGACCTCGGGCACCGGAACGCCCCAGTCGATGTTGCCGGTGATGCGGAAGGGCACGAGCGCCTTGCCGCTACGGAAGCGCACACCGCCGTTGGCGAGCACCGCGTGGGCGTCGTCGCGCTCCTTCCAGCTGGGGAAGGTGACGGTAAAGCTGCTCTTGTTGCCCTCGGGCTCCAGCACGGTGTGCTCGGGGAGCTGGTCCTCGACGGCGTCGAAGGCCTCGCGGAACTTGTTCTGGATGTAGAGCTGTGCCGGCAGCAGCCACTCTTCCATGGTCCTGGAGACCACGGAGCGAACCTGCGGGTTCTGGGCGAGCTTGGCGGTGTAGGTCTTCATAAAGTCGAGGTAGGCCGGCAGGTCGAAGTAGAGGTTGTCGACCGGGCGCAGCTCGGGCACCTCGCCGGTGAGCTGGCTCTTGGGAGCGATGAGCTCCTCGGGCTCAAACTGGTGACCCAGGTCGCACTCGTCGGCGTAGGCTTTCTCGGACTTGCAGCCCTGAATGGGGCAGCGGCCGATCACCTGGCGGCCGTTGAGGAACGTGCCGGCCTTGGCGTCGTAGAACTGCAGCGTGGAGCGCTTGGAGATGGTGCCCTGTTCGTGCAGACGCTCGATAATCTCGGCGGTCACCTCGTTGTGAATCTGCGCAGCCGGCTCAAGGCCCGAGCCGCCGTAGATATCGCAGCTGATGTTGTAGTTGTTGAGGGTCGCGGCCTGGCGGGAGTGATTGGACTCGACATACTCGGCGATGGACTTGTCGTAGCCCTCGTTCTCCTTGAGCTTGCGGTAGCTCTCCATGATGGGCGAGCCATAGCAGTCGGTGCCCGAGGTGAAGATGACGTCCTCGCGGCCCAGACGGTCGCGCAGGAAGCGGGCGAAGAAGTCGGCCGGGACAAAGACGCCACCGACGTGGCCAAAGTGAAGGCCCTTGTTGCCGTAGGGCTCGCCGGCGGTAACGATGGCGCGGCGAGGCCAGCTGGGACGGTCGTTCATGGAGTATTTGGATGCCATGGGACTCCTTCGCATATGGTGAGAGCGCGGCCGGGCGCAAGGCCTGGCGACGCGGTGGTCAATTCGTGCATATCGTTCGACATTATCGCACATGCGGACGGGTACGTGGCAGGGGCGCTATCCTAAGATGCTATGAATGAGATTTCCAACATACATGCGTTTGAAGACGAGGAATTTCTGCACGCTTGCTTCGTGTGGGGGATGGTCGTAGTCGGCGTGTTTGCCGTGTGCCTGGTGCCGGTGTTTATGCTGCTGGGCGGGCCTGCAGACTTGGATGCGGCTGACGCGGGCGGCTGGATGGCTGTCGTGGGCTGGATAGTCGGCTTGGCTGCGGTTTCTGCGGCGTCATTTGCCGTGCACGAGCTGGTGCACGGTGTGTTTTTTAAGCTGCTGGCGCCTGCGGGCGCGCAGGTGACCTTTGGGGCGAATCGCGAGACGGCGATGATCTATGCCTGCGCCGAGGGCGTTGTGTATTCGCGCCGGCGGTACATGGCGGTTTGCCTGGCACCGACGGCTGTTGTGACGACAACGCTTGCCCTGGGGTTTGCGTTTTCGGGCTATCCGCTGCTGTGCTATCTGGCGGCCGGCTTGCATTTGTCATGCTGTGTGGGCGACTGGTATTACGTGCGGACCATTTTGCGCGACCGCCGCATTGTCGCCTGCGAGGACACGTCCTTCGGCGTGCGCTTTTTCGGGTGAGGAGATGTCGATGAAGCCGTTGTTGTTGCACGCCTGCTGTGCGCCGTGCTCTCTTGAGCCGGTCCGCCTGCTGCGCGAGGAAGGGTTTGAGCCCACAATCTGCTGGACCAACCCCAATATTCAGCCGCACGATGAATGGCAGCGGCGTTTGGACGAGCTGCGCCGGTGGTGTGCCGATGGCGACATCGAGCTTATCGAGGCGGGGGAGGACCGTGAGCGCTGGGAGGCCGGCGTGGCACCGCTGGGTGCCGATCGGCCCCGTCGCTGTCGTGCGTGCTATGCCCTGCGCTTGGCCGAGGCGTGCCGCGTGGCCCAGGAGCGTGGGTTTGAGTTTGTGGGTACGACGCTCGCCGTCTCGCCGTATCAGTTGTTCGAAACCTGCAATGATGTGTTGGAGCGTCTGGCTGCCGCCCGCGGTCTCACTCCGGTGATTCGCGATTTTCGTCCGTATTACCCCGAGGCGACACGCCGTTCGCGCGAGCTGGGCATGTATCGGCAGAACTACTGTGGTTGCCGCTTCTCGGCTGTCGAGGCGGCCATGGACCGCGCCCGCATCCGCGACGAGCGCAAAGCGTCCAAAAAGTAGTTCATTTGGGACGTCAGCCTGCTAGGATGTAGAGCGGACTTTAGCTATATAAGGAGTATCCGACGTGTCTATGCGTACCGATGATTTTGACTACAACCTTCCTGAGGAACTGATCGCCCAGGCTCCAGCCGAGCCGCGCGACTCCTGCCGCCTGCTGGTGGTGGATCGCAAGGGCTCCCAGGCGGGAACGCCGCTGGAGCACGGCGGTACCGTTGAGCACCGCATCTTCCGCGACATCATCGACTATATCGAGCCGGGCGACGTGCTCGTCATCAATCAGACGCGCGTGATGCCGGCCCGTCTGATCGGTCGTAAAACGGGATCGGGCGGCGTGGTCGAGACCCTGCTGCTCAAGCGCCGCGAGGACGTGGATCCGCTGGGCCATGTTTGGGAGTGCTTGGTCAAGCCGGGCAAGCGCCTGAAGCCCGGTGCTCATATTGAGTATCGCGCCGGTGGCGCCCATGCGCCCGAGGGGGCTCCCGTGGTGCTGACGGCCGAGGTTGTCGACTTTGTCACCGATAGCCGCGGCGGCCGCCTGGTACGCTTTGAGCCGGCCGGTTGCAATGCCGCCGGCGAGCCGCGCACGCTCGACGAGGCCATCCATGCTGCCGGCCACGTGCCGCTGCCGCCCTACATTACCGATTACGAGGGCGATCCCGAGAAGTACCAGACCGTCTACGCCATGAAGGAGGAGCACTCGGCCGCTGCTCCCACGGCGGGTCTGCATTTTACTCCCGAGCTCATGGCTGCCATCGAGGCCAAGGGTGCCAAGTTTGCCGCCGTCGAGCTCGAGGTGGGTATCGATACCTTCCGTCTGGTGGAGGAGGACGACCCCGCGCAGCACGTGATGCACACCGAGCGCTACCACGTGTCGCAGGAGGTTGTCGACGCCGTGCATAAGGCGAAGGCCGAGGGCCATCGTGTGATCGCCGTCGGCACTACCGCAGTGCGCTCGCTCGAGAGCGCGTTTGACGCGGACGCGCCGGTGTCCGATCCGGCTGTGACGGCGCGCTATTTTGAGGGCCGCGAGGACGGGGCCGACACGCTCGGCCGCGGCGACATCGTGGTGCGCGAGAACGCGACAACGCAGCTCTACCTTATGCCCGGCTCGACCTATCACGTGGTCGACGCGCTGATCACGAACTTCCACGTGCCGCGCTCCACGCTCATGATGCTCGTAAGCGCACTTGCCACCCGCGACCAGATCATGGATGCCTACGCCGCTGCTATCGAAGAACGCTACCGCTTCTTCAGCTTTGGTGACGCCATGCTCATCTTGTAGGTTACGGCGTTTTACAAACGCCGTAACCGGTCGACGCTGCGCGGGCCGCATTTGGACAATCTGACGTTCAACTTCAAGGGCGCGACCAGAAGGTCAGCGCCCTTTCGTTTCACGTCACCTTGCCTCAAATGCGACCCGCTCGCTGACTCTGCCATAACATCGGTGTTGCCGTGGTTGTTGAGTAGTCATTGGGCACTTGGCACTTGGGGACGTTCCTTTTGTGCCGGCACCTGGGGACAGTCCTTATGTCAAGAGATTGGTGGTCGTTGGGGATGTTCTTGTTTGACTAGTCGTTTAAGAACGTCCCCAATGACTATCAAAAGTTGAGGTGAGGGTGTTTTCAGTGCCCTGCCTACTTGCTTGCGAACAGCCAGACTAGGATGATCACCAGGATTGTGGCGACGATGCAGACGATGGCGCCGGTGAATTTGATGCGTGAGTCGCGGGTACGCTCGCGCACCGCGTCCTCGGTGGCCTCGAGCTGGGCGACTTCTCGCTCGGTCTCGGCGTGTTCGGCTTTGTCTCGGGCCAAGGATCCTGCAAGCGACTCAGTGATCTCTGGGTGGTCGTGTACTTCGGTCGCCTGTTCGATGATCGACTGCGCATGTGCGGCATCTGCTTGGGCGTTGGCGATGCTCTGCTCTTGGTCGCGGCGTGCCTTGTCCTCGGCGGCGATCTTCTCGCGCAGTTCGCGCTGGCGCGTTGCGGCGGCGGTTTTTGCGGTCTGCAGCTCGTCGCGCGCGGCATCGGCCTCTGCCGTCACGGCTTGGTGCGCGCGTTTGGCTTCGGCAATGGGGGCCTGCGCCTGTTCGACGGCCTGCTCGGCTGCGGCAAGCGAGTGCTCAAGGTCGGCGGTGATACGCGGGACATCTTCTTCGGCTTTACGTAGGGCATCTGCCGTGTCGGAGATCTGCATCGAGAGCTCGCTGGTGCGCACCGTATAGTTGGCGGGATTTGCCGAGGGATTGCGTTGCAGCTCGGCATACTCATGACGCAGTGTCTCGAGCTGGGCGCGCGTGGCGTCGACGGTTTGTTGTGCGGCGGCAATGCCGGCGTCTCGCTCGGCCTGCACCTTGTCGCGGATGCGCTTGGAATCCTCAAGACGGCGAACGAGGCGGTTGCCGGTCTCGCGCGAGCTCGCCTCGCGGGCCTCCACGGCATCGAGCGCGGCCTTCAGGCGGAGCTCAGTCGCGTCATCCTCTGTCTTCATTTGTTCGAACTGACCCTTGAGCTCTGTCGCTTTGGCGGCGTGGGCATCACGGTCAATCTCGGCTGCCGCAGCGGTCTTTTGCGCTGTGGCGATCGCCTGACGCTGGTCGGCGACGATCTGGTCGTAGCGGCCTGCGATATCCTGGCGCGTCTCGAGTTCCTCGGCCTGATCGGCAATGCGCTGCTCAAGTTCGGCCAGGTGGGTGCGGGCATCGGCAAGTGCCTTTTTCGCGGCGTTCATCTCGCGCATGGCCGAGGCACCCTGGGCGATAAAGGTGCCCACGGCGTTCGCAGTGTTCGAGACGGCGGTACCCAGATCGCGGCTCGCGGCGGGGGAGTGCGGGGCGGTCGGGCGAGCGGTATCGGCGGCGTCCGCATCGGCAGCCTGCGGCGCGGCGATATTGCCGGTACCGCCCTCGACCACAGAAAAGCCTGCTGCGTGCGGATCGACCGCATCGGCGCCAATCGTGGGGTGCTCGAGCTGCAGAAACGAGGGCATGGTGCTGCCCTGGTCGGCAACCGGAGTCTCGCCGGGCACAAAGGTCGAGGCCGCCTCGGCGGCCTCCTCTTCCTCGGCATCAATATCGGCATCGGCGACGGCGTCTTTCATCGCTTTGACAGCATCCATCATGGAGTCCATGACGGCATCGAGCTCTTCTTCCGAAGACACCTCGATGGGGACCGCTGCTTGCGGGGCGTCGTCCTGTACAGGGGCGTCGTCCTGAGCGGGCGCATCGTCGTTTTGCTCATCGGCGTTTTCTGATTCGGGGGTTTCCGCCGTAGCGCTTTCGTCCAAGATGGGGCCGTCGACGTCGGTACCATCGCAGGTCACAGCGTCAGTATCTGTGGTGACGTCTGCGGGATCATTAATATGCTGTTGAGTCTGGGGGTCCAGCTCATCTGTCATAGGCATGTGCTCCTCATCGTTGTTTGTCACCCTATGATAAAGTCTCGCGCCGACATCCCGCGCGCCGCAGCAAAGTTTCAAAACGTGTTCGATGGCTTGATCTGATAACAATAACTCGGCCGCTTTATCCGGTTTGTACTTGACAATCCCTTCGCCGAACGACGTGGTGCCGTTCGCCTGCTGCGGTCTTTATTTTTCACTTGAACCCGCTAAAGTTGCATTTCAGCTTTTGGCGCGTGAAGTTGGATACGCGCAGTCGGCGGGCGTGCCCGTCGCGATTTGAAAGGACTTTGTATGGGACTTTTCACTGGTAAGACCGTGATCGTCACCGGCGGCGGCAAGGCCACGCTTAAGGACGGCTCCGCTGGCTCCATCGGCTACGGCATCGATATCGCTTTTGCCAAGGAGGGCGCAAACCTCGTCATTACCGGCCGCAACGTCGCCAAGCTCGAGGCTGCCAAGGAATCCCTCGAGGCCGAGTACGGCGTCAAGGTTCTGCCTGTTCAGGCCGATGTCTCGGCTGGTCAGGACAACGAGGCCGTCGTCCAGAACGTCATCGACAAGGCCATTGAGGAGTTCGGCCGCATCGACGCCGTCGTCAACAATGCTCAGGCCAGCGCCTCGGGCGTGACCATCGCCGATCACACCATGGATCAGTTTAACCTGGCCATTTACTCCGGTCTGTATGCTACCTATCTGTACATGCAGAAGGCCTATCCGCACCTGAAGGAGACCAAGGGCTCCGTGGTCAACTTCGCCTCGGGCGCCGGCCTGTTTGGCAACTATGGCCAGTGCAGCTATGCTGCCGCCAAGGAGGGCATCCGCGGCCTGACCCGCGTTGCCGCCAACGAGTGGGGCAAGGACGGCATCAACGTCAACATCGTTTGCCCGCTTGCTTGGACCGCTGCGCTCGAGAACTTCCAGGATGCCTATCCCGAGGCGTTCAAGGCCAACGTCCACATGCCGCCGGCTGGTCACTACGGCGACGTCGAGAAGGAAATCGGCCGCGTGGTCGTTCAGCTCTGCGGTCCCGACTTTAAGTACATGAACGGCGAGACCGTCACCCTCGAGGGTGGCATGGGCCAGCGGCCCTAGCAGTTACGCGGTTCTACGAACCGCGTAACCAGTTGACGCTGCAAACCCGCCAGAGCGGCAATCTGTCTTTCAACTTCGGCGGCATGACCAGAAGGTCAATGCCGCCTTGTTTCAAGGCACCTTGCTCGCTTTGGCGGGTTTTCGCTGTCGGTGCCATAACATCGGCGTTGCTGTGGCTGTCGGAAATGATCCGTTGGGGACGGAGGAAAACGGATCATTTTTTATCCTGGTGCATTGGTGCATTGGTGCAAGGGGGCAGGTTTCCTTTGCACCAGTTTCTGTCGAGTCGGTGCTTCTTGCGGGTTGCCCGTATAATGGTTTGCGTATGAACCGCAACCAAGGAGTTCCAGTTTATGGACCAGAGCCTTTTTAAATTCGACCTGATCGCAGAGGACCCGACGACGCATGCGCGTGCCGGCGTGCTGCACACCCCGCACGGCGACATCGAGACGCCAATCTTTATGCCCGTGGGCACCAAGGCAAACGTCAAGGGCATTCCTACCGAGACCGTCAAACAGCTCGGCGCCCAGATCGTGCTTGCCAATACCTATCATCTGTCCATGCGTCCCGGCGAGGACACTATCGCCGAGCTGGGCGGCCTGCACAAGTTTATGAACTGGCACGGTCCTATCCTCACCGACTCGGGCGGTTTCCAGGTGTTCAGCCACAACGACGCCGTCAAGCTCACCGACGAGGGCGTGCGCTTCATCGTCAACGATTACGACGGTCGCCACGTGTTCTGGACGCCCGAGGACAACATGGAAATCGCCATGAAGCTCGGCTCCGACATCTGCATGCAGCTCGATCAGTGCCCGGGCTATCCCGCCACGCGCGCCTACGTTGAGCGCGCCGTTGAGCTGTCGAGTATGTGGGCCGAGCGCTGCTATAAGGCGCATAACCGCGACGACCAGGCGCTCTTTGGCATTGTTCAGGGCGGCATGCACCTGGACCTGCGCTTGCGCTCGCTGCGCCATCTGGAGGAGTGCGGCGACTTCCCCGGTTACGGCATTGGCGGCTACTCGGTGGGCGAGGACCACGAGACCATGTTCGAGACCCTGGCACCGCTCGTAAGCGAGTACATGCCCAAGCACAAGCCGCGCTACCTGATGGGCGTCGGCAACCCCACCACCCTCGTGCGCGGTGTGGGCGTGGGTATCGACATGTTCGACTGCGTGCTGCCGACGCGTACGGGCCGCATGGGTACGGCGTTCTCCAGCGAGGGTCGCCTTAACTTCCGCAACGCGCGCTTTGCGCACGACGACGGCCCCATCGACCCCACCTGCACCTGCCCGGTGTGCACGGGCGGCTACAGCCGCGCGCTCATCCGTCACATGGTCACGCAGAAGGAGATGCTCGGCGGCATTCTGCTTTCGATGCACAACATCTACTACCTGCTCAACCTTATGCAGCGTGCCCGCCAGGCCATTATCGAGGGCCGCTACGGCGCGTTTGTGAGCGACTGGATGAACAGCCCTGCGGCGGTGGATTACTAAGGGCGACAGACACGCTTGCAGAGCGTGGGCAATGGCAAAGGCTGAGCGGCAACCGCTCGTCACATTTGCTGACACCGGCTGCGCGACCGCTGACCGATAGCTTGCAAGCACTTGATGCATCGTGGGTACCATACCGAATAGTTGATGTTCGGGCGGGTGTTTGGCGCATGGCGTCGACCCCGCCCGCTTTTCTTTTTCTCGATAGGAGTACCCATGATTAAGAATGAGAACGTCGAGGGCGAGCCTGCCTACGACGAGACGTACCGCCGCGGCCCCGTGGTCATGCGCGGCCCCATGATTCCTAAGGACAACACCTACGCCAACCTGCTGGCGCCCGAGGAGTCGACCGACTGGCTGCATGCCGATCCGTGGCGCGTGCTGCGCATCCAGGCCGAGTTTGTCGATGGTTTTGGCGCGCTGGCCGAGCTCGGACCCGCAGTGACCATCTTCGGCAGCGCCCGCACGCCCAAGACGGACCCGGCCTACAAGGCGGCGCGCACCGTCGGCCGTAAGATTGCTCAGCGCGGCGTGGCGGTTATCACCGGTGGCGGCCCCGGCATCATGGAAGCGGCCAACAGGGGAGCGGCGAGTGTCAACGGCAAGTCAGTTGGCCTGGGCATTGAATTGCCGCACGAGCAGGGGCTCAACAAATATGTGAACCTCGGTATGGACTTCCGCTACTTCTTTGTGCGCAAGACCATGTTCGTCAAATACAGCTCGGGTGCCATTGTGTTTCCCGGTGGTTTTGGTACGCTCGACGAGATGTTCGAGGTGCTCACGCTGGTGCAAACGCACAAGGTCAAGCGCATGCCGCTTGTGCTGGTAGGCAGCGAGTACTGGCAGGGCCTATTCGACTGGCTTAACGGTCCGGTGCTGGATGCCGGCATGATTAGCCCGCTCGATCCCGAGCTCGTGCACATCACCGACGACCTCAACGAGGCCGTCGACATTGCCCTGAGCGGGCTGATGTAGATCAATCGTGCTCACGCGACATGAATACGCATGGCAATCTGATGTTATCTAACATCAGATTGCCATTTATATTGGGTATACTGGTGTAAAAGACGAGGGCGAGGAGGTCGCAAATGTCTACAGCAACAGTTAAGCCTACGACGGTTCGAATCGAAGAGGGGCTCAAGGAGCAGGCGACTGAGTTCTTGGATTCGGTCGGCCTCAGCCTCAATTCCTATCTCAATCTTGCCGTTCGGCAGCTGGTAAATCAGCGAAAGATTCCTTTTGAGATTGTAGGAAGGGCGGAGGTG
This sequence comes from uncultured Collinsella sp., assembly GCA_900541235.1. GTDB lineage: Bacteria > Actinomycetota > Coriobacteriia > Coriobacteriales > Coriobacteriaceae > Collinsella. The sequence goes on along the minus strand of UQIW01000022.1, from coordinate 11,309 downwards.
CCCAACGAGGCGACGAGGCGTGCCATGGTGATCGCCGAGGCTCATGAGTTGGGGATTTTGCCGGACGATAGCCTGTCATTCAATAACGCTGATGAGCTTATGTCATTCCTCGATGAGGAATAGCGATGTTCGAGATTAAAGTCGAGGCTCAATTTAAGGTGGACTACAAACGAACGATGCGCATGCATCCGCAGCTAAAAAGTGAGTTTAAAGCGGCGGTTGCGGAGCTTGTGGCTCATGGGTCACTTCCGGCGGAGTATGGCGCCCACGAGCTCTCAAACCCGGGCGGAAACTACAACGGCCACATCGATTTCCACCTATCCGATGGCTTGGTCGATGTGGTCGTTCTTTATCTTCCCCATAAGACTAACCCAGTGATTAGGCTGGTGAGAATGGGCACTCATCAGGAGCTGTTTCAGGGTCCGCTGGGCTGATCGCTGATTTCTAAGTTGCGGTGGAATGGGGATTGATTGGCGGCTAATAAGCCAAAAACAGTCCCCATTTCACCATAACTGATGTGGGCGTCCCTAGCGAGTTGGCTGGTAGCGGGGGCAGTAGCTGATGGCGATGGCGTCGACGCCTACATGGGTGGCGATGGTGCAGCCGATGGGGCCGGTGCCGGCGTCTACGTAGTCCTGGCCTGCGAGTGCCTCGTCGACAAGCTCCTGCTCCTCGGCGGCACCGGTCGTGAGCACGCGCACGCTGGAGCCCGGATGCTCGGCCAAAAACGCGAGGCAGTCTGCCATGGTGTTGGCGACGATGCGCTTGGCGCCGCGGCCCTTCTTGATGGCCTTGATCTCGCCCGACTGCCACTCCGGCGAAACGGCCAGGCGAATATTGAGCATCTGCGTGAGCTGGCCGGCGAGCTTGGGCGCGCGGCCGTTCTTAACGAGGTTCTCGAGCGTGCGGGGAATCAGCAGCAGGTGCGCGTCGGGCAGGGTCGCGCGGATCTGTGCCTCGGTCTCGTCCAGGCTGCGGCCGTCCTCGCGCATAGCGAGCGCGTACTCCACCAGCAGGCCCTCGGCACCCGAGCCGGTGCGCGAATCGATGCAGCGCACGTCGAGCTCGTGGGTCTCGGCGACCAGGCATGCGTTGGAATAGCAGGCGGACCATTCGCTGCACAGCGAGATAAAGATCGCGCTGTCGTGGCCGTCAGCACGCACGCGGTCAAAGAGTGCCTTGAACTCGCCGGCACTCGGCTGCGAGGTGTGCGGCAGCTGCTCGGAGCCGGCCATGCGCGCGACGTACTCCTGGGCGGTAATCTGTACCTGGTCGAGCAGGTCCTCGCCCTCGATAATCACATGCAGCGGAATCACGTAAATGCCGAGCTCTTGGGCACGGGCGGGGGAGATGTCCGACGTGGAGTCGGTTATGATGGCAAAAGACATAATTGCACCTTTCGTTGGGGCGCGACGGCGCGGCCTTCTGAGAGCAAAGTGCGACAAGTATAGTGGAGTTGCTCTACATTGCTAGGTTAAATTGTTGAATAGTCAACAGTTTGAAGTGTCGGTGTGGAAATCGTCAACTGGGGAAGAGGGATGCCGATGGAGGCGCTGGAGATAGGCAAACGGCCGGTCGTGTTGTTCGATTTTGACGGCACGGTGGCCGATACGGGTCGGGCGGTGATGACCTCGACGCGCAAGACGCTGGCTGCGCGTGGGTTTACGGAGGCGCAGATGGGTGACTTGCGCCGTATGATCGGGCCTCCGCTGTGGAAGAGCTTCCACGACTTTTACGGCTTCTCACGCGAGGAGTCGCTGGTGGTGGCCGATGAGTACCGCGCCTTTTTTGACGAGCTGGGTCCGGAAGAGTACCCCGTGTTCGATGGGATCCCCGAGCTGCTCGACGGGCTGGCCGCCCAGGGCAAGCGTGTGGCCGTGGCGACGTCGCGCATGGAGGCAAAGTGCATCGACATGGTGCGTGAGCTGGTGCTTTCTCAGTTTGAGGCGGTGGTTGGCATGAATCCGCCGCAGGGGCGCGAGACCAAGGCCGATTCGGTTCGCGACGCCCTGTCGGCGCTTGGCGCGACGGCCGACGAGGCCGTGATGATCGGCGACCGCTTTAACGACGTGGAGGGCGCGCACGCGATGGGCGTGCCGTGCATTGGCATCTATTCGGGCGCAGCGGCGCCGGGCGAGCACGAGGCGGCGGGTGCCGATGCAGTGGTGCATTCGGTGGCCGAGCTTGCTAAACTTTTCGCTATCTAATGACGTGATATGAGGGGCGGGCGTACCCGTCGCTCATTGCTAAGGAGGTCGTCCATGAATCAGGTGGAGCAGAGCGTTACCGAGTATGTCGACGAGGTCTGGGAAGATGTCGTCGCCGATATCGAGCGGCTGGTGAGCTATCCGTCCGTGGCGGTTTCTGCCAATGCGGAGCCCGGCGCACCGTTTGGCCGTCCGGTTCGTGACGCGCTCGACTGCGCGCTCGGCATCGCGCAGAAGCTCGGCTACCAGACAAGTGACGACGAGGGTTACGTGGGCATTGCCGATATCCCGGGTCGCGGCGATAAGCAGCTCGCGACCATCTGCCACGTGGACGTGGTGCCCGCCGGCCCTGGCTGGAACACCGACCCGTTTGCGATGGAGCGTCGCGAGGGCTGGCTGCTCGGTCGCGGCGTTATCGACGACAAGGGTCCAGCCGTGCTGTCGCTCTACGCCGGCGCCTATCTGCTCAAGCACGGTATTACCCCGCGCTATACCTTCCGCGCGCTGTTGGGCTGCGATGAGGAGGTGAGTATGTCCGACGTCCACCATTATCTGGAGAACCACGCGAACCCCGACTTTCTGTTTACGCCCGATGCCGAGTTCCCGGTCTGCAATGCCGAGAAGGGTCAGTTTGGAGCGACGTTTGTGAGCTCCAAGATCGACGGCGGGCGCATTGTGTCCTGGAGCGGTGCCGAGGCGAGCAACGCCATTCCTTCGCAGTCTATCTGCGAGCTTGCGATTGCTGCCGACGAGCTGCCGGCACCGGTTGAGAACGCCGACCGACTGGAGATTACAGCGCTCGATAACGGGCATGCGCAGATTTTCGCCCACGGTATCGGTGGCCATGCTTCGATGCCCGAGGGCACTATCAACGCCGTCGGCCTGATTGTGGCGTATCTGCGCGAGGCCGAGGACGCGTTTGGTGCCCGCGGCGAGCGCCTGCTGACGCCCGCCGAGCACGAGTTTGTCAAATTCCTGGCCTTTGTGCACGCGGATGCCTATGGCCGCGGCCTGGGCATCGATGCGACGAGCCTGGCGTTTGGCCCGCTCACCTGCAACCCCGGCGTCATCCGTGTGGTGGATGGCCATATTGAGCAGGTCATTGACGTGCGTTTCCCCGATAGCACGAGCGCTGATACCATTCGCGAGCAGCTCGAGCCGCTCGTGGGGCGCTTTGACGTGACGTGTCGCGTGGGTCATGCAAAGGTGCCGTTCTCGGTGTCTGCCGACGATCCGGCCGTGAAGGCGCTTATCGATACCTATAACGAGTTTACGGGCAAGCATGCCGAGCCCTTTGCCATGGGCGGCGGCACGTACGCGCGCAACTTTGCCCGCGCCGTCTCGTTTGGCCCCGAGGAGACCGGCCTGGAGCTGCCCACATGGGGCGGCCAGATGCACGGTCCCAACGAGTGCGCCAACGAAGAGCAGCTCAAGCAAGCACTCAAGATCTATATTGTTGCGATCCTCCGTTTGAATGAATTAGAGCTTTAGGGTTTCGCGGTTTCCCAATCTAAGTTGCGGTGGAATAGTTCCTAGAATGGGCCATTTGATGGCCAAGCAGGAACTGTTTCACCGCAACTTTGTTTTTATTGGTGTAAAAGGTGCGCCATGTTCGGCGCTGGATTGTTATCCGTTTGTAAAGGCTGGGCCGCGCTTGCGGTAAGGGTCTATCAAATGGCCGTAAGAAACCGCAGATAAGGCGGTCGTCGCCCGATCGAGGCCGTATCTTTCCAAACAGCAAAGCGGGCAGGGTGCCCGCGATTCGCATGTATGAAAGGAAGATCATGCTCGATCAGGCTTATTCTCGTCGTCAGTTCCTCGGCCTCGCTGGTGGTCTCGCCAGCATCGTCGGTCTCGGCCTCGTTGGTTGCGGCGGCTCCGGCGCATCCGACGCCGCCGACAAGGGTAGCGCCGCTGCTGCCGAGTCCGTCTCCGGCGAGGTGACCTACGACGGCGCCTCCTCGTTCCAGGCTCTCGTCGAGGCTGCTGCCGAGAAGTTCATGGACGCCAACCCCGACGTCTCCGTCTCCGGCTCGGGCAACGGTTCGGGCAAGGGTCTGACCGCTGTCGCCGCCGGCACCGTCACCATTGGTAACTCCGACGTCTTCGCCGAGACCAAGCTCGAGGCCGACCAGGTCAAGAACCTCGTCGACCACGAGGTCGCCGTTGTGGGCATGGGCCCCGTCGTCTCTAAGAACGTGACGGTCGACGATTTGTCCCTCGAGCAGCTCAAGGGCATCTTCTCCGGCCAGATCACCAACTGGAAGGAGGTCGGCGGCGACGACGCCAAGATCGTTGTCCTCAACCGCAAGGCCGGCTCCGGTACCCGCGCCACCTTCGAGGCCGCCGTCTTTGGCGACGAGGCCGTCGACTTTAAGGGCGACGCCGAGCTCGACAAGTCCGGCGACGTCCAGACCCAGATGGCCAGTACCGACAACGCCATTTCCTACCTCGACTTCTCGCACTTTGACGATTCCAAGTTCAACGCCGTCAAGGTCGAGGGTGTCGAGCCCAAGAGCAAGAACGTCACCGACGACTCCTTCAAGATCTGGGCGACCGAGCACATGTACTGCGCCAAGGACGCCGACGAGGCCACCAAGGCCTTCCTGGACTTTATGCTTTCCGACGACGTCCAGGGCAAGCTTGTCGAGGAGCAGGGCTTTATCCCTGTCTCTGCCATGAAGGTCGTCAAGGACGCCAGCGGCAAGGTCTCTGCTAAATAAGTAATCGCCCCGGAAAGGTTTGCAATGGCAAAACAGCTGCCAAAGCGCGACCTTGAGAACGTGGGCCTGGGCGTCACGGGCGCGTGCGTAGCGCTCGTGACGCTTGTCGTTGCCGCGCTCATCTTTATGGTCGCCCAAAAGGGCCTCTCGGCTTTTTTCAAGGATGGCGTTTCGGTCGTCGAGTTCTTCACCGGCACCAAGTGGGACCTGGCCAACACAGCCGAAAACGGTCTGCCTTACACCGGCGCCCTGCCTCTGATCGTCACCTCGTTTGCGGTCATGGTGCTCTCCACGCTCATCGCGCTGCCCATCGCCATCGGCTCTGCCATCTTTGCGGTCGAGATTAGCCCTAAGTTTGGTTCCAAGGTCTTTCAGCCGCTCATTGAGCTTTTGACCGGTATTCCCTCGGTCGTCTTTGGCCTGATCGGTTTTCACGTGGTCGTCGGCCTTATGAAGAGCGTTTTCCACGTGAGTACGGGCCTGGGCATCCTGCCTGGCGCCATCGTGCTGGCCGTCATGATCCTGCCGACGATGACCACCCTTTCGGTCGATGGCCTGCGCGCCGTGCCCGACAGCTACCGTCAGGGTTCGCTTGCTCTGGGCTATACCCGCTGGCAGACCATCTGGCACGTGGTACTCAAGTCTGCCATGCCGTCGCTCATGACCGCGGTCATCCTCGGTATGACCCGCGCCTTTGGCGAAACGCTCGCTGTGCGCATGGTTATCGGCGGCATCGAGGCCATGCCGACGTCGCTGCTGTCGCCGGCGTCCACCATCACCACCACGCTCACCACGTCTATGGCAGTCTATGCCGAGGGCTCGGCCCAGGACGATGTTCTGTGGGCGCTCGGTCTGCTGCTGATGGGCATGAGCCTCATCTTCATCCTGATCATCCACCTTATCGGCCGCAAGGGGGCGAAGGCTCGTGGCTAGCACGCGCATCCATATCGACGAGACGAGACTCGGGCGGGTCCAAAGGCAGGACCGCATCGCCACGGGCGTGCTGACGGCAATCGTCGCCATCGTCATGCTCATCGTCATCTCCATGGTGGCCTATATCCTGTTCGAGGGCGTCTCGATGCTGTTCCAGCCGGGGTTTCTCACGCAGCCCGCGCGCGCCAACGGAACCCAAGGCGGCGTGCTCTACCAGCTATTCGACTCGTTCTACCTGCTGCTGATCACTCTGGTCATCTCGGTGCCCATCAGTCTGGGCGGAGCGGTCTTTCTGGTTGAGTACGCGCCGAACGGCCCTATCCGCGACATCGCCTCCACCGCCATCGAGACACTGTCCTCGCTGCCGTCCATCGTCGTCGGCATGTTCGGCTTTCTGGTGTTCTCGGTGCAGCTGGGCTGGAAGTACTCCATCATCTCCGGCGCCGTCGCGCTCACCATGTTCAACATCCCCATTCTGGTGCGCGTGATTCAGCAGGCGCTCGAGGACGTGCCGCAGGCCCAGCGCGATGCGTGCCTGGCCATGGGCCTTACCCGCTGGGAGGCCACGCTGCACATCCTGATCCCCGAGGCCATGCCTGCCATCGTGACCGGCATCGTGCTTTCGGCCGGCCGCGTGTTTGGCGAGGCCGCGGCGCTGCTCTTTACCTCGGGCATGAGCTCGCCGGTGCGCCTGAACTTCTTGAGCTTTAACCTGTCGAGTCCCACCTGCGCCTGGAACGTGTTCCGCCCCGGTGAGTCGCTCGCCGTGCACATCTACAAGATTTACGGCGAGGGGAGCCCTGAGGCACAGCAGATCGTTTGGGGCACCGCGGCGCTGCTGATGATTTGCGTGCTGCTGTTTAACGTAGTCGCCCGTATCGTGGGCAAGCAACTGGCAAGGAGGATGACGGCCGAATGAGCGAGATAAATGCAACGCCCGCAACCGAGGTAGTCACGTCCGAGACCCAGGACTTTTTGTCGAGCGTGGGGGAGAGCGAGAAGCGCGTTCGCGTGAGCGGCAAGGCCGTGAGCGACGAGGTCGCGCTCTCCACCAAGGACGTCAATGTGTACTATGGCGACCACCATGCGCTGCACAACACGTCGCTCGACTTCCACAAGGGTGAGATCACAGCGCTCATCGGGCCTTCGGGCTGCGGTAAGTCGACCTTCTTGCGCAGCCTCAACCTGATGAATCGCGAGATTCGCGGCTGCCGCGTGGAGGGCGAGATCAACTACCGCGGGCGCAACGTGAACACCAGGACCGAGAACACCTACGAGCTGCGTCGCTCCATTGGCATGGTGTTCCAGCAGCCCAACCCCTTCCGCAAGTCTATTCGCGACAACATCACGTTTGCGCCCAAGCGCCACGGCATCACCGACCGTGACGAGCTCGATCGCATGGTCGAGGAGAGCCTACGCGGCGCGGCGCTGTGGGACGAGGTCAAGGACAAGCTCGACAAGAGCGCCTACGCGCTTTCGGGCGGTCAGCAGCAACGTCTGTGCATTGCGCGCACGCTGGCGCTCAACCCCGACGTGATCCTGTTTGACGAGCCCTGCTCGGCGCTCGACCCCATCTCGACGCTGGCGATTGAGGACCTGATGTCATCGATCGTTGCCGACCGCGCCATCGTCATCGTGACGCACAACATGGAACAGGCGTCGCGCGTGTCCAACCGCACGGCGTTCTTCTACATGGGCGATATGGTCGAGTACGACGAGACCGACGAGATTTTCCAACGGCCCAAGGATAAGCGGCTGAATGATTACCTCACCGGCATGTTCTCCTAGTCCGGGACATGCTTGAGGCCCGCGGCGGCCACGGTCGCCACGGGACTGATTGGAGAGGCGGGTCATCTCTTTTGCGAGATGGCCCGCCTTTTTACTCTGCGACCGAATCGACCACCACAAAGGGGACAGGCACCTTCGTGGTGGTTTGGGGTGGGGCTCGCTGCTATCATGGACAACGTTGAATTTCTACGAAGGAGCAGGGCATATGGCGATTCTTTTGGGATGCGATTCCATCAGCCTAGAGTTTCCCACCAAGCATATTTTCGATAGCGTGACGCTCGGCGTGGGCGAGGGCGACCGCATTGGTATTGTCGGTAAAAACGGCGACGGCAAGTCGACGCTGCTGAGCGTGCTCGCCGGCACGCTGGAGCCCGACGATGGCCGCGTGACGCACCGCCGCGGCACGACGATCGGTCTGCTCGGCCAAAAGGACCAGCTTGTCGACACCGATACCGTGCATCATGCCGTCGTGGGCGACATGCCCGAGTACGAGTGGGCGTCGAGCCCCCGCACACGCCAGATCCTCGCCGGCCTCATTAGCGATGTGCCCTGGGAGGGCACGGTGGGCGAGCTTTCGGGCGGCCAGCGCCGTCGTGTGGACCTCGCGCGCCTGTTGATCGGCGACTACGACGTGCTCATGCTCGACGAGCCCACCAACCACCTGGACATGCGCACCATCAACTGGCTCGCGCGTCACTTAAAGGCCCGCTGGCAGCGCGGTCAGGGCGCGATGCTCGTGGTCACGCACGACCGCTGGTTCTTGGACGAGGTCTGCACCAGCATGTGGGAGGTCCACGACGGCCAGGTCGACCCCTTCGAGGGTGGTTACTCGGCCTACATCCTGCAGCGCGTGGAGCGCGACCGCATGGCCGCCGTCACCGAGGAGCGCCGTCGCAACATGGCGCGCAAGGAGCTCGCGTGGCTGAGCCGCGGCGCCCAGGCCCGTTCCACCAAGCCTAAGTTTCGCGTGGAGGCCGCCCGCGAGCTGATTGCCGACGTGCCGCCCGTGCGTGACGAGCTGGAGCTCAAGCGCCTGGCCGTGAGCCGCCTGGGCAAGCAGGTTATCGACGTGGTCGACGTGGACGCCGGCTATACGGATACCGACGGCGCGCCCAAGCAGGTGCTCTCCGACGTGACCTGGCTCATCGGTGCGGGCGACCGCTATGGTCTTTTGGGTGAGAACGGTGCCGGCAAGTCGACGCTACTCGACGTGATTCAGGGCAAGATCGCGCCCCTGCGCGGCCGCGTGAAGATCGGCCAGACGGTGCGCTTTGGCGTGCTGTCGCAGCAGCTCGAGGAGCTCGAGCCCTACATGGGCGACACGATCCGCGAGGTGCTCAGCCACTATAAGAAGTACTACGTCATCGACGGCAAGGAGACTTCGCCCGAGAAGCTCTGCGAGCGTCTGGGCTTTACGACGCAGCAGCTCTGGAGCCGCATCGGCGATCTTTCGGGCGGCCAGCGCCGTCGCCTGTCTCTGCTGCTGACGATCCTGGACGAGCCCAACGTACTCATCCTGGACGAGCCCGGCAACGACCTGGATGCCGACATGCTCGCGATTGTCGAGGATCTGCTCGACGGCTGGCCCGGCACGCTGATTCTGGTGACGCACGACCGTTTCCTCATGGAGCGCGTGACCGACCAGCAGTGGGCACTGCTCGATGGCCATCTTACGCATATGCCCGGCGGCGTCGACCAGTACCTGCGCCTGTGCAACGCCACGGCCGAGGGCGAGCCCGTGGGCGCGCCGAGCGCCAAGACCGGCACGTTCGACACCGGTGCCGCGGCGGCTGCGGCCGAAAAGCCCAAGTCGAGCGGTCAGCCCAACGGCCTTTCCAACGCCGAACGTCAAAAGCTTCGCCGTGAGGTGAGCTCGCTCGAGCGCAAGATGGAGACGCAGCGCGCCCGCGTGGAGGAGGCCGAGGCCGCCATGGCCCAGGTCGATCCGACCAACTACACCGCGCTCGGCGAGCAGCAGGCAAAGATCGACGAGGCCCACGCCGCCATGGACGAGTTGGAGATGGCGTGGCTCGAGGCGAGCGAGAAGCTCGAGGGCGAGGAGTAGACGAGGATGATCAAGGCTGCGTTTTTCGATATCGACGGCACGCTGCTGAGCTTTAAGACGCACCGGATCCCGGCGTCGGCGCGGCAGGTGCTCGACAGTTTTCACGAGCAGGGGATTGCGTGCGTGATCGCCACGGGTCGCCCGACCTACCAGATGTCCGATTGGCTGCTCGACTTGGGTTGGGATGCGTACATTACGCTTTCGGGCCAGCACTGTTTTGATGCCGAGGGCGTTTACCGCAGCTGCCCGATCGATCCGGACGACGTCGCGGTGATTGTGGACCAGGTGGCGCAGGGGCGCTACGACTCGCTGTGCATGCAGGGCGAGAACTCGTTTGTGAACCGCCTGTCCGAGCGCGTGGTGACGGCCGGAAGCAACGCGGGGATTGTCTACCACGAGGAGCCGTTTGAGCACGCCTTTGACGCACCGGTCTACCAGTTCTGCGCCTTTGTGGACCCGGCCGACGAGCATATCGTGACCGATGCGGTGGCGCATTCTCTCACTACGCGCTGGTGTGATTTGTTCTGCGACATTATCCCTGCCAACGGCGGTAAGGACCTGGGCGTGGCGGCGACGCTGGAGCGCCTGGGCATCGATGCGAGCGAGGCGATTGCCTTTGGCGATGGCGAGAACGACCTGTCGATGTTTTCCGCCGTGGGCACGAGCGTGGCCATGGGCAACGCGCAGGACACGGTGAAGGCTGCAGCGACCTACGTGACGACCGCCGTGGACGACGACGGCATCTGCAACGCCGCGAAGCACTTTGGATTGATGTAACTGCGGGCCGGCACCTGGCACCTGGGGACACTCCTTGCGGGGCGTCCCCATTTTGTTTTCGTCCCGCACGTTTTGTGAAACACGGCTAACTTTTAGACAAAGTAGTAAGACATGGGCAACTTTTGCGGTAAAGTTAGCCGTGGAAAGTATCCAAAGGCTAACTAGCAATCATCGCGAAAGGCGGCCCATGGCCCTACGTGAATCCGGAGAAGACTATCTCGAATCAATCTACGTTCTGTCGGAACGTCAGGTCATCGTGCGCTCGATCGACGTTGCGGAGTATCTCGGCGTAACCAAGGCGAGCGTTTCCAAGGCCATGGCGACGCTGGAAAGCAACGGCTATGTCGAAATGGGCAAACGAGATGTTCATCTGACAGAGCGAGGGCTGGAGGTCGCTCGCCAAATGTGGGAGCGTCACTGCTTTTTCGTGGGGCTGCTGGAGGATGCGGGTGTTTCGGCTGAGGTCGCGTCGCAAGAGGGCTGCCACATGGAGCACTGCCTGAGCGAGGAAAGCTTCGAGAAACTGAGTGCGATGCTGAACCGGGGCGAGGCGACGGGCCAAGCGGCGGAATCCTAACGAACCCCCAGTAGCGCGGAGTTCGCGCAAAGCGCGAACCAGCGACCGGGACCAGCGGCCCTTTCGGCCAAGTCCATTTCAGCAAAGGAACCCTGCCAGCAAGCGATGCCCAAGAACTGCCAGCTACGTCACCGCAGGCCGGGGCCGGGCTTGGTTTTGAAAACACTCCGCACTGATATTTTCTGTATTGAAGACGTCGATGATGCACCCGTATACCATTGACGTCGACACCATCAGAT
>UQIW01000021.1 GCA_900541235.1 uncultured Collinsella sp. | reverse complement strand
GCCTCTCGGCGGCCTTGCGAAAAACAAATCCAAGTTAGACCATTTCAAATGGTTCGATGTCTGCCCGGATGCGACACAACTGGTGTGTCCATCCTCGCAGTATCCGGTTCTCAAGGTGCACGCCTGCGCTGGTTCCCGGTTCCACCGGGCCGCGCGGCAAGGAGATATATTGCCAGACCGGAGGGGCCCCGGGGGCGGGAATCTGGCACTCCATATTTTGTTCACAAATGAATATGTCCCTCAGTCGCGTCCCTGAGGTTATAACTGAAGCATTGGCTTCTGATATTGGCGATGACCAGCTGGTTTATAGGTGTTAAGGCATCGGTCATCTCTGGAGCGCCACTTTACTCCAAAAGCATCAGCTATTTGTTTCCCGTCGGTAAAAGGCAGGTTTTGTTCGCCAAGCGTTCTTATATATAGATAGATACGGGTTCGAACCCGTGCACCGGCAACAAAAAAGACGGCCAACCGAAGTTGACCGTCTCAACAATCTTTGGGTGGGCCGTCAGGGGTTCAGCCTGCTTCGCAGGCGGCCGCTGCGGCGCTTTCGCGCCTTGCGCGCTGCGCTGGCAAACGCTCACGCGTTTACTCAGCTCCGCGCCCCGACGGGTTCGAACCCGTGCACCGGCAACAAAAAAGCGACCAACCGGAGTTGATCGCTTTCTATTCCATGGTGGGCCGTCAGGGGTTCGAACCCTGGACCTTGGGATTAAAAGTCCCCTGCTCTGCCAGCTGAGCTAACGGCCCGCGGGTGGCATTGTACCACGGTCTGGGACTATTCCCAACTCCATTGGCCGTTCTGGAAAATCACAACTTCGCGTCCATCGGGCGTAATGCCCACAATATCGATGTCGTCCGTACCGATCATAAAGTCGACGTGCGTGCTCGAAACGTTGACGCCATGCTCAATGAGCTCCTCTTTGGACATATCATATCCACCCTCAATGCACTCGGGGAAGCCGACTCCCAGTGCAAGATGGCAGCTGGCATTCTCGTCATAGAGCGTGTCATAGAACAGGATGCCGCTTTCGCGAATCGGCGTGTTCTTGGAAATGAGCGCAACCTCTCCCAGATGAGCAGCGCCCTCGTCAGTATCGATGATACTTGCGAGTGTCGCCTTTCCCACACGGGCGTCGTAATCCACCACACGACCGTTCTCGAACTTGATCCAAAAATCGTCGACCTTGTTACCGTGATGGATAAGCGGCATTGCGGAATAGACGATTCCGTCAGCACGCATACGATCGGGCGAGGTGAAGACCTCCTCGGTGGGGATGTTGGGGAAGAAGGGGTGACCGTCGGGGGTCTCGCCCTTACCGCCGGCCCACTCATGCCCCTTCGTCATACCAATTACCAGGTCGGTTCCATTCGAAGCGGTATAGCGCAGGCAGTCGAAACGATTTTCGTTCAGAAAGCGCAGGTTCTTTTCAAACGCCGCATCGTGAAGCTCCCAGTCACTCTCCGGATCTTGGCCGTCAGCACGGGCGGTATGCAGAATCGCAATCCATAGTTTATAGATTGCAACCTCATCGGCGTCTCCCGGGAACACCTCGCGCGCCCAAGCCACGACCGGCGCTCCGGCAATGCACCACGGGTTGATGTTGTAATCCAGTCCGCGGCGGAAAATCTTGCACTGCGTGTTCCTCGCCTTGGAAGCGGCAGCGGGCTTGGCAGGATCGATGCCCTTGAGAGCGGCGGGGTCAGCACCCTCGATAAAGATAAAGCAGGCACCGTCCTGGGCCAGAGAATCCAGCTGTATGCGCTTCCACTCGGGCGTCTGCCCAAAATAGCTTTTCTCGACATGCTCGTACGCAAGCCTCGTCACGGCGTCGTCGGCCCAGATGACCGTCACGTGACCGGCACCGGCGTCATAAGCCTCCGCAACCACCACGCGCGCAAATGATGCGCACTCGACGGGAGACTGAACGACGACCTCCTGGCCGGGCTTAACGTTTACACCCTTGCGGACAACGAGACGCGCATAATTTTTAATCTTGGGCTCAAGGGTCTTCATGCCCTCAAGAGCTTCCTCGACCGTTAGGGCAGCTCGAATCATGTGCCACTCCATCTATCTATAGAACAGTAAAAAGGCGCGCCGCAAAAACGACGCGCCTTATATCTTAGCGATATGTATGGATACAAACGCTACTTCTTCTTGGAGTCCTTCTTGTCCTCCTCGGCAGCCGAGCGCTCGATAAGAGCGTTGAGCTTGTTCTCGGACATGCCCTCGGCCTGCGCGCGGTACATGTTGCGCAAGGGACGAATACGAACGAAGTCGTAGATAAAGTCACCCAGGATGATGACATAGGACAAAACGATGCCGACCATCTGAACAGGACTGGACACCGTGCCGCCGGGAGCGAAGTAGAGCGAAGCCCAAATTGCCACGACGAGTACCATGCCGATGGCGAGCACGGCCCACCAGATACGACGGCGCTTGGTGTAGTCCTCATCCTGCTTGAGAAGAATATTCGACACCGTATAGATACGATCCTCGCGAGCACGCTGCTTGGCCTTGCGGGCGCGCTTCTCCTCCTTGGAAAGGCCTTCCAGGTTTTCACCCTTCTCGAGCTCTTTGCGGCGAGCTTTAGACGAAGCCGGCACGACGCGAACGGAGCTCGCTGCTTGGCGGGCGGGTTTAGCAGATGCGGCGGACTTGCGCGCAACCCCGGTAACTTCGTGGGATTGCGTGCGCTTGTTCGTGGCGCTACGGGTACTCACTTATGCGTTCTCCTTCATGCTTGTGAACTGGGAGCCCGTGATGATCTGGAAGGCCTCGCGATAGCGCTCGGACGTGCCATCGATGACCTCGGCGGGCAGGTGCGGGGTCTCCCCCGTCATATCCCAGTTGGCCTTGAGCCAATTGCGGACGAATTGCTTGTCGTAGCTAGGCTGGATCTTGCCCTCCTCGTAGCCGGCGGCGGGCCAGAAACGGCTGGAGTCGGGCGTGAGGCACTCGTCGATCAGCGTGACCTTGCCATCGATAACACCAAACTCAAACTTGGTGTCGGCAATGATGATGCCACGGGTCGCTGCATACTCGGCAGCAGCCTTGTAGATCTTGAGAGACAGATCGCGAATCTGCGTGGCGATGTCCTCGCCAACGATCTCGCAGCAACGCTCAAACGAGATATTCTCGTCGTGATCACCGATCTCGGCCTTCGTGGACGGCGTGAACAGCGGCTCGGGAAGCTTGGAGGCCTCGGTCAGACCCTCGGGCAGCTGGATGCCGCAGACGGTGCCGTTCTCGTCATAGGTCTTCTTGCCCGAACCGGTCAGATAACCGCGGACGATGCACTCGATAGGAATCGTCTGGGCCTTCTTGACCAGCATGGCGCGGCCGGCGAGGTAGTCACGATACTCGGCAAACTCCTCGGGGAAATCCGCCGGATCGATGGAGACGAGATGGTTGGGAACAATGTCGGCAAACTTATCGAACCAGAATGCCGAGATGCGGTTGAGCACCTCTCCCTTAAACGGAATCTCGTCGGGAAGAATGAAGTCGAACGCAGAAATGCGGTCGGTGGCGACCATCAGCAGGTTTTCACCGGCATCATAGATATCACGAACCTTGCCACGGGAATCCGGACGACGCTCCATCGTTGTCACGTGAGTCACTCCTTACCTAAATACGACAGTAATGCGGGTTCTTCCCCGCACGTTTTCGCAAACTCGGAGCGGCAGGGACGAAACCCCTCCTTCACCGAATAGCGAAAAGCTAGTGCTCCATTGTAGTAGATGCCGCGTCCGCCGTGTGCTCGCGAGGCAGATGAATCGTAAAAGTCGTACCCTTTCCAAGCTCCGACTCCACGGATATGTAGCCATGATGACGCTCGACAATCTGCTTGGTCACGGCGAGGCCCACGCCCAGACCGCCCGCCTCGCGGGCGCGACTGGCGTCGGCACGCCAAAAACGACCGAAGATGCGCGACAGGTCTTCCTTGGCGATTCCAATGCCCGTGTCCGAGACCGCAATATCGACGTGTTTACGGTCACTGAGCACCGACACCACGACCCATCCGCCCTCGGGGGTATAGCGCATGGCATTACTCATGAGGTTGATGACGCATTGCGTGATCATGTCGGGATCGGCCTCGACAACGTCATCGTGACCCTGCGTCTCATCTGCAAAGCGCAAACGCAGGTCACGGTCGGCAAACAGGCGCTCCTGGCCATTCACAATCGAACGCACAAACGGCACCATGTCCACCGGCTCCAGGTTGAGCGGCGCGGTACTGTTTTCCATGCGCGACAGGTCGAGCATCTGCTGCACCAGACGGGCCAGACGACGCGTCTCGGAAGCGACCGTCTCCAGATACTCATCGTCGGTGGGATACACGCCGTCCTGCATGGCCTCGACCGTTGCAAGCATAGCCATGAGCGGCGTACGCAGCTCGTGGGCAACATCAGAGGTCAGGCGCTTCTCGTGCTTCATATCCTTTTCGAGCGAGGTGGCCATCTCGTCGAAGGTCTCTCCCAGCTGATCGATCTCATCATCGCCGCGCAAGCCCGTACGAGCGGACAGGTCTCCATCGCGAATCTGCTTGGCAGTGCTGGTAATACGATGAATCGGCTTGGTGAGCATGCGCGACATGAGCGCTCCGATAACGACCGAGATGCAGACGGCCACAACCGCGGCAAGGGCCATGGCGTTAAAGGTCTTCTCTCTGAATGCTGAGTCTGCCCTGGTGAGCAGGGCATCGGAGCCAATCGCCCACAATTTGACCTGACCCACGTGCTCGCCGGAGGACGTCACGATCTCAACATTGGCAACACTATTGGAATCGGTGGGAGCAGACGAGACTGGACTGTGCGATGCCTTCTTTCCGCTCGTACCGTCGGTCGTCGCCTGATTTTCGCGTACATCGGCAGTAGCGCTTGCCGAGGGCCACGAGTCGTCGTAGACGATGACGCCCTTTTTATTGACGACCTGCATACCCAGATCGTCGGACACCAAGCTCGATGTCGCGACCGTACGCAGCTCCCCCGCGGTCCAAGAACCGTTTTCCTCATATGACGTTGCCAACTTTTCGGCAGCGGAATTGGCGATTTCGACAATATTGGAGCGCGTGTAATCCGTAAAAACCGTGCCCCATACAACGGAGACTACGCCCACCAGCACCAATACCGTCATGAGCGATGTCAGGGCAAAAGCCAGGGCCATGCGCGAGGGATAGCTCATCGTTGGCCGTGAATCGGAACGAGGCGTGTTCCAACTAGCCTTGGAACCCGCCTCGTTCTCCTGCTTATGCTTTTGCCCGATTTCAAAGCGCGCAGGTGTCATATGTGATTTCCTTTATTTCTCGTCCGACTTATCGGTCTTGGTCGGAGCCTCGAAGCGATAGCCGACACCGTGGACGGTGTAGAGCCACTTGGGCTTCTTGGGGTCGTCGCCCAGCTTGGCGCGAAGGTTCTTCACGTGGCTGTCGATGGTGCGCTCGTAACCCTCAAAGTCGTAGCCGAGCACCTTCTCGACCAGCTCCATGCGGTTGTAGACGCGGCCGGGGTGACGGGCAAGCGTGGTGAGCAGCTTGAACTCGGAAGCCGTCAGGTCGACTTCCTTGCCCTCGACCAAAATCTTGTGGCCCGAGATGTCAATGACCAGATCGCCAAAGTCGAGCACCTCGACGGCCGGCTCATCGGCCTGGTGGGCACGGCGGAACAAGGCGCGCACGCGCGCGACAAGCTCGCGCGGCGAGAACGGCTTGATCAGGTAGTCGTCGGCACCGAGCTCGAGACCGATAATACGGTCCTCTATCTCGCCCTTGGCCGTCAGCATAATGATGGGAACATCCGAGGTGTCGCGAATGGTGCGGCAAACGCGCTCGCCGGGAATCTTGGGGAGCATGAGGTCGAGCACGACCAGGTCGAACTGATGCTTCTCGAACTCCTCGATAGCGGACTGGCCGTCGCCCACGCCCACAACCCAATAGCCCTCGCGCTCGAGATAGGCAGCGACAGCGTCACGGATTGCCTTCTCATCCTCGACCAGCAGAATCTTTTTTGCATCTGAAGCCATAACACGGCCCCCCTGTCTCAATTAGCTAAGAACAAGCTCATTTTAACGCACCTGAGCCCACCGGGTATCGCATGGGTGCGATAGCTCGGCGGGCGGTACTCATAGTCACAACGCGCTTATTCCCCTGTCGACGCCTTTTTAACCCCTCGGAGACTAAAGAGAGAACAAGCGAGCGGTAACCGTCTCGGGAATCCCCTGACTGTTACGCACCGTTGCGTACGTTAAGAACGAGCTCGATTTACCCGCCGTAGCAGGATAATCGCCATACTCCAAGGCTCGGTCGGGCGACAGAAGCGAGCCGTAGGTCTTAGCCGAAGTGTCAATCAAAAAATGCGACGCCTGAACTTTAACCAGGTATTTATTTTTCCTTCCCGCGGCGCACGCGAGCGGCTCACGCGAAAGGAAGAGGTACGGCCCGCCCTCGCTACCGATATAGGTGCCCATATTGCCCAAGCTACCCACACCGCTATACGTCGCCTCAATGGAGAACACGAAGGTGTCGCCCATATACACGGCCTCGAAAGGCGAAACCGACGAAGGCAGCACCAGCTGAGCTCGCTTCGTGTTGTTGCCGTCAGTCAGGTCGATCGCCGTCATACCGTAATAGACGCCCTCATCATTGTGCACGCGGGGCGAGATGGTCAGGATGCCGTCGCTCACACGCGGGGCGGATGCGAAACGGCCCGTCGACTTCCAAATAGTCTCAGGCTTGGACTCGCTGGGCGACTGACGGTAGCAGTACGAATCGTTACTCGTCTTGGTGCCGCCGGACGAAGGCATCTTATACCAGATGACCGACGACCCATACGCTGTGAAGAGCGGCGGATCGTAGTTTTCGCCACCGCGGTCGAGCTCGACAGCGTTGCCGGTAAGGGAGGAGCCTGCAAGGTTTTGCGCATAGAGTTTCCAGGACGCATTGGCAAAGTTCATCTCGACCCACGCGAACACGCCATCGCCCGCGCGAACGTCGTAAAACGCATAACCGGTTCCCTCAATGGGATCCTCAATAAGTGTGGTAAGCGAGCCATCGCCTAGGTTGAGCACACCAAGCGTATTGGCATGCAGGGCAGAAGCGGGCGCCATCATCGCGGCAGCGTAGTCGCCATCGCAGTAGTACAGCAGCGTGCCCAGCGGCAGCGTCCACGAGGCCGCAGGCTCAAGATCGATATCGACAGCTTCGTACTCATCGGTGATCGAGACAATCTTCGAATCGTCCTTGATAACCTGCGGCTCGCCAGCGGCGTCATCACTCGTGCCCGTTTTTTTCGAGCAACCGGCCAGTACGGCAGCAGCACCGGTAGCGGCGCCACCCAGCACAAAACCTCGACGCGTTATTCCATTCTTAAAGCGATCAGCGATGCTCATTAGGCGATCTCTGCGCGAGCGGCCTCGATAGCGCGCGTAAGCTGATCGGCGCAAGAGGTCTTTTTCATACCGCAGGTATTACCGGCGAGAACCTCGATTACGCGATCGGCGGGAGCGCCTTCGACCAGCCTGGAGATGGCCTTGAGGTTGCCATCGCAGCCGCCGGTAAACTCGACGCCCAGCACCTTGCTGCCATCGTCAGAGAGATTGAGGTGAATATTGCGAGAGCATACACCCTGAGGCTTGTAGTCAAAACTAATCATTGAGATCCCCTCTCAGAAAGAAATTTCAGACGTCTATTATCCCCACCTGGACCGACTTATTATCGCAAGCACCGATTCAACATCCTACGATGCTTGGACTGGCGGGGGCAAGATTAGCAGTCCGCACCCTGTACGTGGACCATGCGCTTCTCCCGATACATATTGTGGTCGGCGACGCGATATACATCGGCCAGCGTATTTCCAGCCGTCTCGACGGTCGCCACGCCAATCGATGCGCTGACCGTCAGGGTCTCATCGCTTACCGCGGCAAGACCGAGACGAAGATCCTGTTCCAGCCCGAGCGCAGACTCGTTGTCAGTATGGGGGCAAACCAGCAAAAACTCGTCGCCGCCAACGCGCATCGGCAGGTAATCCGCACCAGCCACCCGCCGCAGCACGGACGCCGTCCGTCGCAGCAGTTCATCCCCCATCTCGTGACCATAAATGTCGTTGGTCCGCTTGAGATAATTACAGTCCGCCATAATCACGCTCACTGGCAAGTCCTCGTTTACCAGGCTATCTCCACGCGATTCCAGATAGTTGCGGTTGCGAAGCCCCGTCAGTTTATCTTGGTATGACAGCTCCTCGGCATGCTTGACCATCGATATGTTGTGCGTCGCCACGACGACCGAATCCAGGCGGCCTTGCTCATCGCGATGCTGGGGGACAACCTGTAGCGAGTACCAAGTGCCTCGACAATCTCGCACCTCGGCAGCCAAGTACGGTACGCCCTCCATGCGTTCACGAAGCGTACTTATATCTACGAGCCCCACAACCGCTTCGCGGCTTTCGGGGCTCACGATATCCCGGCAGACCGTGTCCATAAAGTCATATGCCTCGCTATGCTCGGCAAACATCTTCGCTATCGCCGGCGACATATTGATTCCCTCGATCTCGAGGGTGTCAAGATGCAAAAGGAAGGTCGAATCGTAGATGGCGCTTATGGCATTGATAATGCCGAGCTGTTTATCCTTTTCGACCAAATTGCGGTGGTCAGCGATATTTCGAGCCAACAGTACCACGACCCAAAACGCAAGGCACACCAAGACGCCGACGGCGACAAATGAAATCCTGTCAGACATGACCTCAGATTTGGGATAGAGCGCAAACAGGCGGTAGCCCTTATATGCCGCACGCACGGCATATAAGGTGGTCCCCCGATATTCGATACGTGTTACGCCCTCGTCTTTCCAGTCAATTCCGCTATCGGCGAGAAGCCGGGCAAGGGTTATATCGACGGTCGAATCGTTTGAAGAAACGATTTGCGCATCGCGCATCACAAGCACCGTTGGACTCTGATGGAACGTGTTGTTCACAAGGACGTCGGCGATCGTGTATGAATAGTCATCGGCGGGCTCAGCCGCAAGTGATCGATACCCCAACGCCACCCCATCACCGTATGGAACGGCACTCACGACAAAGTCGACACCGCGGCGCTCGACAGCGGTCGAGTAGGAAACTTTGGACCCTCGATACATCGATGCGATCGACGAACAGGCCAGCTCCTCTCGCCACAGCATGAGTGGATCGCGGCCGTCGATATCGTAATGGGCGACCATATGACCATCGGCGTCCATGACCAACATTCCCGAAAGGCTCTCGGTATGGACATATTCCTCGACCAGATCGTCGTTGACTTCAAATCGATTAGGCGGCAAGAACGTCGCAAACGACTCGAGCGCCGCATCCAAATTGTGCGTCGCCTCGGTTTTTCTTCCCTGTTCATATCGGTCATATTTTTCGCAGGCATTTTTTAAAAACACCATGGTTTCCTGGCCGAACCCAAGCGTTTTATCAAGGCAGCGATGCGTGCCAACCATATAGAGCAGACTCAGTAGGGCAACGCTGGCCACGATGCCGATGCCCACTGCGGCTAAACTCTTTCGGCGAAAGCGGCGCTCGTCATTTGTCATGATTCCGCTCCTTGCCCGCCTGTCGTCGCTCCTGCTTTGTAATTGTCCACAATGTGCTCTATCGTGCCGTCTCGATCCATGTCGGACAGTGCGGTATCGAGGTTTTTGACGTACTCCCCCTCATAGCTATCATCAAACGCGACGCCCAGGTCAACCGTCATAACGTTGCCGGCGAACACACGATAAACGCCAGGATACTGGGCAACGAGTCGATCAAGCGACTGAACGTCCGCCATCCAACAGTCGACATACCCTTTGGCGAGGGCGGCTTTGCAGAGTTCGGCAGAACCATACGATTTGATTTGCACGTCCGGCGAGATATCCAGATCCCCTGCGAGCAATCGGCGTTCGCTCACCGAGCCCGCAATCACCGCAATGGTCTTGCTTCCATCGAGATGCGCCAAGGAATTGATGCCACTCGTTTTCTTGGCGGCGACCGAAACCGTCAGGGTCAAATACGGCTCAGTCCAGTAATACTTATCCTCGCGATAACAGGGAGAATAGTCGCACCACAGGCAATCGATATCGCCGTTTTTGAGTAGGCGGTCACGGTCATTCCAAGAAATGTCGATAAATTGCGGCTTGATCCCCGCGCGCTTGCAGGCCTCGCGGGCGATGCCGATATCGATACCGGCGTAATCGCCCGTGGTATCGACATACACATAGGGGTCGTTATCCGTAACGCCGATTTTGAGTACCGGGAGGTCTTTGTCGGCTTCATTCGGGGAGGAAGAACTGCTTCGAACGATATACGTCAGGGCGCCCACACAGACGGCAACAAGAAGTATGAGCGTAAACGAGACGATGGCGGCTCGCTTGATACGTCCGGGCACACGCCTCCCTTCATCGAAACAGCAGTCGGATTTCATTTTATACCCGGGGCTGATGCGGCGATAAAAAAGCGCCTCACCCAAGATGGGCAAGGCGCCAAAGGTTGAAATGCATCCGCAAGCGGTCGAATTAGGTTAATCCTACTCGAAGTTCAGCTGCTCCCGAATGCACCCCGACCGCTGCCTCGTTCAGGCCGTTGGCGCCGACCGCGTATCTGGCGGTTTCCGACGCGCCGCACTGCACGCGACACACGGGCTGAAGTCTTTAACGTAAAAGCCCCGTTGGTAAAACGAGTTACCAACGGGGCTTGGACTGAAAGGTCGCGCTTAAACGAGAGGGCGCCCTAACACTCGAGACGTTTGCGCATAAGCGCGAAGGCAATCAGCGAAGCGCCGACAACGGTCATAATAAAGGCGACGGCAAGGGTTTGGTCGCCCGTGTTGGCGAGCGCACCCTTAGTAGTCTTAGCGGACGTTTTGGTTACCTTGGTCGTCGTCTGCTGACCGGGTTGGGACGGCGTCACGGGCTGCGCAGGCTGAGCCGGCTCCCCCTTGGCCTCCTCGCCCGTCACCACGTACGTCGAGAAGTGGCTCGTGCGGAAGCAGAGGTAGTCACCCTCGGTCCACGTATCCATAGCCTGAGTGGAACCATCCTCGGCAACGTAGAGCACCTTGAGATTGGTGAGCGCCTTCATGGCGGCAGTCATCTTGACACGGACGATGAAGGACATGCCTTCGTAGTCCTCGATAACCTCGCCGTCCTTGAGAAGCTTGATATCGAGCTTATCGGCAACCTTGGTAGTCCCCTGCTCAAGGCCGGAAATCGTAGCATTGGCGGCATCGGTAAGATCCGTCGGTTCCTCGACCACAAGAGAGATGCTGTTGTTCTGGGCAATGCCGGCAGCGACATTGTTCTCGGCGCTTACGCTAACGTCCGTTCCGTTGCTACCCGCAACGCCTGCAATGGTCTTTGCCGCTACGATAACGGCGCAGGTCGCGGTTTTGTCGCCACAGGTGGCGGTAATCATGGCGGTACCGGCCTTAAGCGGCGTCACGACGCCGTCTTTGACCGTGGCGATCGACGAGTCGCTGGAGGTCCAGCTCACCGTCGTATCGTCTGCATCGGCAGGACTCACCGTTGCGGAGAGCTTTGTGGAGGCATCACCGACGGTAAAGGACAGGCTCGTCTTGTTGAGCTCAACCTTTTGGGCGGGATTGGTCACGGTCACCGAAACGGTCTGGGAGAGCGACCCTGCAGTGATGACAAAAGAACCAGAACCGGTCTTGAGGGCGGTAACGGTGTAGGAGCCATCACCGTTGTCGACAACCTTAAACGCCTTCGAAGCGCCCGTGTCATCCAGAGCAAGATTGGTCTCGTCGACCTCACCCGCAAGGGTTCCAGCAAGAGAAACCTTCACGGTGCCCTCTTCGCCCTTCTTGAGGCCGAGGACGCTCTGGTCGACCGTAAGGTTCGTTGCGGGATTAGAGACGGTCACCGCGCAATCCTGAGAATAGGTGCCGTCTTCAGTCGAAACGGTGATGGTTGCGGCGCCCTTGGAGACAGCCGCCACCTTTCCGGTTTGATCGACTGTAGCGACACTTTCGTTGCTGGACTTCCAGACAATCGTCTGGTTAGCCTCCGCGGGAATGACCGCCGCCTTAAGCTGCTCGGTTGCAGCGCCCACAAGCACGACCTTCTGCTTATCGAGCGTGATGCCCGTAGCAGGCTGAATAACCGTCACCTTGCACGTGGCGCTATGCTCTCCGTCCTCAGTGGTGACGGTAATCGTAGCAACACCTGCCTTGACCGGGGTCACGACGCCGTCTGCAACCGTGGCGACCGTAGGATCGCTCGACGACCAGGACAAGTTCTTGTTCGTTGCATTATCGGGCTCAACCGCTGCGGTCAACGTCGAGGGCTCACCGCCCACAGCAAGCTTAAGGTTTGAAACGCTGAGCTTGACGCCCGACACCTTTACAACCGGAGTGGTTACCGTAATCGCATCCGTGGTTGCAGAGACCCCATCAACCGTTGCCGTGATCGTGGCATCACCGTCACCGACAGCGGTAACAAGACCGTTAGCGTCGACGGTAAGGACGCTCTCGTTGGAAGAGGACCAAACAACTTGGCTGGCCTTGTCATCAGGGGAGACCTTTGCCTTCAGCTGCTGAGTCGTGCCTTTATCCATGGAGGTTGAGTAGCTGTCCGCAATGGAAACCGCAGTCTTTGCAGGCTCCTCGCCAGGCTTGACAACATGAACGGTCATCGTGTCGCAGAGACGACCACCCAAGTACATTGAAACCGTTGCATCGCCGTAACTATGAGGCACTAAATACCCCAAGTAACTGCCACCATTAAACATCGGTCCTTTTACCTCGAGGACATCCGGATTATCTGAAGTGAAAGAATACTTTGCGCCGGCATAGGAGTCCATCAATTCCTCAGCGCTTTTACTCAGCACGCCCTTTGGATATTCAAACCCCCTGTCACATTCCAGCCAAAGCCAATCTTTGGATATACTATCTGAACTGACCTCACAGGGAAATGTATAATCGCTCGACACAAACTTAGCCTTCGAAAGGCTCACTTCCGCAGGGTCGACAACCTCTATCTCAAAGGGATGGTCATTGCCAAGGCCATCACGAGCATGAGCCTTAACGGTGCCAGGCTTTATTGCCTTAAACGAGTTTTCACCATCGATAAGCTCAACGACATCGTTGCTTTCCAGAGAATAGGTTACAGCGCCAAAGTCCGCACCCCAATGTGCGCGCTGGCATGCCTTCAGTACTTCATTTGGAGAAACGTTGAGAATGGCAGTCAGATAACAGCTGTCCCCAACCAGCATCTTTTGCTTTTTGTTCCCACGCTCATTGAATCCGGGCTCCTGATTCTCGGTTACAACATCACATAGCTTCTTCGTCTCAACTTCACCGTTGCAATAGTCGACAAGAACCTTGGCCTCTTTAGCATCTTTCGACAACGCCTCGAGTTGCAAAGAAGCGCTTAGCTCGGAAGTTCCATATGATGAATAATTCGAATTCACCCTTGCCTGGACTTTGGAATCCTTTGAGGGGTCTTCCTTAATAACAAAATATGTGGCCGCACGGCTCTCGTCCACGGGACGAACGTCAACTCTCCCCTCTAGTAATGCATAATGCGTGTTCCCGCATTTTTGCGGACAATCATCCGTGTAACCCAGCGTTGCGGTGTTTGTTGTCGCACCAGATTGGTCGTAAGAAACGAAACTGACCTTAATTGGATTGACTTTAGCCACACTTTTAATCTTAAGAGAACCGTTTAAACTCTCGTCGGTCTTGCTCTTCAGGGTTATAGTCGTTGTGCCAACTTTGGTGGGGCTAATTGTCAATACCCAACTATGTGACTCATAACTTACCTTAGCGATATCCTCGTCAGACGATGTGATATCGATATCGCTAGGGTCAATGTGCGCCCATTCGTGATTTTTATTAAAAAAGGAAAGCCTTCCTTTCACCGTCTGTCCAACAGCGACATCAAATTCTGACCACACATCGCCTGTAGACGAATCGTATGGGAGAAACGATGCACCCATGGAACCGTCCTGCGACTCCAGCATGACAGCATCCGCATGCGGAGCGGCCACCGTCAGCCCAAACGTTGCCGCCGTTAAAGCAACACAGATGCCTGTGGCTATCCTCCAAAACCCTTTTCTCATTCCCCTAAGTCCAATCTCTCGTGAAAAAACGCAGCATTCTCCCACACCTTAAAATTGGCTTAAGGATACCCCCCCCCCGACAGTTACCGGCAAGGTAATGTTTGTCAGATGTCTCAAATTATCGGCAAGCAGCACAGTTGACGCGCATATATCGCTGACGTCCAGCTTTCTAGGTGCGCTCATGCACAAGCCCCGCTGGCAGAGCGAGCTGCGAGCGGGGCTTGTGTTGGAAAGTCGCACTCGAACGAGGGCCGCGGAGAATTGATCGATTTGACTACCTCCCCGATCGGTCAATTAGAACTCGAGCTGCTCCAGGCGATCGAAGACCGTGTCGATGCGGGTGAGGAAGTCCCACGGGTCAAAGATCTCGTCGAGCTTCTCCTGGCTGACGGTGCAGCGCGGATCGGCCTCGAGGCGCTCCTTAAAGGTAGGACCGGAGACGCAATCCTGCACCTCGTGCCACGTGGCCATGGCGTTTTCCTGCACGATGGCATAGGCATCCTCGCGGGTGATGCCTGTATCGACGAGAGCCAGCAGCACCTTGGAGGAGAAGATGAGGCCGCGGGTCTTGTTGAGATTGGCCATCATGCGGGCAGGGTACAGCTGCAGGCCGTCGATGACGCGGATGAGGCACTGGAACATGTGGTCAAGGGCGATGAAGCTATCGGCCTGGGCGACGCGCTCGGCAGAGGAGTGCGAAATGTCGCGCTCGTGCCACAGGGCAACGTTGTCAAAGGCGACCTGAGCGTTGGACTTCACGACGCGCGACAGGCCACAGACCTTCTCCATGGTGATGGGGTTGCGCTTGTGCGGCATGGCGGAGCTGCCCTTTTGGCCCTTGCGGAAGGGCTCCTCGGCCTCGAGCGTATCGGTCTTCTGCAGGTTGCGGACCTCGGTCGCGATGCGCTCGCAGGTGGCCGCTGTAGTGGCAAGCACGCCGGCAAGGTAGGCGTGGTGATCGCGACTGATGACCTGCGTGGACAGCGGATCGTGGACCAGGCCCAGGTGCTCGCAGACGTACTCCTCGACGAACGGCTCGATGGAGCTGTAGGTGCCGACGGCACCGGAGATGGCACCGAAGGCAACGTTCCTGCGAGCATCCTCAAGACGATCGAGATCGCGCTTGAGCTCCCATGCCCAGGAGCCAAACTTCATACCGAAGGTCATCGGCTCGGCATGGATGCCATGGGTGCGGCCGGCGCAGAGCGTATTGCGCTCCTCGAAGGCACGACGCTTGCAGATCACGCCGAGCTTCTTAACGTCCTCGATAATCAGGTCACACGCCTGAGTAAGCTGATAGCACAGAGCCGTATCACCCAGGTCAGAGCTGGTCATACCGTAGTGAACCCAGCGGCTAGGCTTGGGCTCGCCCTCGGGAACATCGGCGTCGATATATTCCTTCATGTTGGTCAGGAAGGCGATGACATCGTGGCGCGTGACCTCCTCGATCTCGTCAACCTTCGCCTTCTCAAAGTTGGCGTGGTCGCGAATCCACTGGGCCTCTTCTTTGGAAATACCGATCTTGCCGAGCTCCGCCTGAGCCTCGCAGGCCAGGACCTCAATCTCCTGCCAAATGGCATACTTGTTCTCGAGGGAGAAGATATGTCCCATCTCCGGGCGGGTATAGCGATCGATCATAGCGGCTCCTTTTTGGTTATTGGCACGTTGGTCGTAACCCAACCATTGTACCGTGCGCGGGCGCGAGTAGCGATAACGGGCATTAACCTAACATTTTGAAACAGGAGCGGCCATGGGAACGTCCGCGTATTTGCTTTGCAAATACGCACCGGCTTCAGGCGCCTGCCGGCGCCTTCGCCTGCTCGCTACAAACGCTTCGCGTTTGCTTTACGCTCGCACCCTGGCGGGTTCGAATCCCGGCACTTGGTAGTAAAAAGCACGGCAACGTAACGCTGCCGTGCTTGTGCTTTTTACTGGAGCGGGCAACGGGATTCGAACCCGCGAGTGTCAGCTTGGGAAGCTGATGCCTTACCACTTGGCGATGCCCGCTTGTGTGTTGGCTAGTATAACGCGGTTGTCTTGTTTGATACAAGGGTGTCGATGCTTGTTTTAGCTGTGGAGAATCGTTTGAAAACCGCGCCAATTGTGGAGATGGGGACCCCTGTCGTTCTTTTCTTACCATCTTCTACCTGCGCTTTTATCTGATTATTGTATTTGAGCTCGATTTGTCAGAAATCGGGCAAGCTTTTGGTCAGCTTCCGGTACTTACCCGCATGAACCATGGCAGTAGCCTCATCCCAAGCGCCGCGGCCTCCCCGTGCGGCGCACGAGGGATAAGGAGCAGCCATGTCCAACGCACCCACGCACTCTGTCCACAGCGCAATCGCAACAGGTCCGCTGCTCCTGCTCCTCTTTTTTCTGATCGGCTGCCTGGCCCCAGGGGCCGCACTCGCCGTCGACGGGAACGACGCCCTTAATTTCCGCACTATAAGCGACGGCTGCGGCCCCTTCGGCGTCGGTAAATATGAGGCACAGGACACTTCGATTTCGTACTGCATGAATCAAGACTGCCCCGGCCCCAGCAAGCCGGGAGGGCCATGGCGCACATACAACCAGGGCTGGACATGGCTCGATGACGAATTTGCCGCCATCGTCTGTCACGGATACCCCTCCAGCACATCCTTTGGGGGCCACAACCTGTCGCCCGATCTCGCCCGTGCCGCCACCCAGATTGCCGTGTGGATGCTCAAGGGAACCACGCGCCCCGACGGCACCTATTCGTATACAAACAGCAAGGGAGTTGCCAGGAGCGGTAGGTTTTACGAAAACGCCGAGGCCGTAGCGGCTGCACGTTGGCTCTACGACAGCGCTAAGTCCGGATCCATTAAGGCGGCCCCACATCGAGCCAGGCGTTATCACGGCCCGGTCTCGGGCGAGGGTCGACACCAGGACATGCTCTATGTTCTGCCCGCCGTCTCCGTATCTTTCCAAAAACAATCGTCCCAGGCTGACATCACCGCCGGTAACGACGCCTACAGGCTCGGTAGCGCAACCTTCGATATCTTTGAAAGTGCAGGCGATGCACGTGTCGGCACTATCCAGATGGACGAAAACGGGCGTGCACAAGCAACGCTTTTGCCCAATACGGCATATTACCTGGTCGAAACCAAAGCCCCGGCAGGCTATATCCCTCGAAGCGACCGAATAGCCTTCACCACACAAAACAGCGGTGAACATGTCACCGTCAACGAGCAGCCCGGCACCATCACCTTGCGTATTGCAAAAGTCGATGCCGCCACGGATGCCGGCACCCAGGTTGGGGCGTCGCTTGCGGGCGCTGAATTCACCTGCGTCTCGCAATCAACCCCCGGCTGGACTCGCACCCTTACGACCGACGAAAACGGACGGGCGATCCTCAATGACGTTCCTCTGGGTACCTTTACCATCTACGAATCGAAAGCGCCCGAGGGCTACCTGATTTCAAACGACTGTTGGAGCTACACCGTCGGTGCCGAGCAGCTCGGAGATACGGGCACCGTTGAGCTCGAAAGCCGTATTCCCAACATCCCCATCGCCTTTGACCTTGAGATCTCGAAGTTTAAGGACCATGGCGATAACGATGAGTCCGGCCTTGAGCAGCCGGCGGGAGGCGTCGTCTTTGAAGTTGTCAGCAATAGCTCACAACAAGTCGTCGGCACGTTGACCACAAACGTTTACGGCTTTGCCTCCACCAAAGACCAGCCCGAAGCATGGTTTGGCATAGGCAAGCGACCCGCCGGCGCTCACGGTGCCATTCCCTACGACCGCGCGGGCTACACCGTTCGCGAGGTTGCAGAAACGGTCCCTGAAGGATTTAAGCAAGCAGGTGAATGGACCATCACAGCAGAGCAGACCGCAGACGGCGCCGAACTTCAGTACATCGTTGACAACCATGCCCTATCGACACACCTTCAAATCGTAAAGCGCGATGCTCAGACCGGCGGCACCGTACCACTTGCCGGCTTTACGTTCCAGCTGCTCGATAGCCACCACGAGCCCGTCTCGCAAACATGTTGGTATCCGGCCCACAATGTAATGAATACCTTCACAACCGATACAGCCGGCGCCGTCACGCTGCCCGAATCACTTCATCCCGGAACATACTACGTGCACGAGGCATCGGCCAAGGAACCGTATCTGCGCGGAGAAGACCTGGAGATAACGATTCCCGCCGACAGAAATCTGACACCGGTCGCCGTCGCCTCGTTCTATGACGACGCCGCAACCGGAAGTATCGAAATCATTAAGACGGATGCTGTAGATGGGCGCACCCTCGCTGGAGCCACGTTTGACATCCGCGCCGGCGGCGACATCGTGCGGGCAGACGGCAGCATCGTCGCCCTGGATGGCGAAACCGTCGCCACCGTTACAACCGACGAACGGGGGCACGCGCGAGTCGACCATCTATCGCTGGGATGCGGTGCCGCCACCTACGAGGTCGTCGAGACACAAGCGCCCGAAGGTTATCTGCTCAACCCGACCCCACATACTGTAAAGTTGTCGTACGCTGACCAGCAAACGCCCGTGATCGAAGTGCACCTTGACGTTTCCAACGACTACACCAAGCTCGATGTCTCCAAAGTCGACGCGTGCGGAGGTCAGGAAGTGACAGGCGCTGAGCTTGTCCTCTGCGACTCCAATGGCAACGAAATCGATTCTTGGACTTCATCCGGCAAACCGCACCGCATTGAGCACCTTTCACCCGGCACCTACACCCTGCGCGAAACGATGTCTCCGCGTACCTACGACCTCGCCGAAGAGATAACGTTTGAAGTAAAGGCCACGGGAGAAGTTCAAACCATGGCCATGAAGGATACCCCCATCGAGATCAGGGGAAGCGTCGATAAACGCCAAGAGATTGCACAGCCAGTCACAAGCGAACTCGTTGCCAACGGCGACGGAAAAAACCGAGCCAAAGCACAGGCCAATACGCAAGGGGCCTTCTCCTATACCATCGACGCCAAAAATGAGTCGAGCACCTGGGTCGACGAGTTGACCATCACCGACGACCTTGAGTGCGCCAAAGATGGCGCAGCGAAACTTGTTGCCGTTGAAACCCCTATTGCGGTCGGTGATCTAAACGGACTGTGCAACGTGTGGTATCGAACGTCTCCGGCAGGAACAA
Source organism: uncultured Collinsella sp. (assembly GCA_900541235.1). Classification (GTDB taxonomy): domain Bacteria; phylum Actinomycetota; class Coriobacteriia; order Coriobacteriales; family Coriobacteriaceae; genus Collinsella. The sequence continues at coordinate 28,121 of UQIW01000021.1, read as the reverse complement.
GCGATACGGGCAAGCGGGCCAATGCAACACTTAACGACGAGCATCGCAATCCTTGGCTCGAAACGGAAGAGGTTACAAAGCTGCTGGGCGACGATGTGCGTCTCGTCGATTACGACGGGTGGCACCTATGGAAAGCAGATATCCCGACAGACAAGTCCGTCACGCTCGATACGAAAGAGATTGATCTTACGGACGACGCCGTCATCACGGGCATCCGTTTTGAATACGGCGCGGTAGCCGCCGACTTTACAACCAGAAGCGAGGCGGGCTCTTGGACCCGGGATGACCTTAAAGACGAACACGACGATCTCGACGATGCCAAGGCGGCCCTTAACTCGGATGCCCGAGGCGCAGTCGTGCATATGCAGGCAACGTCGTCCTATACGCCCCAAACCGCACTTGCCAACAGCGCGCGCGTCGATCTTTGCCGCAACGGCGGTGGCGATAAACTCGAGGCGCATGATGAGGACCGCGTCATCCAACGATGCACCCTGCCTCAGAACCTGCCGGCAACGGGATCTGTTCCCGTCGCCGCATGCATCACCGCACTCCTGACCTCGGGCACTGCAGCCATATGGTTCGCTCGCCTTAGGTCAGCCACAAAGAAGCGCTAGCACGATAAAAAAGGCGGGCGAGCCAGTCTCCCGGCTCGCCCGCCTTGGGCATAAACGATGAATCGGCTATTCAGCAGATGACGAACCGCCATCGATGGCTGCCTGATCGGACTCGGAAATACCGTCGGCACCCAAACTTTGCTCTTGCTCCACCTCTTCGTTCATTGTCGTCTCGGGCGTCGAGCCCTTAACGCCAACGACATACGCGGCCCCAAAGCCCAATGCGATAGCGATCAGGGTCAAGATCAAATAGATGGGCCAATGGCGCTTGATGTACGAAAACACGCTGACTCCTTAGCGGGTCTGTCTACGAACGACGAATGACCTCGGTCACGACCTCGGACACCGTAGCGATATTGGTCGGATTGACGTTGTACGGCAGGTCATCCTCGGTGCGAGCGCAGGCAAGGCGCGGGCCGTCCACACCGGCGATCGTAAGGGCGCGACGGCTCGCCTCGAGCGCTGCGGATGCATCGGTTTTTGCATAGGGCATCTCGAACGCGCCGCAATCGACGTGGAACGACTTACACACCTTGCTGACAAGGTTCATGATGCGGCGATCGCCCTTAAACAGCTGCTGCTCGCCCTCGACCGTTACCACCGAAAGCCTGCCGGCACCGATAGACTCGAGATTGATGAAGAACACACCGCGGAGCTTGTCACGATGCGAGGCCAAAAACGCCCTCATGCCGGCGCCGTCGCAATCGGACGCGCCCGTTGCGACGAACCAGATATCGTGGCCGAGCAGCTCATCGTCACCCATGGAGGCAACGGCCGAGAGCATATCCTCGGCAGAAGCACCATCGGAGGAGGTGGCGCCGCCCTTCCAACCGTCGTCGTCATCCTCGAAGTTATCCCACGAGCCAATGCCGCGACCAGACTTCTTGGCATCGTAATCGTCTTCGACGCCCAGCCAGTCGCTCATGCTGTCCTGCTCGTTCTTCTTTTTGCGACCGAACAAGCCACCCAGGCCACGCTTCTGCGGCTTGGCGCCCGTCGAAGCAGGAGCCGAGATGGTCTCGAGCGGTTGTGCGCCCGAGGAGATGGGCATGGGGGTCGCGACCGGTGCCGATGTGGGCTCGGGGCCCTGCGCCGTCGCGAAGGGATCATTTGTCTGTGCCGAAGGATCGGGAAGATCGAACAGCGACGTGCGGGACGCGACGTTGGCCTGTTGCATCGAAGGCAGCGACGGATCGGGGACCGAGGCCAGCGGCGACGAAGAGGGCGCAGGCGCGGAGGCCGGATCGGGGATATTCATTTGCTGGCGCGGAGGCACCTGAGACGAAATCTGCGCCATGAGGGAGTCAACTGTCTCGTCCTGCGTGGGGGCGACATTGGCCACCGTGGCACCGGGGTCGCCCGGCGCGGGCATGGTAAAGATCTGCGTAGAATAAGGCCTGGACTCATCCGTCTTGGGAGCCTCGTCAATCGCAGGGGACTCCTGCTCCATGGCAGGAGCCTCGTCCTGCTCGGGTGCGCTGGCCTCAACGGAATCGGCCTCGTCGGCAACCGAATCATCGGCGGCGCCCTGGGCATCATCGGAGATGGGAAGGGGCTCGGCAATTGCGGTGCCCTGCTTCTCAAACGTCATCGTGGCATCAAATGACATGGTGCCATCGGCCGGCTGCTGCGCCTCAAAGGACGTCGTAGCCTCGACAACGTCTGCGGATGTCGGCTGCGGAGCCTCGAAGGACGTCGTGGCGTCGGCGACATCGACAGGCTTCGGCTGCTCGTTCTCGCTCTGCTCGAACTCCTGTGCCGCACGCTCACGCTCGGCCTCGGCGGCCTGCTGCTGGGCGATGGCCTCCCGCTCGGCGGCTTCGCGGGCAGCGGCGCGCTTTTCCTCAAAGTCGTCGACGAACTTCTTGCCCTTCGCAAGGGCGCCCTTAAAGAAGCTAGAAGCGCTGGCACCAATCGAGGAGAACGCGGAAGCGATATCGGCATGGGGCGTTGTCGAGGGAAGCTCGGCCGAGAAATCGGTGTCACTCTCATAGGACACGCGCTGCGGATACTCGTCATAGTCTTCGTCGGCGGTCTCGTCTTCAACCTGTGCCGGAGCGGCAGGCGCCAGAATATCCAGACCAGCTGCAGAATCGAGCACGGGTTTATCGTCAGGCTCCGCGGCAGCAACAGGGGCAGCGACCGGCTCGGCGGGAGCAACAGCCGTATTGGCCGCGGGCGCAGGCTCCTGTGCAACGGGAGCAGGCTCCGGCTCAAACGTCGGCTCCTCGCCCTCTTCGTAATCGAGCGTGCAGGACTCGGGAAGCATGCCGAGCGCGCGGATGGCATCCGAACCAAAGCGGATATTGCCGGCGGCATTGCGATAGAGCTTGGGCTCGGGCTCGGCGGCTTCGACCACCGCAGGCTCCTCCGCCGGCTCGGCGGCAGACTGTTCCTCGGTGGACACTTCGGCCTGGGCAGTCTGGTCTTGAGCCTCGGGGGCGATAACGCCGATCAGCGTCTCGTCGGCAGAGGCACCCTCAAAACCATCGATCTGTCCATCAAAGGCCTCGTCCTGCTCGGGTACATCGACAGGCGCCACCGGCTGGCCAAACTCATCCTCGTCGTAGGAAGGCTCCTCATATTCAATGGTGTTACCGTAGTCGTTTTGCTGCTGGACCGCGGCATACTCGGCCGCCGCGCGCGCCATTTCCTCGGCGCGACGCTTCTGCTCGCCAAAATAGGTATCGAACGGAATGTCATCGGGGAACTCGTTTTCGCCCTGATAGGGGGCAACGTTGTCCATGACACCGAGCATAGCGGCAACAGAGGACTTGTTGCACACCGCGCCAGACGTGTAGGGAAGCACAAAACGGTTGGAGATGATATTGGCGGCGTTGGCCAGTGCCACAAGGGAGGCTAAAATCGCGACAACCCACAGCAGTACCTTGAGCACGCCGGGGAGCGGCAGGATACGCAGGATGGCGACAACCGCGGGCGCGATCGTGGCGACAGGCAGGAGCTTGGCGATGAGCGCACGATACGGAGCGTAGGGCTCGCGAGCAAGGAGCTCGGCACGGGGGGAATCATAGTGGGCCACCACGACGACCGGGCGGTTGCGAGGAGACGCAAGCGGGCCCGAGGCCTTGTGATAGGCGATGACATTTTGGCTCACACCGGTCTTTCCCAGGCGCGAAACCACGGGATGCCCTGTGCGCTCGAGTACGTAGAGCACGGCACCGACAATGGCCAGCAAGGTGCCGACCAAGCCGATACCGCCGCCGATGCCCATCAGCAGGGCGCCGGCAAACGCCAGGATACCGGTAACGGCAAACGCCAACCTGCTGGGCGCGGGAGCATTAAATTCCTGCACCTCGGGGTCAAAGCCGTGGTTGCGGAAAATCTGAGCGATATCCTCGGCAGCCAGGCGCTCTTCTTCACTGCACGCCGGCGTAATGCCGGTGTTCTGCAGCAGGTGGTTAATATAGTTCTGGGTGTTCGCCATGTGCGCTCCACATCCATAATCCGACAAATAGGCCCAATGCATGCACATTAGAACCGTATATAGTCGAAAGTATACCCCGAGCGAGCGCAAACGACCGAATTCGGGCCATCTTAACGCCGCGAGCGGACAAGGATATAGCCTAATCTCCATATCGGACTAAAATCATGGCATCAAACGACCTTCTCATGCGAGGATTCTATGACGGCAAGCGACGCGACCGCGACAATTAAAAAGGGGGCAGCCGAGCCCGGTTTCGATAAAACGGCTCAGCGCATCCTCAACCTTTTCTTTGTACTCAACAGTTCTCCCGAACCGCTGACGACCGAGCAAATCGTCCTGGATTCCGATTTGGGATACGGCTCGGGCAATATCGACTCAGACAAGCGCAAGTTCCGCCGCGATCGCGACAAGCTGCTCGAACGCGGCATCGTTATCAGGGAGGTTCGTGCTGCCGGAGCGCAGGAAACCGAGGAGAGCGCGTGGACGATCGACCGCGAGCACACGTTTGCCGCGGGCGGTCTCATCACCGCAGACGATGCCGACATCCTGCTCAATGCCATCGACCAGACACTCGCGGCAGGCTCATCCACCTTTGCCGCGCCGCTTGCCGACATTCGCTCCAAGATTGCCTACCTCACCGGCGTGTCGACGACAGGAGAGGCACCGATCCGCCGCTCTCCCGCCGTCGATGCGGTATGGAGTGCCTTTGCCGAGCGTTGCGCGCTGCGCTTTTTGTACCAAAACGGACGCGGCGAGCAACGCGAGCGGACCGTTTGCGTCTACGGCATGTTCGAGCGCGAGGGTGCGGCATACTTCTGCGGCCTCGACAATGCCACCGACAATATCAGGACATTCCGCTGCGACCGCATCATTCGCGCCTGGAGACCTTCGAAAGCCTACGCCATCCCTGCGGATTTCAACCTCAACGATTACTTATTCTTTGAGTTCGATTTTGCCGACCGCCCACCCGTTGCGGCTACGTTCTCGTTCGCGCGTGAAGCGCAGGCCGATATGATCAGCGGTCTCACACGCGGACGAGGCGAACTCACGCGCACCGAAGCAGAGTGGACCTGGACCGTTGACGTGCGCGACTTTGAAGCCGCAGCCTCGTTTTGCATGGCCCATGCCATGGATGGCATGAGGCCCGTCGCCCCCGATGCTCTCAAGCAGGCGTGGAATCGCCTCATCGAAAGGACGGTGCACGAGCATGCCCGTGCGTAAACTCATCAGCGAGCAAAGACTCTCGCGCGCCATCGACATCATGGAGGCCCTCTACGCCGCCGGCGAGAATGGCATGACACGAGACGAGCTTTGCAGCCGCTTTGATATCACGGGGGCATCACTCGACGAGATTCTCGAGATCGTCTCGACGCTTGCGGACCGAGAATCGGGCGCACGTATTATCTGTGAACGCCGCGGCGAGTGCGTGGTCCTCACCGGTGATGCGGGGCGCGTGCTGCCGCTACGCCTGAGTGCCGCCGAGGGCGCTGTGCTCAACCATGAACTTGAATCATTGGGGATCGAACCCCAGGCGGCGGCTCGAATACGGCGAGCTCTTCTTCCCAAAGAGCTCGGTTACAACCAGCGCGTCTTTGACACCGTCGCCCACGGATCGCACTGGCAGCAGCTGAGCTGCGCCATTCGGGACGGCGTTCGCTGCCGCATCTCGTATCGCTCGATGGATGACACACAAGCGCGCGAGCGTTTGGTCGACCCCTTGCGCATCACAACAAACGGCGATCAAACGTATCTGATTGCCTGGGATGTCGCGGTCGATGAACAGCGTACCTATCGTATGGATAAAATCGAGGGCTTGGTCTTGACCGACGACTCCGTCGTGCGCCACGCACCGGAGCCCGCGACCCTCCACGACTCCCTCGCCCAGGCGGAGCGGAGCGCGAAGCTTCTCATGCCGCGCGCCTTGGCGGAGCGCCTAGACTGGCCCGGCATTATGTCGATTGAACCCAATGGGGCGGACAGCTCAACAGTGAATGTGCGCTACGGCTCCGAGCGCTGGCTGTTAAGCCAGGTAATCGCAGCGGGCGGGGCCATCCGCATCCTGGATGACCCCGCCCTGTCAGAGCGTCTGTGCGATATGGCAAAATCCCTCGTCTGTCCGCTTTAGCGGCGCCGCTCGTGGCGTGCGCGCCACAGCTGTAGATAGTGCCCGATTTGTGCCGACTCGATGCGCTGATAGGAGCTCGTGGGCAGCGACGTTAAGAATTTCTTGCCGTAGCCCTTCGTCACCAGGCGCGGGTCGGCCAAGATGAGTACGCCACAATCGGTCGATGAGCGAATGAGGCGACCGGCTGCCTGCTTGACCTCGAGCACGGCCTCGGGCAGCGAATAGCGCGCCCAAGCGCGGTCTTCGCGCAGATTGCGCTCGCATGAGAGCGGGTCTGTGGGGCTCGAGAACGGCAGCTTGGGGATGATGACGCAGCGCAGCGTCTCGCCGCTGGCGTCAAACCCTTCCCAAAAGGCCTTAAGCGCAAAGAGCGACGAGGTCGGTTCGTTGATAAAGCGGTCGCGCAGACGGCGAGGAGACGAGTTGCGCTGCTGGCAGTTGAGTTCCAGACCCGCACGAGCCATCTTGGGCTCGACGCGAGCGTACAGTTCCTCCATGTCACGCCTGTTGGTGAACAGCGTGAGCACCGAGCCGCCCATGGCGAGATGAGCGTCGACCAGCACACGCTCGAGCGCCGAAAGATAGCCTTCGCGGTCGCGCGGATCGGGGATATCCCCAGCCACGACCACGGCCATATTCGAATCGAAGTCGTAGCTCGAATCCAAGTGCAGCGACGATGATGTCGAGGCACCGATGCGATCGAGGCCGACGGCGTGGTTAAAGTGCTCAAAGCTCTTGGAAACCGTCATGGTCGCCGAGGCAAAGATAGCCGTGTGAACCTCGGGCAGCCACTCGGTTGCCAAGGCCTCGCCAATGTCGATGCGCTCTGCGGTCATTGACTCTCCGCCGGCACGCAACCTGCGATTGACCTGCAGCGAATACACGTAGTGTTCATCGGTGCCGTCGATGATGAGTTTGAGGTTCTCGGCCAGCTCGTGCAGGCGGCGCGAGATATCGCCCAAGTCGACAACAACCTCGGGCTTGTCGGCGGCGACGGCTTGCACCAGCGCGTCGACGCACTTGTCAGCTTGTTCCAATGCATCGATGGCAGCGTAGGCCGACTGTAAGAAATCATGCCAGTCGTCAGATTCGCGCAGCTCGGGGCCAATCCATAGATTGGCATTGTCATAACCCCCACGGGCACGGCGGCCGAGCTCGCGAACGCCATCGAACACGTCGGCGATTGCCATGCTCGCGCGCGCAACCGTCGACGTCGCCTTGGCAGTAAGGCCCAGATAGAGCGTAGAGCCCTCGGAGGTTGCCAAATCACGGGAGACCTGGCTTAGCGCACCGGTGCTCGAGCCACCCAGGCGCTCAAACAGAACGCGTGATTCGTCCGCCGACACCACGCGCGCCCACTGACGGCGCGCCTCGCGCTCGATAGAATGAGCCTCGTCGATTACCCAATGACGAATCGGAGGCAAAATCCTGCCCTCGGCCGCAACATTGCGGAACAGCAGGGAATGGTTGGTGACCACCACGTCGGCATGCGCTGCACGACGGCGAGCGCCGTGGACCAAACATTTATCAGGGAAAAACGGGCAGAGGCGACGAGCACACTCGCGCGAGGCCGTCGTAAAGTCGGGGCGGTTGACGCTGCGCCACCGAATGCCGAGCGAGTCGAGGTCGCCATCGGCTGATTGGCAGACGTACGCCATAATGACCGCGACCGCCGTGAGCGTGTCCGCCGGATCGCGCTTGGTGGTAATCTCGACCTGGCCGCGGCTCATGCGCTCAAGCTTGCGCAGGCACGGATAGTGGTCATAGCCCTTGAGGGCGCAAAATGACAGGCCACCGTCCAGTTGCTCGGCAAGTTTTGGCAGCTCATGGTACATGAGCTGGTCGGCAAGATTGTTCGATTTGGTCGCAATACCAACCGTGATGTTGTTACGGCGTGCTGCCTCGGCAAAAGGCACCAGATAGGCCATCGATTTGCCGACGCCCGTGCCCGCCTCAATTACACGATGAGTGCCCGTGACCAGCGCATCGCGGACCTCGAGCGCCATCGCGATCTGCTCATCACGCGGCTCGTAGGTGGGATACATGCGATTGACCAGGCCACCTGGCGCATAGTCTGCCTCAATCTCCTCACGACTCGGCATCTTGAGTACCGGCAGTTCGTCGGCGTCCACCCGATCGTCGGCGCGATCGGCCTTGAGAACGTCAGCACGAGCGGCGCTGAGAGAGAAGATAGAACCAGGGTTCTGCCCCGCCAAGAATGAGAAGATAGGACGATAGGACCAAGGCACATCCGGATGCATGTCGGCTAGGCGCGCCATGAGGCCCTGAGGCAAGTCGGTGAGCGCCACGAGCAACACGCGCCATACGCCACACAGGGCGTCGACGTCGGCATTGGCACGGTGTGATACCGAGTCACAGCCAAACAGATCGGCCATAAAAGACAACTTGTGCGAGGCCAGGCGAGGAAGCGCGATGCGCGACAGCGCCAGCGAATCGATCCAAATATCGCTCACGTTGACGCCGCCTTTGACCGACTCGATAAACGAGCGGTCGAACGTGGCGTTATGTGCGATCACCGGGCAACCACCGACAAAATCGGCGAGAGCGGCGACGGCCTCAACAGCCGACGGGGCATCTGCCACATCGGCATTTGTAATGCTCGTGAGCTCGGTAATCTCGGCGGGAATCAGCTGCTTGGGATGCACGAAGGTATCGAAGCGGTCGACGACCTCGCGACCCGAAAGGCGGGCCGCCGAGATCTCGATCAGCTCGTTGTCCTGCACCGAAAGACCCGTTGTCTCGGTATCGAGGACGATCACATCTTCCTCAATAAGGCCGAAGGACTGTGTTTTGGCGCGCTCGGCAAGCGTGGCATAGGAGTCGATGACAAACTGCGGCGTTCCTGACAAAACCGCGTCCTCGATTAGCATGCAATGCCCGCTCGACGAAGGCCCATACGGATCAGGCTGTCACAGACCTGCGGGAACGTCATGTCGTCGGTGTGGCGAATCTCATCCGGATACAGCGACGTATCGGTCATTCCGGGAATGGTATTGGTCTCGAGGATGACGGGGCCGTCCTCGCTCACGATAAAATCGCTGCGCGAGATGCCCAGGCAACCGAGGGCCTTGTGAGCAGCACAGGCAAGCTCCTGAGCGCGAGCGTAATTCTCGGGTGAAATCTGCGCCGGAATACGATGGATGTCCGTAGGGTCGACATACTTCACGTCCAGATCGTAGAACTCGCAGTCCTCGGGCTTACGAATCTCGACAATCGGCAGAGCGCGCACGTCATCTTCGCCGTATACGCCGACGGTGATCTCGGTACCCTCGATGCACTTCTCGACCAGTACTTTGTCGCCGTACTCAAACGCCTTGGCGATTGCCGCGGGCAGCTCGGAGGGCTCATGGACCAGGGAAATGCCATAGCTGGAACCGTTGACGGCCGGCTTCACAAAGCAGCGCTCGCCACAAACCTCGACGATACGATCGATATCGACTTCATCGCCCACCTCGAGCGCAAGGCCGGGGGCAATGGGAATGCCCGCCTTGGCGTACAGGAGCTTAGAGACCTCCTTGTCGGCACCGCAGGCGCTGGCAAGCACGCCCGAAGCCGTGTAGGGGATACCCAGGGTCTCCATGGCGCCTTGCATGGCGCCATCCTCGCCGCCGGCACCGTGCATGGCGATAAACGCCACGTCAAAGCCGCCGGTTGCCATGGTTACCATAAAGTCATCAGCAGCCGTGTCGAGCAGCTCCACCGAAGTGTAGCCGGCCTCCTTCAAGGCAACCACGACGTTCTTTCCCGAATTGAGCGAGATCTCGCGCTCAGCGGAATGACCGCCCGCCAAGACCGCTACGTGCATGTTCTCTAGGCTTTTACCCGGCATGGGCAGACTCCTCCTCTATAATTTCTGCAGCTGATACCATATTGTAGCGATACCCTCTACGTTTCCCCAAAATCGAAAGGCTTCCATGAATCCCAGGACTAAATCTCAGGACATTCGCGACTTGAGCCAAAACGATATTCGCGAGCTCGTGGCCGAACTTGGCCAGCCAGCCTTCCGCGCGAAGCAGCTCATCGAATGGGTCTTTGAGAAGAACGTTTGTTCGTTTGACGATATGACAAACCTTCCTAAGGCTTTCCGCGAGCAGCTTAAAGAGGCTTTTGCCTTTGACACGCCGACTGAACTAACCAAGCAGGTTTCCAAAGATGGCTCTCGCAAGTATTTGCTCGAGTACCACGACGGCGTTTCCGTCGAGACTGTCGGCATGCCCCGTCGTAACAAGCTTTCCGTCTGCGTTTCCACCCAAGCTGGCTGTGGCATGGGCTGCGCCTTTTGCGCTACCGGTCTCAACGGCCTCAAGCGCTCTCTGACCGCTCAAGAGATCGTCGACCAGGTACTTCATGTATCCAACGACTTTGGCGAGCGCGCCACGAGCGTTGTCTTCATGGGCCAGGGCGAGCCGTTTGCCAACTACGACGAGGTTCTCAAGGCGCTGCGAATCCTCAACGACCCCGATGGCATCGGTATCGGCGCTCGTCACCTCACCGTCTCTACCAGTGGCGTTATTCCCGGTATTCGCAAATTTGCCGACATCCCCGAGCAGTTCACGCTTGCTGTTTCACTGCATTCCGCCATCCAGTCGACGCGCAATAAGCTCATGCCCGGTGTTAAGAAGTACACGCTGCTTCGCCTTCACGAAGCGCTTCAGCTCTACACCGAGAAGACCGGCCGCCGCCCAACCTATGAGTATGCCATGATCGAAGGCGTCAACGATACGAATCCGGAAATGCAGGCGCTTTGCGACTTCTGCGAGGGAACGCTGTGCCACGTTAACCTCATTCAGCTTAACGACATCGAGGGTAGCCCGCTCAAGCCGTCGCCGATTCATAAGGTTGAGGATCTTCAGCGTCGCCTTGAGTCCCGTGGCATCGAGACAACGATTCGTAACTCCCGTGGTAACGATATTGACGCCGCTTGCGGACAGCTGAAGCAGCGCTTCAAAGTTCAGAAGAACGCATAGGGGAGTCGCACCCCAAAACGTTTCATGTGAAACATCGAACGACCCCGGTTGCAGGATATGCAACCGGGGTCGTTTCATTTATTGACCTTAATTTTGAATCAGCTGCTACTGGTCCCATTTTTACGGCCAAAATAAGGGGTCCTTGTCTCGTGAATCAGACAAGGACCCATCACAATATGCTAAGTAATTGTTAGGTACCTAATAGCCTACATTTTCCCATTGGTTGCTGACCCAACCCTGATTAATCTTGGGATTCTTCGTTACCTGAGCTGTACGCATGGCAACATCTTCTGTCATAACATCCATTTTCTTCTTGGATGTATCGACAATATCTTGCGCACTACGAAGCAAACGACCTCGAAGTTCATCGTCTGTCGCGATCTTATAGCCAGCAAAGGCACCAGCCGCGACAGTCGTCGCCAATGCAATCGCAGTTAAAATTCTATTCCTCATCTTGGCCTCCTTGATCAAACTGAATCATTTCGCCAAGAATACGAGAGAGCTCTTCCTCGTCTTTAAACTCAATCTCAATCTTATTCTTTCCACGCGAGCTCTTCACACGCACGTTGGTATTAAAAACCTGACGAAGCACGCGGGCTGCCTTTTTAAAAGACTGAGGGGTTGCAGGCCTCGGCGTCTTAGGTGTCTCTCCGGCAGAAAACAACGGAGCAAGATTTTCTGTCGCTCTTACGGAAAGGCCCTCTGCAACAACCTTCTCTGCAAGTCGAATTCGAGCATCCTCATAGGGAACTGCAAGAATCGCACGTGCATGACCAGCAGTAAGTTTACCCTCAAATATCATCTGCTGAACTACTTCGGGGAGATCGAGAAGACGCAGCGAGTTTGTAATTGCAGAGCGTGACTTGCTTACTGCCTTCGACAATGCCTCCTGGGTCATACCGCTGGCATCGATGAGCTGTCGATAGCCCTTAGCCTCTTCGACGGGATTCAGATCTGAACGTTGAAGGTTTTCGATAAGAGCAAGAGCCAGCATCTCTTCATCATTTACCTCTTTAATGATGACTGGCAATTCTTCAAGGCCAGCAAGCTTTGACGCCTGGTAACGACGCTCACCAGCGATGATCTCATAGCCGTTTCCATGCTTGCGAACCAAAAGCGGCTGCAAAACGCCATGTTCTTGGATTGACTCGCTCAACTCGCGAAGTTCAGTTTCGTTAAAGTGAATTCGCGGCTGATTAGGGTTGGGAACGATATCCTCAATAGGTAGTTTTGTTTCAGATGCAGCATTTGAAGCCGATGCAGCCGAACCGCCGGTCTCATACTCGGCCTCTGAGACCAAAGCATTCAGTCCACGTCCCAATCCGCCACGTTTCTTTACACTAGGCACGCTTTATCACCTCTTTTGCAAGGTTCATATATGCTTTTGCACCCTTATTTTGAGGTGCATAGGTAATTACTGGTTCTCCAAAAGACGGAGCTTCGGAGATTTTAACCGTACGGGGGATTAGCGTCTTAAACGTCTTATCACCAAAGTACGATTGAACCTCCTCAACAACCTGATTCGATAGTGAAGTACGCGAGTCATACATGGTCATAAGCACACCATAGGTGTCTAAGCCCTTGTTCAGCCTTGATTTGACCATCTTCATTGACTCAAGCAGCTTCGTAACGCCCTCGAGTGCGTAATATTCGCACTGGATCGGAATCAAAACGCTGTCTGCTGCGGTCAAAGCGTTGATAGTAAGCAGGCCGAGCGAAGGAGGACAGTCAATCAAAATAAAATCGAACTCGTCCTGAATCGGCTCAAGCAAATCTTTGAGGCGGGTTTCACGTGCAATTGCGCTTACGAGCTCAATTTCGGCGCCTGCAAGCTGAATTGTAGCTGGAATTACGAATACCTTTTTGCAATTTGTATCAAGAACAAGTGATTCTGCCGGCACATCATTCAACAATGCATCATAGATGCAGTGATCAAGGTCTTCTTTTTCAATTCCGAATCCACTGGTGCTGTTTCCCTGCGGATCAAAATCGACAATCAGTGTCTTACGACCCTGCTCACCCAGTGCTGCTGCAAGGTTTACAGCCGTCGTTGACTTACCGACGCCGCCTTTTTGATTGATGATTGCAATGATACGCGTGTCTTTTGCGCTCTTTGAACGCTTAACGTCGCGAAATCCCACGGTCCCTCCTGGTGTGTATTTAAGCTGTCAAACGGAGGATGTTTCACGTGAAACATTCCGAATCGATATCAACCGCCATGTTTCACGTGAAACACTGCAAGTTGTTAGTATCCATTATGTTTCACGTGAAACATCTAGGCAAGCGGATTCTTCTTTGCCACGCCATTTGCACGAGGCAATGAAACGGATGCTGGATGACTCTTCTTAAGAACAATGAACTCCCTGTGACCCAAGCCTTCAGGCAAATCAATTGCGTCATTCAGAAGCAAAGTGAAGCCGCAAATCTTAGCTGCTGACATGCCGGAAGCAAGCTCCTCATCCGAAGGATTGCCCTTGGTTATAACAAATAGCCCTCCATCCTTCAGATACGGAGCCGCATACTCAACAAGAATCGGTAGAGGGGCCAGTGCGCGGGCGGTTACAACAGAGAACTGCTTCTTATGGCTCCGAGCATATTCTTCAAGACGATCATGAACCGCATGGGCATGTTTCAATCCAATAGCATGGACAAAGGAATTTACCGCATCAACCTTCTTGCCAACAGAGTCAATATAAGTAGCTTTACGATGCGTGGTTATGGTTAATGGAATACCAGGGAAGCCCGCACCTGTTCCCATATCGAGCAAAGCTCCCTCAGGAGCCTTGTTGATATAGGGGAGCAAAACAAGTGAGTCGAGGATATGAAGTACTGCAGCATCTTCTACGTTAAGAATACGGGTGAGATTGGTTGTCTTATTTGTTTCTAGAACCAAATCCAAATGCTGAATACATTTCCTCAGCTCAACATCAGTTACGCTCAAGGAATACTCTTTGCAATAGAAAGCTAGACGACTCAACATCTCGTCAGCTTGCTGATCAGTAAGTACTAACAACGAAAGCTCCTTTCTGACAAAAATCAGCGTATCGAGAACTTTTGACAAAAAAAGGGGACGTGGAAACCACGTCCCCTTAGCATAAACTCGAGTAGATTATCGAGCAACAATCACCACATGGCGATCAGGGTCAGAACCCTCAGAATGAGTATCGACGGCATCATTGCCACGAAGTGCAATGTGAACCAGTCGACGCTCGTAGGCATTCATGGGCGGAAGCGAAACACTCTTATGAGTGCGAATGGCACGCTCGGCAGCAGACTGAGCCATGGAGGCAACCTTGTCCTGACGGCGGCTCTTGTATCCCTCGACGTCCACTACAACCGGATACCTAAAGCCAAGTTTGCGGCTCACCAGCAAAGAGAACATAACCTGAAGGGCATCAAGGGTGCGACCATGACGGCCAATGAGAACAGCAAGGTCGGGAGCCGTTACATCCAAAATCAGCTCACCTTCGTCGCCCTCATACTCATCGATAGGAGAGTTGGCGGCATCGAAGTGCGAAAGGATGGAACGCAGGATGGAAATAGCAACATCGGCAATGGTGTCGAGCTCCTCATCGGTCAGCTCTTCACCAGCCTTGTAGCGCTGTGCAATCTCGGGATAATCGCCCGCGACCTGCGGGGCAACCTCCTCAAGCATATCCTCGATGATCTCTTCAGACATAACGTACTCCAAAAGTTAGGTACCTAAATAAGATTGATATCCCACTACTTCTTCTTGTGCGGGCGCGGCTTCTTCTCTCGACGAGTGACCTCAACCTGCAGCGGAGCGTTCTTAAGACGCTCCTCCTCATCGGCCTTCGCCTTGTCGATGACCTTCTGCGTCACAAAAATCTGCTGGATAACCTGCCAAGCAGACGAGACGTCGTAGTACAGCAGAACACCAACGGGAAGGCTCCAGCCCATCCAAAGCATCATGACCGTCATGACAACGGCCATCATACGCATGCTCTGAGCCTGCTGGCCGGTCTGGTTGCGCGACATATAGAGCTGCGGAATCAGGGTCAGGACGGCGAACAGGATCAGGCAAACCAGCGCAGGCAGTGCAACCATAAAGCCATCGGCAAAGGAAGCACTCGGCGTGGTGGTCAGGTCGGGCAGGATGTTGAAGAACGAGAACGTGCCGTCGTTAAAGTACTGCGGCAGGTTGCGCAGCAATGTAAACAGGGCGAACAGGATAGGCATCTGAATCAGCAGCGGCAGACAGCCAGCCATGGGGTTGAACTTGTTCTCGCTGTAGAACTTCTGCATCTCCTCGGCCTGACGCTGGGGATCGTCGGCATAGCGCTCCTGGATCTCGAGCATCTTGGGCTGCAGCACCTGCATGCGAGCCGTCGACTTGGTCGACTTGAGCATGAGCGGCGTCAGCAGCAGACGGATGATGACCACCAGGATGATGATGGACAGGCCCCAGTCGACCGCAAAGGTCTGGATGAGCTTGAGCAGCTCGAAAAGGATGTTAACGATCCAATCCCACATGTAAGTTTTCCTCCGATAGCGAGTGCCCGCTAGGGCACAGGGTCATAACCGCCGACGTGCAGGGGATTGCAACGAGCGATGCGCCTCACGGCAAGCCAGCAGCCTCTCAAAACACCGTGCTTCTCAATCGCCTGGATGGCGTATTGCGAGCACGTTGGGTAATAAATGCAGGCGTCAGGCAATAAGGGCGAAATAACCTGTTGATATATGCGAATAGGAGCGATGGCAACACGTCGCAAAACGTGATTGCTCATCGCTCCTCCCCGGCAACGCCGGCGCGCTTCATAAGCGAACGCAACGCCTTGTCCATCTCCTGCGGCGAGGAAACCCTCGTCTTGGGAGTTGCAAACAAGATGATGTCATAACCCGCAACGGGAAATCCGCAGCTGCGGGCGGCCTCGCGCATCACACGCTTAGATCGGTTGCGCACGACGGCACAACCGAGTCGCTTAGCACCAACGAAGGCGACCCTTCCGGAGTCGCCTTCGCCAACCGATTCACATATGGTCATTCGAATCAGAGGGTGATTGAAACGACGCCCCTGACTGAACACATGCTCGAAATCTTGCCGAGACTTAATAGTCTTCATGCGAGATGTGTGTATCGCTGCTAGACAGTGAGACGCTTGCGGCCCTTGGCGCGACGACGGGCGAGCACGGCACGACCACCCTTAGTGGCCATACGGGCACGGAAGCCATGGGTCTTGGCACGCTTACGCTTATTAGGCTGATACGTACGCTTCATCTTAAGTTCCTCCTGCTGCATTTCGAGTGTCCGCGGGGACGCGGACGCAGATATAGACACGTGAGCTTGAAGATTGTAGGGAAATCAATGTTCAAATGTCAAGAAATCAAAGGTAAAAGGTTGCGCAGTTCACACGGTTCCCCCATAAGCACAACCGAAATTTGCGCCTCATGGCAACCTTTCACGATATTTCATCGAGTTTTCAACAGGTCATGTTGGCAATGTTGAGAACTTTTCGCCCATTTTCCAAAGTTTTCAACAAGTTTTGAAAAGTTGTCGAAAGATGAGAAACGTTGCACGGTGAGCTACTATTTGTTCGAAACCTTTTGAAAGATTGCGAGCGGCATGTCTGACGACTTTTACACCATGGTCGATTCCGGAGACCCGGCACCCGACAACGAGCACATCACCGGCGTGCGCGAAGAGCGTGCGGAAGGCGAGCAGACGACCACGCAGGCGCCAAAAGCCATGTACGCCGCGCGCATCGCCGTCTATGACGACATGCTGTCGACACCGCGGGTGATCGTCATTGATCCGCAAGATGTCCGCACGTATTTGGAAGAGACGACCAACACCGTCTACCAGTGCATGAAAGAACAAGGTGGCCATATCTCGCTCATGGTCATCCGCGAGATTGTCGAAAACTTTATCCACGCACACTTTGCCGAGCCCATCATCTCGATTCTGGACGGCGGAGACACCATCCGCTTTGCTGACCAAGGACCCGGCATCGACGACAAGGAACGTGCTTTCGACTTTGGCGTTACCAGCGCAAACAGCAAGATGAAGCGCTATATCCGTGGAACCGGAGCAGGGTTTCCCATGGTGCAGGAGTATTTGGAAAACGCCGGCGGTGCCGTATCCATCGAGGACAACATGGGCAACGGCACCGTGGTTACGGTAAGCCTGAACCCTAAACGCGTGCAGGAAATCGAGCGTGCCGGCGGACGCGGCGCTGCCGTGCGGCCCGAGACGGAGCAGCCCACATATCCCCTGCCGGGAGCTTTTGCGCAGCAGCCCATGGCAACGCAGCAGATGCAGCCCCCCGCGGGACAGATGCAGCAGCCCGGAATGATTCCTACACAAGAGCCCCAGGCGGCATCGATGTCGATGCCGCCAAGCATGCCAGAGGCCGTGCCGCTGGCGGATCAGGATGCAGCAGCAATGCAGCAGGCGACGGGCGCACCGGGTGGCCAGCAAATGGGCTATCAGCCGTACCAACAAGGATATCCATATCAGCAGATGCCGCCACTGGGGTACGGCCAGCAGTTCCCGCAGCAGTACCAGCAAGGATATCAGCAGCCGTACCAGCAGATGCCGCAGCAGCAGTACAACCCCTGGGCCCAGCAGATGCCTCCGCAGCCTTACCAACAGTGGCCTCAAAGTTTTCAACAGCAAATGCCACCGATGCAGAGTTCTCAACAACCAGCAGCTCAAATGATGTATCCTAATGCAGCAAATCAGCATGCGCAGCCACAACCGGACGTGTTCGTAAGCGATCGCGGCAACGCCGCGCTGGGCTATCTGGCGCAAAATCAAGCGTGCGGTGCAACCGATCTGGCGAGGGCGTTTGGAAACTCGGCCCCCACTTGGTCACGCACGCTCAATGACTTGGCGCAGGCCGGCTTGGTCATCAAGCATGGCCAGAAATACCATCTGACCGAACTCGGCGCCGCTCGCGTGCGAGCTCAGAGCTAAAGAACGGGAGAGACAGTGGACGAGGAAGCAAGCATCATCCTGGGGGATGCCATCGCCTTTTGCCAGCGCGACGGCCAAGATGCACGCCTCATCAACATGCTGGGGCAATCGCGCGCCATAAGCCTGACCGAAGATGCGCTCACGATCGAGGCCCCCTCGCGCTTTGCCATCGCGCAGCTCAAAAAGCATCAGCCGACTATTGAGGCCTATCTGGAAGAAATCGCCTTTGCACCGATCGCGCTCGACATCGTAGCACCGCAAGGCGCCGCGACGGAATCCGCTGCCGCCACGGCGCCCGCCACGGCGCCCGCCACGGCTCCCGCTGCTTCCCCGGCGGTGCCGGCCTCCGCAGGCGACGCGTCGACGGTCGAGCACCAGCACAGCGATGTTTCCCGTGAAACCATGGCACCGTTGCCGACCGCGGCGGCGACGCCAACGAACGCGCCCGTCACGCACATGCCCATCGCTCACGACGCAGCGGCGGGCGCGGATTCGGGCATTGCAATCAAAAACACGCTCTCGGCCGACGATTTTCGTCGCATGATGAACCAGATGAAGGGCGGGGCGCCGACTAAATCCACGCAAGCCGCGACCCCCACCTCACCCATGCCAGCACCGACCGTGCCGGCCGAGCAGAATACGGATGGAGCCCCGCTCGCCGCGAACTCAAAATTTACCTTTGAGAACTTTGTCTACGGCCCCGAAAACAGCCATGCCTATCGCTCGGCACTCAAGTTTGCCGCCCTCGCGGACGAGCGCGGCACATGCACATCACTGTTCATCTACGGCAAATCGGGCCTGGGCAAGACGCACCTGCTGCTTGCCATCAAAAACGAGCTCGCCGAGAAGTCGCCCGAGATCAAGGTCAAGTATGCCAACTCCCAGGCATATCTGGACGACCTGATGACCGAGTTCGACCGTCAAAAGAAGAGCAACGCTCCCATCATGCAGGCGTACCACGGCGTGGACGTGCTCATCATCGATGACATCCAAAACATCATCGGCAAGCGCGCGAGCGTGGACTACTTTTTCCAGCTCATGGACGAGTTCATCCGCAACAACAAGAAGGTCGTCATCGCGGCAGACCGCGCCCCCAAGGACCTAAGCATGGACGAGCGTCTGACCAGCCGCTTCAACGCCGGCATGCTCTGCCTGGTTGCAGAGCCCAGCTACGAGATGAAATACAAGATCTTGCAGCGCTATTACGAGAACACCATCGTCGCCGCCCCCGAGGCAGGCGACGACTCGCTGCTGGCGGCCTATGGGGGCGACGGCGGGCACCTGACCGACGAACACTTTAAACACATGGCCGAGGTCTCGGGCACCAACATCCGCGAACTCGAGAGCTTTTGCGAGCGCTGCGCCGGCGAGGCGGGTGACCGCGAGCGCGAGGGCGGGGAGCTCACCTTTGACGATATCGACGCCATCGCCAGCCAGTACTTCGACACATCGGCCAAAAAGATCAACGTCCAGACGGTTCAGTCCGTCATCGAAGAGCAGTACGGCGTGACACACGAGGAGCTCATCGGCCCGCGTCGCAACGCCAATATCGCCAAAGCGCGCCATATCGCTATCTACCTGGCCATCGAGATGTGCGAAATGACGACCACGGCGGTGGGCGCCGAATTTGGCAACCGCAACCACTCGACCGTCAGCACGAGCTACAAAAAGGTCCAGAAGATGATCCAGGAAGACCGCACCGTCACCGAAGACCTCAAGTCACTGCGCGATAAAATTACACTGCGCTCGTAGGGAAATAGAGACACCTGTTGAAAACTTGTCGAAACCACGGGCATAAGGTGTTTAAAACCCAACCCGCGGTGATGAAAAGTTTTGCGCAGGTTTTGAACGTGGAAAACCACCCCCGTTGCACACAGGTTGCTGTCGATTCTCTTTCTGGGTCTGACCTGCGTCTTTGGGAGTAATCAACAGTTTCGTCAGTGCTATTACTATTATTAAGATATTTATATCTATAGAAAGGTATTAAAAGATGAAGTTCACCGTCAGCCAGAGCTCGCTTACACAAGCCATCGGCGTCGTTATGAAGGGCGTCGCTTCGGCATCCACCCTTCCCATCCTGTCGGGCGTGCTCGTCAAGGCGCAAGACGGCATCTTGGAATTCCAGACCTCTAACTACACCATCTCGATCCGTCATCGCATCGCGGCACATGTCGAAGAAGAGGGCGAGATGGTTATCCCTTGTAAGATGCTCTCCAATATCACCAAGACCCTCCCCGATGCCCCAGTCACCTTTGAGCTGTCCGAGCGTCAGGTGCTGATTGGTTGTGAGAAGAGCTCTTTCCGCCTGAACACGCTCGATGCCAATGACTTCCCCGAGTTTCCGGCCTATGCCATCGAGAGCGCCGTGGAACTGCCGACCGATATCTTGTCCGAAATGGTCGGCCGCGTGTGGCGCGTCACCTCGACTGACAAGGCCCGCCCCATCCTGGGTGGCGTGCACATGAAGGTCGAGAACAACACCGTGCGCCTGGTGGCGACCGATTCCTTCCGCTTGGCCGTGTGCGATACGCAGGTCGAGACCTCAACCCTCGAGGGCTCCTTTGAACTCAACGTTCCGGCCGACGCCTTTAACGACGCGCTGAACATCATGGCCAGCCAGGCGACCATCATGATCGGGGCTACCGACACCCAGGTCGTCTTTGAGGCCGGCAACACCACCTACGTGTCGCGCCGTATCGAGGGCGTGTACCCCAACTACAAGCAGCTCATCCCCGATTCGTGCGTGACGAGCGTCAAGATCGACGTGGCGGCTTTTAATGCCGCCCTCAAGCGCGTGGCGGTCATCGCGAGCGCGAACCCCGCCGTCAAGTTCGAGATCGATGTCGAGAACGGCCAGATGGGCCTGTCCTCCATCTCCAATGACCAGGATCTGGCGCAGGAGACAATCGATGTCGAGGCCGAGGGCGAGTCGGGCACCATCGCCTTCAACTACCACTACATCTTCGGGTGCCTCAATGCCCTATCCAAGGAGAAGGAGATCACGCTGGAGCTCAAGAGCTACTCGCAGGCGGGTATCTTTAAGTCCTACGACAAGATCAACTATCTGTACCTGGTCATGCCGGTTCGCATCTAGCGCTGCGCCATGACCATGTTTGCCCGCAACCTTTCCGTCGCGCGCTACCGCAGTTTCGATAGCTACCGTCTTGACCTGGACGAAGGCGTGACGGTGCTTGCGGGACCCAACGCGGCGGGAAAGACCAACCTCATAGAGGCGCTGCAGCTTTTGACGAGCGGCGCCTCGTTTAGGCATCCCACCGCTACCGAGCTCGTGCACGACGGCACGGGCTCGTGCAGGCTCGCGTTGAGGCTCGAGGGCGATGGCCGCGTGCTCGATATGGGGCTGGGTGTTGAGGACGGCAAGCGCTCGTTTAGCCGTAACGGCAAGAGGTGCTCGGCTGCCGGCGTGCGCGGGGTTATGCCGAGCGTGCTGTTTTGCCCCGATCATCTGGATATGGTCAAGCGCGGCGCCAGCGTGCGCCGCGCCGCCCTCGATGACTTTGGCGTGCAACTGAGCGCCCGTTACGCCGACCTGGTGAGCACCTACGGGCGTTGCGTGACGCAGCGCAACGCCCTGCTCAAGGAGACCTGGTGCTGCCGCGAGATGCTCGGTGCGTGGAATGACTCCATCGCCCGCGCCGGGTCAGCCCTGCTCGTGCATCGTTTGGCCCTGCTCGACCGACTGGCGGGCCATGTGCGCGCCGCGTATGGGCAGGTGGCGTCCGGCGAGGACGCAGGCGTGTCCTATGTATCCACACTGGGGGATTTACCTCAAACCGAGGGGCGCGAGGAACTTAAGGGCTGGGCGTACGAGCATATGCTCGCGGCCCTCGATGAGCGTGCCGATGAGGAGATGCGCCGCGGCGTGACGCTTGTGGGTCCGCATCGCGACGAGATTGAGTTTACCGTTGCGGGTCGATCTGCCCGTTCGTTTGCCAGCCAAGGGCAGCAGCGAACGCTGGTGCTTGCCTGGAAGGTGGCAGAAGTGGCCGTGGCGCGCGATATCCTGGGCACCGCGCCACTGCTGCTTTTGGACGACGTGATGAGCGAGCTCGATGCCGGGCGCCGAGGCGCTTTTCTGCAGCTGATCGGTGATGACATCCAGACGGTCATAACCACCACCAACTTGGGGTACTTTACTGATGACCTGCTTGAACGAGCCAAGGTGGTGAGCATGGGTGAGGCGTGCTAATTACGAGCGCGAGAACGGAACGGTTGCCTTTGGCGGCTTTTTGGATGCCGAGCGTCAGCGCATCCTGGCGGCCGCGACACCTGAGCGCCGCGCGCAAATGGAGGCTGCCGAGGAGTCGCGCGCGGTCTATCGTGCCTGGAATGCGGTGTGCTCGGGCACGCGCGAGGGACGCCACGTGACGGGCCTGCGCTACCTGCCCGAGTCCAATGAGCTGCTGGTGTATCTCGATTCGCCCTCGTGGACGCAGGAGATGACGCTGCTGCGCGAGATCATCCGGGCGCGCATGGAGCGGGCCGGCGCGCATGTGGACGGCCTGGTGTTCAAAACGACCGCGCCCGGTCACACGCCGCCGGCTGCCAAGGAGCGCCTGCGCCCGGCCGTGACCGAGCGACCGCCGGTTCCGCACGCCGATCTAAGCGAAGCCGAACGCGGCGAGATCGAGCGCCAAGTGGCGCCCATCGAAGACCAAAAACTGCGCGAGGCCCTCGAGAATGCCATGAGAGCCAGTGCCGAGTGGGCCAAGGGCGTGCAAAGCGAGAAAGAGCCTTAAATCGCATCTGGTGGCCTTGTAGAGCCAAATACCCTCGCTCCCGAGGGTATTTTTTTACGATAAACTAGTAAGGCTGTACACATTTTCTTAGCTGAAGGAGGACGTGTGGCAAACGAAAACGATTACGATGGCGGCGAGATTAAGATTCTCGAAGGTCTCGAGGCCGTTCGTAAGCGCCCGGGCATGTATATCGGCTCGACGAGCGCCAGCGGCCTGCATCACCTGGTGTGGGAGATCGTTGACAACTCCGTTGACGAGGCCATGGCCGGTTTCTGCACCGAGATTCACGTGACGGTCCACGCCGACAACTCCATCACGGTCGTCGACAACGGGCGAGGCATCCCCGTCGACGAGCATCCCATCAAAAAGATCCCGACGCTCGAGGTCGTTATGACGATCCTGCACGCCGGCGGGAAGTTCGATAACTCGGCCTACAAGGTCTCGGGCGGACTGCACGGCGTGGGCATCTCCGTCGTCAACGCACTGTCCAAGCGCGTGGTCGTGCAGGTGCGCCGTGATGGCAGCGTCTACGAGATGGAGTTCTCGCGCGGCAAGACCGTCAAGAAGATGGAGGTCGTGGGCACCTCGGATTCGACGGGTACCACCGTCAGCTTCTGGCCCGACGACGAGATTTTCGAGACCTGTGTCTACGATTTCGATACGCTGCACAACCGTCTGCAGGAGACGGCGTTCCTCAATAAGAATCTAAAGATTGTGCTGACCGACGAGCGCGAGGCGACTCCCCACGTGGAGGAGTTCTGCTACGAGGGCGGCATCATCGACTTCGTCAAGTTCCTCAACGACGGCAAAGACGTTCCCGAGGCCTTCAAGGAGCCCATCTATATCGAGGGCAAGTCGGATCCGGATGCGCCCGTGACCAAGATGGGCGAGGTCGAGGTGTCCCTGCAGTGGAATGCCGGCTACGGCGAGAACGTCATGTCGTTTGCCAACGACATCTACACCCCCGAGGGCGGCATGCATCTCGAGGGTTTCCGCACCGCTCTCACCCGCGTGATCAACGATTACGCTCGCAAGCAGAACCTACTCAAGGAGAAGGAGGCCAACCTGAGCGGCGACGACGTGCGCGAGGGGCTTTCGGCCGTCATCTCGGTCAAGCTGCCCGACCCGCAGTTTGAGGGCCAAACCAAGGCCAAGCTCGGCAGCTCCTACATGCGCGCGCTCACGCTCAAGATCGTGACCGATGGGCTGACCGATTATCTGGAGGAGCATCCCAAACCCGCCCGCGAGATCGTCAAGAAGGCCCAGCAGGCATGCAAGGCCCGCAACGCCGCCCGCAAGGCGCGTGAGGCGACCCGCCGCAAGAGCCTGCTCGAGACGGCGTCGCTGCCCGGCAAGCTCGCCGACTGCTCGGTACGCGATGCCGAGCTGACCGAGCTCTTTATCGTAGAGGGCGACTCGGCAGGCGGTTCGGCCAAGGACGGCCGTCGCCGAGACATCCAGGCGATTCTGCCCCTGCGCGGCAAGATTTTGAACGTCGAGCGCGTGGGTGACCACCGCGCGTTCTCGAGCGACACCATCCAATCCCTGATCACCGCGATCGGCTGCGGCATCACGACGAGCGCCGGCGACGGTGGCGACTTCGATATCAGCAAGGCGCGCTACCACAAGATCATCATCATGACCGATGCAGACGTTGACGGTGCGCATATCCGCATCCTGCTGCTGACGTTCTTCTACAAGTACATGCGCCCGCTGATCGATGCCGGCTATGTCTATGTTGCCTGCCCGCCCATCTTTGGCATTAAGGTACGCAACAAGATCCATTACGTGTATCCCAACGGCCGCCAGCCCGAAGACGAGATCCTGCGCGACACCATTCAGAGCCTGGGCCTGAACCCCGACGACAACGACGAGGACGGCAAGGCCAAGGATGGCAAGATCACCAAGAAGCGCAAGGGCTATACCGTCCAGCGCTACAAGGGCCTGGGCGAGATGGACCCCAAGCAGCTTGCCTCGACGACGATGGACCCCAAGACCCGTATCCTGCAGCGCGTGTCGATCGAGGACGCCGTGGTGGCGGACCGCGCCGTGCGCGAGCTCATGGGTTCCGAGGTCGGCTATCGCCGCGAGTACATCGAGAAGCACGCACATGACGCACGATTCTTAGACGCCTAGCTTTCCCAGGCACCCCATCTTGCCCTTCAGGATTTCGGGCGCCGCACGCAAGGCGTGCGCCCTCATCCTTCAGGGCAACCTGGGGCACCTGGAAAACCTAGGAGGGTTATCCGGTGTTCCCGGTAATCCGTCTCCGTGGTGGGGAACTAATGGACCACGCAAACCATGAGGAGGTAACGTGGCAGACGATATCAACAACAATGAGGGTATGGACGAGGCCGGCGACGCCGGCATGCCCGATGATCTGAAGCGCCTACTCGCCCGCGCCGAGCAGGGCGAGGACGGCGATCCGGATTCCTATAACCCCGACGCCGAGGATGAAGATGATGAGGATGACGACGCCGAGCTCGAGGAGAGCTTCGGCGCGGTCGATCGTGGCGCTTCGGCCGGCGAGGACATCAACGGCGGTCAGCTCCAGATTTCAGAGTTCGGCCGCGAGATGAAGCAGTCGTTCATCGAGTACTCGATGTCGGTCATCACGGCGCGCGCCCTGCCGGACGTGCGCGACGGACTAAAGCCGGTGCACCGCCGCATCCTGTACGCCATGAACGAGAGTGGCATCTACCCCAACCGCCCGCATAAGAAGTCGGCCTGGACGGTCGGAGAAGTTATCGGCAAGTACCATCCGCACGGTGACTCCGCGGTTTACGAGGCCATGGTTCGTCTGGCGCAGTGGTTCTCCATGCGCACACCGCTCATCGATGGCCACGGCAACTTCGGCAACATCGATGGCGACGGCGCGGCGGCCATGCGTTATACCGAGAGCCGCCTGGCAAAGCCTGCCATGGAGCTGCTGCGCGACCTGCAAAAGGATACCGTCGACTGGCAGCCCAACTACGACGAGTCGCTCGCCGAGCCCGTGGCGCTGCCCGCGCGCTTTCCCAACCTGCTGGTCAACGGTAGTCAGGGCATCGCCGTCGGCATGGCCACCAATATCGCCCCGCATAACCTCACCGAGGCGATCGAGGCCACCTGCTACCTGATCGACAATCCCGACGCCACCGTCGACGAGCTTATGCAGATCATGCCCGGTCCGGACTTCCCCACCGGCGCCATCATCATGGGCAGCGCCGGCATTAGGCAGAGCTACGAGACCGGTCGCGGCTCCATTACCGTGCGTGCCAAGGCCCACGTGGAATCCACCAAGACC
Source organism: uncultured Collinsella sp. (assembly GCA_900541235.1). Classification (GTDB taxonomy): domain Bacteria; phylum Actinomycetota; class Coriobacteriia; order Coriobacteriales; family Coriobacteriaceae; genus Collinsella. The sequence goes on along the minus strand of UQIW01000021.1, from coordinate 1,967 downwards.
GGTCGCAGCCGCCTGGTCTTTACCGAGATTCCCTACATGGTCAACAAGGGCACCTTGCAGGAGAAGATCGCCCAGCTCGTAAACGACAAGCGCATCGAGGGCATCTCGGACATGCGCGACGAGTCCAACCAAAAGGGCATCCGTCTGGTCATCGAGCTCAAGAAGGGCGTCATTCCGCAGGTCGTGCTCAACAACCTGTATAAGTACACCTCGCTGCAGACGACCTTTGGCGCCAACAACCTGGCACTCGTCAACGGCGTTCCCAAATGCCTGAGCTTGCGCGAGATGCTGCAGCACTACATCGACCACCAGGTCGACGTCGTCACCCGTCGCACTCGCTTTGACCTTAAGAAGGCCCAGGCACGTGCCCATATCCTCGAGGGCTACTTGATGGCTCTCGACCATATCGACGAGGTCATCAGCATTATCCGTTCCTCGCAGACCGACTCCGAGGCAAGCGGCCGCCTGATCGAGCGCTTTGGCTTTACGCCCGAGCAGACCACGGCCATCCTCGAGATGAAGCTGCGCCGCCTGACTGGCCTGGAGCGCGACAAGATCCAGGAAGAGCTGGACGGTCTGCGCCGCGCCATCGCCTACTACGAGGACCTGCTGGCGCATGAGGAGAAGATCCTGGGCGTCATCAAGGAGGAGATGCGCGAGATTTCGAAAAAGTTCGGCGACAAACGCCGCACCGAGATCAGCCAGGTTGAGAAGGACCTGGATGTCGAGGACCTCATCGCCGACGAGGACATGGTCGTGACCATCACCCACACCGGCTACGTTAAGCGTATCCCGGTGGCTGCCTACCGCGCCCAGAAGCGCGGCGGCAAGGGCGTGTCGGGCGTCAACCTTAAAGAGGACGACGTCATCGACGAGATGTTTATCGCGTCCACGCACGAGTACGTGCTGTTCTTCTCGAGCAAGGGCAAGGTCTACCGCCTGAAGGTGCACGAGCTGCCGGTGGGTACGCGCCAGGCGCGCGGCACCGCGATCGTCAACCTGCTGCCCTTTGAGGAAGGCGAGAAGATCGCGAGTGTCATCAGCTGCCGCGAGTTCCCCGCCGACGAGTACCTGATGTTTGCCACCAAGAGCGGCATGGTCAAGAAGACCGTGATGAGCGCTTACGACCGCAGCCGCCGTGATGGCCTGATCGCCATCAATCTGAGAGACGACGACGCGCTGCTCGCCGTGCGCCGTGTGCGCGAGGGCGACAAGATTATCCTGGCCACCACCGCGGGCAAGGCGATCATGTTCTCCGAGGAGCAGGTGCGCGCCACCGGCCGCGATACCAGCGGCGTTCGCGGTATCGGTATGAAGGACGGCGTGAGCGTTCTGGGCATGGAAGTCACTAACGGCAACGGCGATCTGTTCGTTATCACCGAGCGCGGCTACGGCAAACGCACGCCGGTTGCGGACTACCCAGAGCAGAACCGCGGCGGTCAGGGCGTCTACACCATTCAGATGACCGAGCGTAAGGGCAACCTCGCGGCCATGAAGACGGTGGGCCCGCAACACGAGCTGTTCATCGTGACGGAAGGCGCGACGGTCATTCGCGTCAAGACCGACGAGATCAGCCAGACCGGCCGCGCCACCCAGGGCGTCAAAATGATGACCGTCGACGACAACGACCGCATCTGCGCCGTAGCTCGCATGACAGCCGCCAAAGAGAAGCCCGAGGGCGAAGGTGCAGAAGACGGCTCTGCCCCCGAAGAAACCCCTGTCGATTTAGGCGACGGCAACGACATGCCAGAAGATCTCCTCGACGAGTAAGAGGAACTAGCTGGTAGAAAATATCAGACCCCATATATCGGCGGTCGGCGCACCTGCGCGCCGACCGCTTTTTTGACAATTTTGGACCCACGTTCGCCCCGGCCGCGCGGCGGCATATGAAGTCGATCGCGAGTTCCGCACGAGCCGGAGAGCACTTAATGTGCTCTCCGTGCGAGTCGGGACTGTCCGAGCAGGCG
>UQIW01000020.1 GCA_900541235.1 uncultured Collinsella sp. | reverse complement strand
GGTGTCCCCTCCCTTTCAAGAAAGAGAAGAGGCGGGGCATGCCCCGCCTCTTACACCACATCTCTGCGCGCTACCATCCGGAACGGCGGAATTTGCAGAATACTCGCGATTCTGCACGTCGCGAGAGGGGGGACCCTTGCTTTAGGCGGTTTACTTCCCCTGCACCATGGTGAGCGAGATCTTCTTGCGGTCGCGATCGACTTTTTCGACCCACACCTTCACCGTGTCGCCGACGCGCACGACATCACTCGGGTGCTTAACGAAGCGGTTGGCCAGCTTGGAGATGTGCACGAGGCCGTCCTGGTGCACACCCACGTCGACGAAGGCGCCAAAGTCGACGACGTTGCGCACCGTGCCCTTGAGTTCCATGCCGGGCTCCAGGTCGTCGATGGAAAGCGCCGAGCGGCTAAAGACTACCTCGGGCGCGTCGTCGCGCGGGTCGCGGCCGGGCTTTTTGAGTTCGTTAACGATGTCGATGAGCGTGAGGGTGCCGCAGTCTAGGTCGCTTGCCAGCGCCGAGATGCTGCCCAGGCGGCGCTCGATATCGGGTACGCCGCCACGGCTGAGTTCGCTGGCGGCAACGCCGGCGCGCTCCAGGACGGCCGTGGCCACCTCGTAGCTTTCGGGGTGGACGCTCGTCGCGTCGAGCGGGTTCTTACCGCCGCTGATGCGCAGGAAGCCCGCGGCGTTGAGGTATGCCTTGGGCCCCAACTTGGGGACCTTTTTGAGCTGGCGGCGATCGGTAAAGGCGCCGTTTTCCTCGCGGTACGCCACGATGTTCTTGGCCACGCTCGGCGTGATGCCCGATACGTATCCCAGCAGGCTCGCGCTCGCGGTATTTACGTCGACGCCCACGCGGTTGACGACGTCTTCCACCACGTGACCCAGCGTGCGCGAAAGCTCGGCCTGGTCAAGGTCGTGCTGGTATTGGCCCACGCCGATAGACTGGGGCGGGATCTTGACGAGCTCTGCCAGCGGGTCCTGCAGGCGGCGGCCCAGGCTCATGGCACCGCGCACGGTGACGTCCAGGTCGGGATACTCCTGGCTTGCGAGCTCGGAAGCGGAGTACACCGACGCGCCGGCCTCGTTGACGATGGTGTATCGCAGTCCGGGTGCCTGCTCGGCAATGAACTCCGAGACGACTTCCTCGGTCTCGCGGCTGGCGGTGCCGTTGCCGATGACGATGGTGTTGACGCCGTCCTTCTTGACGAGGCGGGCGAGCTCGCGCTTGGTGCCGACGACGTCGTGGCGCGGCTTGGTGGGGTAGACCACGCCGTGGTCGAGCAGCTTGCCGGTCTCGTCCATGACGGCGACCTTGCAGCCGGTGCGGTAGCCCGGGTCGAGCGCGAGCACGCGGGCGCCGCGGACGGGACGGGCCGAGAGCAGGCCCTCGAGATTCTTGGCAAAGACGTTGATGGCCTCGGTCTGGGCGCGGACGGTGAGCTTGGCACGGGCCTCGCGCTCCAGCGAGGGGGCCATGAGGCGCTTGTAACCATCAGCGATGGCGGCATCGAAGATGGGAGCAAACACGCCCTGGCGGCGGGGCCAGCGGCTGCCGAGGCGTGCCGTGGCAGCGGCGCCGTCGACGTTCACGCGCACGCGGAGCTTGCCCTCGCGCTCGCCGCGGTCGATAGCCAGCACGCGGTGGTTGGGGATGCGGCGCAGCGGCTCGTCAAAGTTGTAGTAGGGCTCGTAGGGAGTCTTCTCGGCGGGGTCGGTGGCCTCGACGACGATATCGGCGGTGTTTTGCGTAAAGGCGCGCAGGTCGGCGACGTTCTCGGGGTCCTCGGCCACCGTCTCGGCCACGATGTCGGCGGCGCCGGCGAGTGCCTTCTCGGGCGTGTCGAAGCCGGCGTCCTCGTTGACGTAGGCCGCGGCGGCGTCGAGCGCGCTGCCCTTGGCGGATGCCTGCATGATGATCATGTTGGCGAGCGGCTCCAGGCCGGCCTCGCGGGCCTTCTGCGCGCGGGTCATGCGCTTTTTGCGGTAGGGCTTGTAGAGGTCCTCGACGCGCTGGAGCTGCGTGGCCTCGCGAATCTGCTGCTCGAGCTCGGGCGTGAGTTTGCCCTGGGCGTCGATGAGCAGGATGACGTCCTCTTTGCGCTGCTCGAGATTGCGCAGGTAGGACAGGCGCTCGTCGAGCGCGCGCAGGGCGACGTCGTCCATGCCGCCCGTTGCTTCCTTGCGGTAGCGCGAGATAAAGGGGATGGTGTTGCCCTCGTCGATGAGCTTGACGGCCGCCTCGACGTTGGCGGCCTTAAGGTTGAGCTCGCGGGCGAGCTGGGCGATAAGATCCATGGGACTCCTTGCGTTTAAGGTGCGTTTGCAGCACAGGGCTACCAAGGATACCACCCGTCCCAAAAGACTGTTTTGGGGTTGCGCCACGAAAGGGGCCTATCTACTACGTTTGAACCGTATGGGTCGACCATCCCCCGGTTTTCCGAAAATCGGCAAGCCGTCTACCTGCGGTTTTAATTTCGCGAAATTCGGCATGGTTGAGGGTAATCGGTTAAACGTAGTAGATAGGCCCATTTGGTGGCGAACGAATCAAGCCGAGGTGCAAAAAGCCCCGCGGGTAGAAGGCTGCTCGCGGGGCAAAGAAGAGGGGCTTATTTGCGGCGGTCCGAGGTGCTCGGCGTGGAGTTTTATCGTGGCCCACCCTAAGGCATTACAGCTCGACGAGTTGGCCGGTCTCGGCGGCCTCTTTGACGGCGTTGAGCAGCGTGAGCGTTTTGACGTTGTCGGCGGGGGTCACGACGGGCTCGACCTCGCGGCGAACGACCTTCACAAAGTGCTTGAGCTGCATCTTGTGCGGCAGCGCCGGGTCCACGGCCGGGATCTCCATCTGCAGCGGCTTGTGCCAGTTGGAGGCGCCGTCGTAGGAGAACCGGTGCAGGCGGGGCAGCGAAAGGGCGCCCTTAGTGCCGCCGATAAAGTAGGCGTCGGCGTCGAAGGGGCGGTACTGCGGATCCTCGCGAGCGGTGGCCTCCCAGTTCCAGGGGCTGGCGGTGGCGTCGGAGATGGTCATGCTCGCAAGCGCGCCATCGGCAAAACGGACGTTGACCACGGCGGAGTCCTCGGTCTCAAAACCGCGGGCGGCGCTGGACTGCATACCCTGGACGGCAACGGGCTCGCCCAGCAGATAGCGGAGCAGGTCGACATCGTGCACCAGGTTGACCAGGATCGGGCCGGCACCCTTCTTGCGGCGCCACTCGACGTCGAAGTACTCGTCATTCTTATAGATCATGTAGTGGAAGCTCGATACGGTGAGCTTGCCCAGCTCGCCGGACTCGATGATCTCCTTGGCTTTGTTGACGAAGGGATTGTGGCGACGGTGCTGGCCCACGAGCACGGGCACGCCGGCGGTCTCGGCCTCGGCGGCGAAGGCCTGGGCATCCTCAAGATCGTTGGAGATCGGCTTTTCGACCAGCGGCACGATGTTGCGCTTCACAGCCTCGCGGGCAACGCCCAGGTGCAGGTCGTTGGGGGTGGCGATAATGACGGCCTCGGGCTTGACCTCGTCCATCATCTGGGCGGGATCGGTGTAAAACGGCACGCCGGCGGCCTCGGCCGTGGCGCGGGCGCCCTCAAAGGCGTCGGCGATGGCGACGAGCTCGGCCTCGGGCTCCTCGGTGACAAAGCGGATGTGGTTGCGGCCCATGGCGCCGGCGCCGATAACGGCAATGCGGACGGGGTTGAGCTCAGACATTTCGACTCCTTAATACTGGTGGCCGGTGGAATGCGACAAAGGGGCTGTCCCTTTGTCGCATCGGTAAAACTAGGCGGACTTCTTCTTGCTGTCGGAGACCATCATGTAGACGGTGAGCACGACGGCGATGGCGGCGATCACAATGGCGCCGTAGAAGGACTGCTGGTAGGCGGCGCTGCCAGCCTCGGCGTGATACAGCACGGCGGTGATGGGCTGGCTGATCCAGGTGGAAGCGGCATAGCCCAAAAACATGATGCCGTAGTTGACGCCGATGTTGCTGGTACCAAAGGCGCCACCGGTGAGCGGCGGGTAGATGACGAGCAGGGCGCCAAAGCTAAAGCCGAGCAGGGCGAGTGCCACAAAGAACATGCTCTGCGTAAAGCTCATCGACATGATGACGAGCGCGACGATGGTGACGACAAGGCTGATGAGCAGCGACTTATAGGCGCCGAGCTTGTCGATGATCTGGCCAAAGGACAGGCGGCCGACCAGGTTGGCGCAGGTGTTGACGGAGACCACCACACCGCCGAGGGCGACGGCCGCGGCGCTCGTGGGGTCGGCGAAGAGCTGGACGGCGGCGATGGAGGCAACCTTGCCCACGAGCAGGGTACCCGCGGTGGCGGCGAAGGCGAAGGTGATGATGAGGACCCAGAAGCGCGGGGTCTTGACCATCTCGCCCGGGGTGAGGTCACCGAAGGTGCCGGCATGTGCGCCACCCTTGGGGGCCTCGAAGCCCTCGGGCAGCCAACCGGCCTCGGGGGCCTTCAGGAACAGGGCGGAGGCGGCGATCGTCACAAAGAAGATGACGCCGAGTGCCTTGAGGGCGCCAAAGATGCCCAGGCTCGGGATGAGCAGCGAGGCGAGCACCGGGGACAGCACGGCGGGGCCGGCGGTCGAAGCGGCCAGGGTGATGCCGGAGGCAAGGCCCTTCTTGTCGATGAACCACTTTTGGCCGGTGGTGAGCGCCGGGTTGTAGCCCAGGCCGTTGCCGATGGCGGCGACGAGCGAGAACCACAGGTAGAACTGCCACGGCTCGGTGACGGTGCCGGACATGAACCAGCCCACGCCGTAGCACGCGGCGGCGGCGATCACGACGTTGCGCGGGCCGATCTTATCGGAGATGCGGCCGGCGAAGATGCCCGTCACGGCCATGATGGTCTGAAAGACCGGGAACGCCCAGGTAAGGGCGCTCGACCACTCGGGGTAGACGGCGAGCAGGTTCTTGCTCACGACGGAATACAGCGCGATGGAGCTGATGAAGAACATGGTGACGCACGCGGCGGAAAGCACGACGGCGCGACCCTTGTTGGAGTTGGTGGAAGCCATTGGACTCTTTCTAATCGATACGGGGGAGGAGCGGGCGTGTCCGCGGGACCTCCCTGTCAGGTTGGTTTACTGGTCAGTCGGCTTGGCGACGCCGGACTCATCGGACCAGAGCTCGACACCCTTGTTCTTAAGGTAGTTGTCGGCATAGGCGCGACGGCCGCCGGGCTTGGCGGTGAGGTCGCCCATCATGTTGGAGAAGCCGCCGTCGACCTTGATGGCGTCGCCGGTGGTAAAGTCCGAGCGCTTGGACGCCAGGAACATGACGGCGTTGGCGATATCGCTGACCTCGCCGATGCGGCGCGTGGCGATCAGACGGCTGCGGCTCTTTTCGACCTCGGGGTCGGCGTAGAAGTTGGCCGACATCGGGGTCTTAACGAAGCAGGGTTCGACGCAGTTGGAGCGGACGCCGTAGGGGCCCCACTCGGCGGCGAGCATCTTGGACATCATGTTGACGCCGGCCTTGGTGGAGCTGTACACGCCCGAGAACGTCTCGGGGGAGTGGCTGGCGACGGTCGAGATGTGCACCAGGCGACCCTGGCCGGCCTTGATCATCTCGCGACCAAAGCGCTGCGAGGTGATGAAGTAACCGGTGAGGTTGACGTTGAGCACCTGCTCCCAGTCGCTCAGCGGCAGGTCCTCCATGGCGGCGAAGCGCAGGATACCGGCGGTGTTGACGAGGACGTCGACGCGGCCGAAGTTGGCGATGGTTGCGTCGACGGCAGCCTGAACCTCGGCCTTGTCGGTGGCGTTCATCTTGTAGCCCTCGGCGTGGATGCCAAATTCGGCAGCGAGGTCGGCGGCAGCGGCCTTGACCTTCTCCTCGTCCAGGTCGAGCATGACGACGTTGGCGCCATTGCGGGCGAACTCGCGGCAGATCTCGGCGCCCATACCGCCGAGCGCGCCAGTCACGGCGCAGACATCGCCCTCGAGCTTAAGCCAATTGCTCATAGGAACTTCCCTTCTTGTGCCTCCCGGTGGGCCGCTCCCATTAATCGACCCACGTGGTTTTCGCTGGTTATCGTATGCTTTGCATTTGCGCAGGTGAATTGCATATTTGTTAGAATAGCGTTAACCGTAGGTTTACACTGTGCGATGCAGTTTATTCTCAATTGAGCGCGTGACCTGCGAAAACAACCCCCTGTGGCCCCATGCGGTCACGGGCGCGAAAACGGGAGATTGACGTGTACGATCGACGACTCGAGGCCATATCGGCCGCCGCGGAGCTGGGAAGCTTCTCGCGTGCGGCGGCAAAAATGCGTGTGTCGACTCCGGCGCTCGTCAAGCAGGTGTCGGGCTTCGAGGCCGAGTTCGGCATCACGCTGTTCGAACGCTCGCACTCGGGCGTCAAGGTGACGCCGGCGGGTGCTCTGCTGGTGGACGATGCGCGCTCGATCATGCGGCAGTCCGAGGACGCGTTGCGCCGTGCCCGACGCGCGGCGGGCGATGGCGGCGCCGTGCGCCTGGGCGTGTCGATGATGTGCCCGGGGCGCCAAACGCTGTCGATGTGGTCGGGCATCCACGATTTGGAACCGTCGCTGCGATTTGAGATCGTGCCGGTAAGCGACCTCTACGACGCGCGCGAGACCGTTATGCGCAGCTTGGGCCGCGAGGTCGATGTGGTGCAGTCGAGTTTTTCGACCCCACGCTGGGGCGATGCCTGCCAAAAGCTCCGCATTGTCAACGTGCCGTTTTATATCGACGTGCCGCGCATGAGCCCGCTGGCGCGTAAGACGCGCATCACGGTTGCCGACCTGGAGGGCATGCGCCTGCGCGTGCTCCGCCACGGCAACGACGCCATGGACAGCCTGCGCATCGACCTTCTGGCCGACGGCGGCGTTGACGTGATCGACGTGGACAGCTTTGACTTTGCGCTCTTTAACGAGGCAGAGGAAAAGGGCGACGCGGTGCTCACCTGCGGCGCATGGTCGGGGGTGCACCCGGCCTTTGTGGGCGTGCCGTTCCTGTGCGGCCGCGAGGTACCGGTCTTTCTGCACTACCCGCTCGAGCCAACCCCCCAAGTCCAAAAATTCGTCAACGCCATGGCACAACTCCTCAAGTAGCTCATTTGGGACGGGGCTTTTTTAGCCGCTTTTGGCGTCCTACCTGCGCAATGCGAAAAATGCGAAAAATGACTGCAAATCGGTTACGCATGATTTTGCTTTTGCCCTGGGCTGGTTGTAGAATCAAAAAACTTAAACGTACTACTTGTGTAGCTTGCGCGAAAGCTCGGGCTGCGGCTGGGGGGGGTGCGCCCATGCAGGGTCCTTTCGGTCATATAGCGTCGATGCGCCGCACCTTTGTGATGTTGGCAGCGGTCTTATGCTCGTTCGTATGGTCGGGGGGGGGGTTGCCCTCGCGTGCGTACGGTGACGATGGCAACCTTATAGCGAACCCAACCTTTACCAACCGAGCTTCTGGTTGGTCGACGACCTCTCCGACTAATAGGATCGGCGAGACGCCGTACCTCGCAACTCCCACGCAGCTCCTCAAGCCCCAAACGAACACCAAAGAAGCTAACGGTAATCATTTTGCGCTTGCATGGAATTTGAGGCCACAGGGTGCCGGTAACTATTTTGAACCTGGATCAACCTACACCACCTTTTCCACCCAGAGCGGCGCCACGTACGAGTGGGGCCTCAACCATCGCGCCGCAACCGAACACGACGTGCTGATGCTCACGATGGGTCCTCAACAGGAGAATCTGTCGGTTAACAGCGCAGGCCAAGACCAGCTCATGCAACTGCGGACTTGGCTTAAGGCACGGGGCAAGATGCCCCAGGGAAATACCGTTGAGCAGCACACCGTTTACAGCGATCCCTTTGCTGCAAATGGCGGCTTTGCTGGTAGCAGCGCCGACGGATCCCACTTCTCGTTTGAGCAGAGCGACGGTCGCATTGCGCTTTCTGTGTGGCTCGTAAGCTCTAACGGACAGGGTTGGTTCTCCTTTGGCACCAACAGTACACACTATTATCGAGCGCTTCCCGAGCAAGACGATGAGTTTGCCTATCAGGCAGTCTATACCGCAGCGTCCGAAAATACGATGCTTGCACTAACTTGCTACGATTCAAATCTTACGGGGGCAAACGAACAATACCGGGAGTGGTTTGGCAATCTGGTCAATGACGTTCACGTGGAAAAGCAGGGCACGCGTGACATCTATACTGACTTCGGCAAGGTATATCAAGAAAATTCGTCCGAGACCATGACAACGTTAAATAACTATGCGTTCTCGACCTCGAATCTTAAGAACGAAAATACGAACATTGCTAACGGCAGTTTTGAAGACGATATACATCTAGGGAACAAGAGCACCAGCAAGTTTACGCTGTGCTCGCCCCATTGGCGTACGACCGAGACGGACCATCGTATCGAGATCGTTGCCCAGAACGACTACTATATCGACCCAGTTGGGCATTCTGTTACATTTGCACCCTCGGATGGCGAGTACGCCGCCGAGCTCAACGCACATGAGGCGAGCTCACTCTACCAATATGTGACAACCGATCCGGGAAAACAGTACGAGTGGGGGCTCGACCACCGCGGCCGCTCGGGTCGAGACGCCATGGCCCTTATCATCGGTCCGCGACAAGAAAACGAGCCGTACAAGGACAATCAAAAAGCACTCGATCAGTACCAGCAAATTATTCAATGGATTCAAATAAGCGTCGATAACTATGTCGGCTTGGATGTGGCCAATTTTTCCCAATCGGGCTGCAGCAAAAAGATCATCCTGTATTCGACCAAATTTGACAAAGTGGGTGGATTTGCCAGTGCGTCTAGCGGAAGCGCGTTCTCATGGACGGCCGATGCGGAACATACCGAAAAATGGTGCGTGTGGATTATGGCGTCCGAAAACGACGCGTGGGCTTCCTACGGTTCCAACGCGCTCGAGCGCAAGAAAAAGGTCGACTACGACTATACCTACACCATTCCGGATGGCCAAAACCAGAGCGTCTTTGCTTTTGTGGCCTGCAACACGGCCAACAAGATCAATTCGACCGGCAACTTCCTCGACAATATCTCGTTTAGGGAGTTCTATCGCATAGAGGCGCACACGACGCCCAACGGAAGCGGAACGTATTTTTATAATTCCGATACCAAGACCGCCGACTTTACCTATGCCAAAAACTACGTAGGTAAGCAGGAAAAGAACTCCTACTTTATGGTCGATGCCAAGCGCGATGACGGGGCGGTCTTTATCGGTGCTTTTGTCAACGGCGAGTTCTATTCCGCGGACGATGCGGCGCACTGGACCGAATTGAACGATGGCACCTATCACTTTAAGGTCGACAAGGTCACAAAGCACTACAAAGTGCACCTCGTGTTTTCCAAGGCAGGCGTTCAATACGATGTGAACGGCGGCAAAGCGTATCACTATGATCCGTCCGATGAATCCACGGGCGATTTCGTGCAGCTTTCTGGCGCTGGAGCGAGCTATACCTCCCATGCCGCCGATGGACAAAACAACGGCTGGAAGTTTATGGGCTGGGAGTACGCGGGCTCGGGAAAAGCCGTTCGTTTTAGTGCGGAGCACACCGTGACCCATACGGCACCCGAGGGCACCACGGATTCCGGCACTCTTACCATTAGGGGCAAGAAGGTCAATCCGGATACCGGTGCTGCGGGCGATACGGTAACGGTCGAAAACATCCCTGAGAGTCAGGGCGCGACATTTGTGGCGCAATGGAAGTATCGTCAGGCCTTTGTTGCCCAGCTTAAAAATGCCGACGGCACGTGGAGCAACGTAACGACGGGCGGCACGGTCAGCTCCAAGCTTAAGGGGGCAAAGGGCTCTATCGATGCCGGGGATGGCTCGGACAAGGACGCCGACGCGTACGATAAATCGGGCGTTGCCTACTTTGTGGATGACGGCACGTTTGTGGAGGCGGTGGCCGCTCCCAAGGATGGCTATCACTTTGAGGGCTGGTATGACCTATCGAATCCAGACGCCCCGGAGCTGCTGTCGTCTTCACCCACCTATACGTACAACGTGAAGGACCGCCATACGGGATGCGTATACGCACGATTCACCCCGCGCACCTACACGCTCAAGGTTTCCAAGAGCGTTACGGGCAATATGGGCGACAAGCGTGCCTACTTTAAGATGACGGTGACCTTTACGGGTCTCAAGGCTGGTCAGACCTACGCCATCGAGTATTCGGATGCGCCTGCCCAGGGCAGCCATACGCTCGTGGCGCGACCGAATGATCAGGCCGAAACCGTGGAAAACAAGACGGCCTTTACGGCCGATGGCCAGGGCAGGGCGATCGTGCCGTTTGCCGTTAAGGACGGCCTGACCGTTTCGATTAAAACGCTTGATTACAACGCGACCTATACCGTGAGCGAAGACGATTACTCTTCGTTGGGCTATCACGCTGAGCTTACGGGTGCGAGCGGCACGCTCAACGGTCCGCGTGTGACCGTTGCCGTTGAAGCTAAGGCCACCAATTCCCGACAGGTCGCAGTGCCTACGGGTATCACGCGCAATCCCATCTATGCCCTGGCGATTTTGGCCGCCGGCGTGCTGCTGGTCACGGGCATGGTTGCGCTGCGTTTACATCGCGGCTCCAGGAGGGGCGGGCGCCTATGAGAAGACATGGCGCCAGCAATGCTGGTGGCGGGGCGCCCACACCTGCCGCTCCGCGGGGGAGGTCCTGTGGCGCGGGGTGCCCGATCGTGTCGAGCGCGAAGATAGGCGCACACGCGGCGCCAGATCTAAGGGAAGCAGACGACCGGCGAGATATCGTGGGCTTTCTGGCGCGCCTGGCATTTTTTGTCGTGACGCTCTGGCTGCTCTTTGGCGTGGTCCTGGGCGTGGGTGCGGTCACGACCGGCGAGATGGCTCCGCGTATCTGTTCGGGTGACGTCATGCTCTACTGGAGGCTCAGCCAGGGCTTCAACGAGGGTGACGTGGTGGTATACACCGCGGATGGCGAAGAGCGCCTGGGTCGCGTGGTTGCCCGCCCCGGTGATGAGGTCACGATTACCGAGTCGGGCGAGCTCATGGTTAACGGGGCTGTTGTGGTGGAAAGCGATATCACCACGCCGACGCCGCGCTACGAGTCTGCTGTGGACTATCCCGTACACCTGGCAGCGGATGAGTTCTTTGTGCTGGCCGATCTGCGCGAGGGTGGGCATGACAGCCGCCTGTATGGGCCGATTGCCCGTTCGCAGATCAAAGGCAACGTGATCAGCGTGCTGCGCAGGTCGAACCTGTAGGCACGGAGATTGGTTTTATTAAGGGCATGTGCCCGAGAGGAAGGATACAACATGAAAACTGGAAAGAGGCGACTGGCGGCGTTTGCAGTTGTGGCTGCCACGATGCTGCTGGCTTTGGTGGGAGTTGTCACGCCCGCGTGGGCGGAGGGGGGATCTACTACTCCGCATCTGCCGGTAACTGGCAACAAGGTTACGATCACCTCGACGCTTACCATGAACAAGGATGCTGTGGAGCCGAATGCGCAGTTTAAGTATTCGACCTCGCCGGCGGAGACGAGCGAGCTTACGAACACGGGTATGCCCGTTACTGCTGGAGCGGAAGGGGCCGTTTCGCTTTCGCCGTCTTCCGTAAATTATTCTGCCAAAGGTCTTTCTAGCGAAGATAATACCGACGGCGTTACTAAGACAATAACCGCCCCAATGAGCGTCAGCCTTGATACCTCAAAGTTCGCGGCTCCGGGCATCTATCGATACAAAATTACGCAGACGCCGCCAGAGCTGGATGGCCTCAACGACGTTGAGTATAAGGAGCTGTTCCTGGATGTTTACGTAGAAAATGGCGACTCAGGCTTAGTTGCTAAGGGCTGCACTCTTAGCACAGCGGCGGGATCGGGCGACAAGACCTCAGGCTTTGAGAACAAATATGTCACCCAAAAGTTGACCATCAAAAAGGTCGTTGCCGGCAACCAGGGTGACAAGAATAAGGACTTTGACTTTACCGTCACGATTAAAGGCGCTGACGGGGAGACTTATAAGTACGCCACTGTGAAAGACGGGACTACTACCCCGAACGAAGTTAAGGCCGCGTCGGGAACTGCGATTAGCGTGAGCCTTAAGAACGGAGAATCCGTCATCTTTTACGGTCTCTCATCGGAGGATAAATTCGCCGTAACTGAGGCGGATTATCATAGCGAAGGTTATAAGACGTCGTACAAGATTGGTGATGACACCAGTTCGACAGAAGGTAACTCTATTGCCGAGAAGGGTATCGGTACTTCTGACACCACGGTGACCTTTACCAACACCAAAGAGGCTACCGTTCCCACCGATGTTATTCGGACGGTCGTTCCCTATGCGGCAATCGTCGCGTTTGCTGCCGTGATGGGCGTGGTCTTCTTCCGTCCTCGTCGTAACCGCCATTAAAACAGCGAGGATTACAGCCGATGGAGCTTAAACGCATGGCTCGGCTGGCGAGAGCCGGCGACCGCGTGCTTACGTGGTTTGCCGGCTTTCTCGTGCTGCTCATGCTGCTGTACGGGGGCTATTCGCTGTGGGACACAAACAACGTTATGAACGGTGGGTTCATCAGCGATGAGCTGCTGCACTACAAACCCACCGGGGCCAACGATTGCGCACGCCTGCAGGAACTGATGGCCAAAAATCCCGACGTGGTCGGATGGGTTACCATCGATGGCACCAACATCGACTATCCCTTTGTTCAGGGAAAAGATAACCAGGAATACCTCAACAAAAACGTGTTGGGGGAGTCCGCGGTTTCGGGAGCGGTGTTTTTGGATACGCGCAACAGTCGCGCGATGACCGATTCCTACAATCTGCTCTATGCGCACCACATGGATAACGGCGCGATGTTTGGCGATGTCGATCGGTTTTTAGACAGGGGCTTCTTTGACCTGCACCGCACGGGCACGCTCTACACAAAGGATGGGGCGTTCCGCCTGCGCATTGTTGCCGTGTGCTCGTTTGCTGCGAGTGATGACATTATCTTTGGGCCGGGAAACCTGGACCAGGCCTCAATGCAGACGCTGCTCGCGCATATCTCGCAGACGGCGGTGCATGCGAACATGGACGGCGCTGGCCTCGATGCACGCATTATCGCGCTTTCTACCTGCAGTGATAAAACAAATGGGCGCCGAGCGCTCCTAGCCGAAATCTTGTAGCTCATTTAGGATGGGGCTTTTCTAGCTACCTTTGCCGTCCTACCTGCGCAATGATTTTTCCGGGATGGGGATTTTTAGCTACGGCGTTCCGTTAGCTTGACCAGTCCCCCCACCACCTCCCAAATCATCCTTACAAAACGAGGCCCTGGCCAACCGGCCAGGGCCTCACTAACTTTTATTCCGTTCTAAACGACGGGCTGATTGCGCGCAGGAGGACCCCCAGGCGGGCCGGGGTGTAACCTCCGCGCGCAGTTTCGCAGCGAAGCGAGAATGTTTGAGCACGGAGGTTACACCCCGGCCCGCCTGGGGGTCCTCCGTGAAACAAACCTACCTACTCGAGCTCAAACGCACCGGTGTACAGCTGGTAGTAGTACCCATGCTTAGCGATCAGCTCGTCGTGGTTGCCGCGCTCGATGATGCGGCCGTGGTCCAGGCAGATGATCGCGTCGGAGTTGCGCACGGTGGACAGGCGGTGTGCGATGACAAACGTCGTGCGGCCCTCCATGAGCTTATCCATGCCAGCCTGCACGATGGCCTCGGTGCGGGTGTCGATGGAGCTCGTGGCCTCGTCCAGAATCATTGCCGGCGGATCGGCGACGGCGGCGCGTGCGATCGAAATCAGCTGGCGCTGGCCCTGCGACAGCTGCGCGCCGTTGCCGGTGAGCATCGTGTCGTAGCCGTCGGGCAGGCGGGTGATAAAGTCGTCGGCGCCCGCGAGCTTGGCTGCCGCGATGCACTCCTCGTCGGTGGCGTCCAGGTTGCCGTAGCGGATGTTATCCATCACGGTGCCGGTGAACAGGTTCACGTCCTGCAGTACCACGCCCAGCGAGCGGCGCAGATCGGCCTTGCGGATCTTGTTGACGTTGATGCCGTCGTAGCGAATCTTGCCGTCGGCGATGTCATAGAAGCGGTTGATGAGGTTGGTGATGGTCGTCTTGCCGGCACCGGTGGCGCCGACAAACGCGACCTTCTGGCCCGGCTTGGCAAACACGGACACGCCGTGCAACACCTCGTGGTCGGGCGTGTAGCCAAAGTCGACGTTGTCCATGACCAGGTCGCCGCGCAGCGGTACGTACTCGATCTCGCCGGTTGCACGGTGCGGGTGTTTCCACGCCCACATGCCGGTGTGGTGGTCGGCCTCCTCGAGCTGCCAGGTATCGGGGTTCACCTGCGCGTTGACGAGCGTCACGTAGCCTTCGTCGGTCTCGGGCTTCTCGTCGATGAGCTCAAAGATGCGGTCGGCGCCGGCGAGGCCCATGACCACGGCGTTGATCTGCTGCGAGATCTGGCCGATCTGTCCGCAGAACTGCTTGGTCATGTTGAGGAACGGCACCACGACGGCGATGGACAGCGCCATACCCGAGATGCTCAGGTTGGGCACGCCCAGCGCCAGGAAAATGCCGCCGGCAAGGGCCACCAGCACGTAGAGCAGATTGCCCAGGTTCATAAGGATGGGCATGAGGATGTTGGCGTACATGTTGGCCTTCTGCGAGACCTCGAAGAGCTTTTCGTTGCGCTCGTCAAAATCGGCCTCGGCGGCAGACTCGTGGCAGAATGCCTTGACGACCTTCTGGCCGTTCATGACTTCCTCGATATGACCCTCGACCACGCCGAGCTCGGTCTGCTGCGCAATGAAGAAGCGCGCGGAGTTGGAGCCGAGCAGCTTGGTCATAAAGGTCATAAAGGCGACGCCTGCCACAATGACCAGGCACATCCAAACGCTGTAGTACAGCATGATAAAGAACACCGTGACGATGACGATGGTCGTCATGAGCAGGTTGGGCAGCGACTGGCTGATCATCTGGCGCAGCGTGTCGATGTCGTTGGTGTAGTGGCTCATGATGTCGCCGCGCTGGTGCGTGTCGAAGTAGCGAATCGGCAGGTCCTGCATGCGGTTGAACATCTTCTCGCGCAGCTTCTCGAGCGAGCCCTGCGTGACGATGGCCATGGCGCGGTTCCAGAAGAGCGAAGACAGGATGCCGACGCCGTAGATGCAGGCGAGGGTGGTCACGAGCTGTGCGATCTTGGGCTGTGCGGCTTCCCAATCGCCCGACTGCCACGATTCGCTAATAATCTGCAGAGCGCTCTGAAGGAAGGTCGCGCCGATGGAGTTGATGATGGCGCAGAGCACCACGCCGACGACGACGAGGGGCAAAAGCACGGGGTAGAAGCCAAAGAGCGTCTTGATGAGGCGCGACATGGTGCCACCCTTGCGGTTGAGCGCGCGCTCGGCGGTCGTTGCCTTACTCATGTGCCTCGCCTCCTTCCTGGGTCTGAGCTTGTGTTGCGGATGCCTCGGTGTCGGCCTCGACGGCCCCTTCGCCCTCGGCAGACATCTTGTTTTGCGAGGTAAAGGTCTCGCGGTAGATCTCGCTCGTCTTGAGCAGCTCGTCATGGTTGCCGATCTGCGCGATACGGCCACCCTCCATGACGATGATGCGGTCTGCGTCCTGCACGGAGCTGATGCGCTGGGCGATGATGAGCTTGGTCGTGTTGGGCAGATAGCTTGCCAACCCTGCGCGAATCTTGGCGTCGGTCTTGGTGTCGACAGCGCTGGTGGAGTCGTCCAGGATTAAGATCTTGGGGCGACGCAGCAGGGCACGCGCAATGCACAGGCGCTGCTTCTGACCGCCGGAAACATTGGAGCCGCCCTGTTCGATCCAGGTGTCATAGCCCTTGGGGAAGCCATCGACAAACTCGTCGGCGCAGGCCAGATGTGCCGCCTCGCGGACTTCCTCGTCGGTGGCGTTCGGGTCGCCCCAGCGCAGGTTCTCGGCAATGGTGCCGCTAAACAGCACGTTTTTCTGCAGCACCATGGCCACTTGGTGGCGCAGCGCGTCCAGGTCGTAGTCGCGTACGTCCATGCCGCCCACGCGCACGGTGCCTTCGGTGGCGTCGTACAGACGGGCGATGAGGTTTACAAGCGTGGACTTGGCCGAGCCGGTACCGCCGATGATACCGATGGTCTCGCCGCTCTTAATGTGCAGGTCGATATCGTCGAGCGCCTGGCGCTTCGCATGCGCGGAATACTTAAAGCTCACGTGGTCAAAGTCGATGGAACCGTCGGCAACCTCGAGCACGGGCTCGGCGGGATCGGCGATCGTGGGCTCGGCGGCCAGCACCTCGGTAATGCGGTGCGCCGATTCGTCGGCCATGGTCACCATGACAAAGATCATCGACAGCTGCATCAGGCTCATGAGGATCGCGAAGCCATAGGTAAAGATCGAGGAGAGCTGGCCCACGTCGAACAGCGTGCCCTGGCTCGTGATGATGAGCTTGGATCCCAGGTAGATGATGATGACAAATGCGCCGTTGACGCAGATGTTCATCATGGGGTTGTTAAAGGCGAGCAGCTTCTCGGCGCGGGTGAAGTCCATCTGGACGTCGTGCGCGGCGGTGGCGAACTTCTCCTTCTCAAAGTCTTCGCGCACGTAGCTCTTGACCACGCGCATGCCGGTGACGTTTTCCTCGACGGACTCGTTAAGGGCGTCGTACTTGTGGAACACGCGCGAGAAGATGGGGCGTACCTTAAAGATGATAAAGAACAGTCCAAAGCCCAGCAGCGGAATGATGACCAGGTAGACCATGGCGACGCTGCCGCCCATGATAAATGCCATGGTAAAGGCGAAGATCAAGACCAGCGGCGCGCGCACGGCGATACGGATGATCATCATAAAGGCCTGTTGAACGTTGTTGATGTCAGTGGTCAGACGCGTGACGAGCGAGGAGCTCGAGAACTCATCGATGTTGGCAAAGCTGAACGTCTGGATCTTGTAGAACAGGTCGTGACGCAGGTTCTTGGCAAAGCCGCAACTCGCATGGCTGCAGGTGACGCCGGCAGCGGCGCCAAAAGCAAGCGACGTCAGCGCGATGAGCACCAAAAAGCCTGCGGTGGGAAGCATCTCGGCTACGGTGGCGCCGTCTTTGATGGCGTCGATCAGGTTGGCGGTGATAAATGGAATCAGCATTTCGCAGAGCACCTCGCCAAGCACGAGCAGCGGCGTGGCAACGGTGACTTTCATATAGTCGCGGATGCTGCCCATGAGGGTTTTAATCATCCAGTTCCTCCCAGGTTACACGGATTTTATCGAGCATTTCGGCGAGGTCTTCGCGCTCGTCGTGGGTGAGGGCACTAAAGGCCCGCTCTCTAAAGCGGATGCGGGCCGCCTGGTCGATGCGGGCGTTTTCTCGGCCGGTTTCGGTCAGGCGAATGGTGAGTTGCCGTCGATCTTTGGGGTTACGGCTGCGCTCAATGAGGCCGTTGACCTCGAGCTTGGACAGGATCTCGGAAAGCGACCCCGGCTTGAGGTCAAAGTGCATGCCGAGTTCCTGCTGCGACATCTCGCCGCCGGGCTGCTTGGCCAGCAGGCAAATGATGGGCGCCTTGCCGGACACGCCTCCGCCATGAAAATGCATGTAATGGCCGCAAAAACCCAGGCCGCTCAGGATGCGCTTGGCAAGCTTGTCTTCCGAGCTAACCGCTTCGGGTACATCCGCCGACTGTGACGGGTCGCCGCCGGGCTCGTGCGAACAAAGGTTAAGAAGTTCATCGCACATGAATTAGTGTTGCTCCTTTCTTTAGTTAGGTAGTGGAATTGTTTTGTGCCTAACCAATCTAGGAGCATGAGAAATGAATGTCAAGGTACCAAACTAGTGGTTACGCGGTTTTACCAAACCGCGTAACGGCTCGACGCTGCAAGCGTTCCTAAGCGGCAATCTGTGATTCCGCCACGGTCCGCTTTGGTGCATGTGATCCCTTGGGGACGGAGGAAAAGGGATCATTTTCCGTAACCTTTCCGCAACAATTTACCCTTCGCGCTGCTCGACTCCGCTCACAACGTCCCCTGCGCTACACTTAGTCGCACTGTGGCGCTGCTGTGCCGCGCCCGAACTAAGGGGGGACTCTCATGAAGAACACTCAGCTGCTGCTGATCAACGATATGTGCGGCTACGGCAAGGTCGCGCTTTCCGCCATGCTGCCGGTGCTGTCGCACATGGGCTACCGTATCCATAACCTGCCGACGGCGCTCGTTTCCGATACGCTCAACTACCCCAAGTTCTACATCCACGACACCACCGAGTACGTGCGTCAAAGCCTCGCTATCTGGGATGAGCTCGGCTTTGAGTTCGACGCCATCTCGACCGGCTTTATCGTGACCGAGGAAGAGACGCGTATCATCTCGGACTTTTGCCACCGCCGCGCGCAAAAGGGCACCAAGGTGTTCGTCGATCCCATCATGGGCGACAACGGCAAGCTCTATGCGGGCGTGCCCGAGTCCACGATTGGCCTTATGCGGCATCTGCTGGAGTGCGCAGACTACGCGGTGCCCAACTATACCGAGGCATGCCTGCTCACCGATACGCCTATCGCCGAGCAACTCACGCCCGACGAGGCCCGCGCCCTTGTGGACGCCGTGCGCGAGCTGGGTGCCAAGTCGGTGGTCATTACGAGCGCCGTGGTCAATGGCACGAACGCGGTTATCGGTTACGACCATGTGGCGGGGGAGTACTTCACGATTCCCTTTGAGCTCATTCCGGTCTATTTCCCGGGCACGGGCGACACGTTCTCGGCGGTGCTCGTCGGCCGCGTTATGGCCGGTTGGAGCCTGCAGCGCGCGACGTCCGATGCCATGCGCGTGGTGGCTGAGCTTATCGAGCGCAATGCCGACCAAGAGGACAAGTCGGCTGGCCTTCCCATCGAGGCCTGCCTGGATGTGATTGACCATGAGTAATGCTGGCGAGGGCGGCGCCAAGCCTGCGGGCGAGAACAAGCCGCTCGGCGCGCCGCGGGGCAAGCGTCCGCGCATCCGCGTGAGCTGCGTGGACCAGCTGGGTGCGTGCCGCTGCCACCATGGTCACAAGCCGGGCGACGTTTTTGACTTCGACCGAGACCGCGGCAAGATGTGTGCCATGGCCTGCCATGTGGGCTTTCCCTATATCGATATCCTGCGCTATGGCGGAACCGTGCCTGGCAACGAGCCCGGTACGGCAAAGTTCTGCTGCCCCGAGGTCGATACGCTGAACGTCTGGCTTGCCGAGATCGTCGACGAGTAGTCGAGCGCAATGTGACAAAGGGACAGTCCCTTTGTCACATTCGCCGGGGCTGCCCCTTCTTTTTGCTTATAATCCTAAATCTCTGCATTTCATCCGATTTTAGGTTCTAAAAATCCTACATTTCATCGATAATTAAGCGCATAAAACTTTGCATTTCATTTGATGACACTGAGGGGAGAGCCTATGCTGCGCAGGAAAATAGCGGCAGAGCTGGAGCGTTGGCTGAAGTCTGCCGAGCAAAAGGCCTTATTCATCACGGGTTCTCGCCAGATCGGCAAAAGCTATTCGATTCGCGCATTTGGCAAAGCCAGCCATGCAACCTACATCGAGCTCAATCTCATGGAAAATCGCCAGGCAAAAGATGCTCTTCTCGAGGCGCGGAATGCCGATGATTTCATCAGCAGGGTGACGCTTCTTTCGGGAAAGTCGATTGCACCAGGCAAAACGCTCGTGTTTATCGATGAGGTCCAAGAGGCCCCCGACATCATGACGATGGCAAAGTTCCTTGTAGAGGACGGGAGGTGCCGCTGGGCGTTTTCGGGGTCAATGCTCGGGACCCAGTTCAAGGGCGTCAGGTCCTATCCCGTGGGGTATGTCCACGAGCTTAGGATGTTCCCGCTCGATTTTGAGGAGTTTTGCTGGGCAACCGGGGTGAGCGAGGGGGCTCGCCAAACGATACGTGACGCGTGTATCAGCGAGAGGCCCATTCCTGATTACATTCATGACGCGATGATGGCAAACTTCAGGACCTATACCGTTGTCGGCGGAATGCCGGAGGTCGTGCAGCGTTTCCTTGACACGCAGGGCGACCTTGCCTCTGTTCGTCAGCTGCAGTCAGAGCTCAACGAACAGTACCGGCGGGATATCTCCAAGTATGCAAGCGGGCGAGCCCTGCAGGTGCAGAGCATCTACGATCAGCTCCCTATTATGCTCGAGGGCGAAAACAAGCGCTTCGTGCTCAATTCCATTGACCCCAAGGCTCACTACGAGAAGTATCAGCGAGATTTTGTATGGCTTGTCGATGCCGGCGTTGCTCTCAAAGCCGATATCGTAACCGAGCCAAAATCGCCCCTGCTCAAGACGGCACGGCCATCGCAGTTCAAGCTATATCAATCGGATACGGGCATGTTGATGGCGCGCTACCCCGTTGGAGTCGCCCAAGCGGCGTATCTTGATAGCAAAGAGCCCAATCTGGGCGGCATTTACGAAAACGTGGTGGCCCAGCAGCTAGCTGCCCAAAATCGCCAGCTTTACTACTATCAGACAAAAAAGCGCGGCGAAGTGGACTTTGTGGTCGATGGACCGGATGGGACGGCTGTTCCGATCGAGGTTAAATCGGGCTCCTATTACCACGCGCACGCTGCGCTCGGTCATGTGCTTGATACGGCTGAATATGGCGTAAGGCTCGGGATTGTTTTCTCGAGAGGCAACGTTGAGCGCAACGGAGCGGTTCTCTATTTGCCGCTATATGCGACCTGGGCCCTTTCGGATGTTTTGGGCGACTCCTGCGCCGAGGGGATAAAGCTGGAGGTCAAGCCGGTCTAGGGCCAGTCCCGGATGTGGCAAAGGGGCAGTCCCTTTGTCACATTCATGAGCGTGGATTTTCTCCCGTTTAGAGCGCACTCGAGCGCTCAAAGTGGGAGAAAATCCACGCTCGTTTTATGCCGATGGCGTGGCACGTGCGTCCGCGTGCTCGCTTGCCTATAACTGCTCGAGCATGGCCGTGCAGCCGGCGAGCACATCGCGGTAGGTGGCATCGAAGTTGCCGGTGTACCAGGGATCGGCCACGTCGCCGGGGCGATCGGTCCAATCGAGCAGGCGCGAGATCTTGCCGTCGGGGTCGTCGCCAAAGATGCGGTACAGGCCGCGGGCGTTTTCGTCGTCCATATAGACAATGTGGTCCCAGTCGCCATACTCCGCGCGTCGCACCTGGCGCGCGCGATGTGCGACGACGGGAATCCCGACCTCGCGCAGCTTGGCGAGCGTGCCATGGTGCGGCGGGTTGCCAATCTCCTCGGTCGAGGTCGCCGCGGAATCAATGACAAACTCGCCCTCGCGCCCAGCGCGGCGCACGAGCTCGGCAAACACCGACTCAGCCATCGTCGAGCGGCAGATATTCCCATGGCAGATAAACAGTACACGTTGCATATGCGGTTTCCTTTCGATCGCCATCATCGAGCTCGAGTATCGCATCTACGCCTGCGCCCTCGCCCGCTTGCGCTCCCAGCGAGCCAACTTAATCGTCACCAGCGTGAGCGCCCAGGCCACAAGCGAGAACACGGCACCGACCGCGCCAACGTAGGCAATGCCAACTCCGCTTACCACGGCGCCGCCCACTGCGGTGCCAAACGAGATGCCGACGTTAAACGCCATGGGCTCAACCGAACTTGCGAGTACCATCGACTTGGGGTGGCGGCTGCGTGCCACATCCATAAAGTGTGTGATGCACGACACCGAGAACAGGTACATGAGCAGCGCCAAGCTAAAGACAAAGACCAGCGCGAGCGGCATGGTGCCGCCCAAAGCAAACAGCCCGAGTAACGCCGCAGCCTGCAGCACAAACGTCACAAGCAGCGCCTTCATGCCAAAGCGCGCATCGATCCATCCGCCCAGGATGTTCGAGATCAGGCAGAACACGCCGTAGGCCATAAGCGTGGTACTGGCTTCGACCGTGCCCATGCCCAGCACCTGCTCAAGATAAGGCGTCACGTAGCCGTAGAACACATAGACCGAGCCCACGCCAAACAAAAAGATGAGCATGCCGGTGATGATGCTCGGCTCGCGTAGCAGACCCGCCTGCTCGCGAAAGGTGGCGGGCTCGTCGGTTTGTCCGGCGCGCGGCATAGACGCCACGAGCGCTCCACAGATCAAAACGGCAAAGGTTAGCGTGCCGTACATGGCCACGTGCCAATCGAGCGTGTCGGCCACAAACTTACCGATCGAAGTGACAAAGACCATCGCCACGGAAAACGCGCCGTACACCACCGAGATGGCAAGCGAAGTTTGCTGCGGGGACAGAAGCTCAGGGATGTACGTCACGCCCACGGCGAGCAGTGCGCCCGAGACGGAGCCCAGGACAATGCGCGAGATAAAGAGCACCTGGAAGTTGGGCGCCAACGCCATGACCAGGTTGCCGAGCACAAAGACGATGCTATAGCACACGAGCAGCTGGTAGCGGCGAAAACGTCCCGTGCTGAGCGCGAGCACCGGCGTCGCGATAGCGTAGATCAGTGCGAACACGCTAATAAGTTGGCCTGCGGTGGCAAGCGATACGCCGAGTTCCGTCGCCAGGTCGCTTTCGATGCCGATGACCACGAACTCGGAGCAGCCGAGCGAGAATCCCAACAGCACGAGCAGCGCCAGGCAGAGCTTGGTGCGCGCAGGGGAGAGCGCGGCGGCGGTTGACTTACTTTTAGGCGTGGTTGCGGCGGTCAAGGTTGTCACTCCAATGTCGCATGAATAAGCGGGATTCAATCCCTGCAACTCTAACAGAATGTGACAAAGAGACAGTCCCTTTGTCGCATTGCGCTGCCGGCCAGTCGCCCAAACCGTCACAACATTCGGCGAAAATCTCGAAATCGAGGAAAAGCGTCGAATGTTGTGACGGTTTTTGTGTCCGGCGCGGGTGAGCTTCGGTGTCGTCTGGGGGTATAAAACTAGCGAGTGTTTATTTGCGAGGCCTAAGGGGCGCCCCGTATGGATATCGATAACTTTGAATGGTGGTATAGCGAGGGCGAAGCTCCGGATGAGGAGTGGGACGAGCCTACGCCGCGTGGCGTGTCGAGCGACGAGGACGAGACCGGCAACGACGTCGCCGCCGACTCGGACGCCGCCCTCGACCCCGTCGAGCCCCTGACCTTCGAACAAGCTTGGGCCCAGGCCGAGGCAGACGAGGCCAAGGCCGACGCTACGGCCACGCTCGGCGAGCCAGCCGACATGTCGATCTCGCCGGCAAAGACCCCGCAGCCGCGTCACACTATCGACCCCGACAGCACGGCATCCTTCAGCATTCTCGACGTGCCCTCGCAGGGTGCCCAGGCGCCCGCACCCACACGTCGCCCCAATCTGTCTCGCGAGGAAGATGCAGGACGTTGCTCGCCGCTCGGCCCCATCCTTATCGCCTTTATGGCCGGCGTTATCGCATGCTCGGTAATTGGAAACGTCTGGAGCCATGTCGAACAACAGCGAAAAGACGCCGCCAAGGTCGAGATGTCTGTCGAGCAATCGCTCAGCCGCACGCGCTCGGTACATGTGTCGGTCGAGGTCAAGGACGGCGCGACGTGGGACACCGCGCGCGGCGACAGCCAAATGCTCATCCATATCGTGGGGCGCACGCTCAAAGGGCAGACAATTGACGAGTATCAATACGTCAATTCCGCTGGTGACGGCATCGAGCTCAAGCCCGGAGACTACGAGCTCACCGTCGATGAACCGCCCGTCGCCACCGACGGCACGCGCTTCCGCGCCTCAAAGCGCATGGTCCCCGTGAACTTTAACTCACAGGCGCCCGACACGGTCGACACTACACCGCAGGGCGGGTTCGACCTTTACGTGGATACCCAGTAGGCGCTCGCCGCTCATTCCGCTATGGCTACTCAATAATCGCCTGCCGTCCCGTCCCGCCGCCAAGAGTGGGACAATAGCCCTCGACACTATTGTTTACTTTTGGAGGAAGTAGCATGTCTACCGTCACTACCATCAAGCGCGGCAGCCTCACCGCGGCCATCGATTCCATGGGCGCTCAGCTCACGAGCCTTGCCCTCAACGGCAACGAGTATCTGTGGCAGGGCGACCCCGCCTTTTGGGGCAAGCATGCGCCCATCCTGTTCCCCATTGTGGGTTCGCTGCGCAACAACACGGCAGCGTCTGCGGCCGGCACCTGCGAGATGCCGCGCCACGGACTCGCGCGCATCGTCGAGCACGAGCTGGTCGAGGTTTCGGAGGACGGCTCCTCGGTAACTTACGAGATCACCGATACGCCCGAGTCGCTCAAGGCCTTTCCGTTCCACTTTAAGCTCAACATGACCTATGCCCTGACCGGCGACGCCACCCTCACGCAGACCTTTGCCGTCACCAATACCGGCGATGTGGACCTGCCGTTCTCGGTGGGCGGCCACCCCGCATTTAACGTGCCCGCCCCCGGTGCCGAGGACGAGGCGTTCGAGGATTACGAGCTGGCGTTTACCGAGGCTTGGACGAACGAGGCTCCCATCATCACGCCCGACGGTCTTATGACGTTTGAGGGCAGCTATAAGGCTCCCGACAACTCGGACGTGCTGCCCATCACGCACCGCAGTTTCGATAACGATGCCATCATGTTCACCGATACTCCGGGCTCCACGCTCACGCTGCGCGGCCGCAAGTCGGGCCACGGCGTCAAGATCGACTTTGAGGGCTTTAAGTACATTGGCGTGTGGTCTGCCGCCAACGACGCTCCGTTTGTGGCGCTCGAGCCCTGGACCGGTCATACCACCATGGACACCGAGGACGATGTCTTTGAGCACAAGGTCAACACCATCACCCTGGCCCCGGGCGAGACGGACAAGCGCAGTTTTAGCGTTACCTTGCTCTAGAGGTTCCGCCGCTCGGTCGATGCTGCGCGTCGTCCAGAGCGACAAGTTGTCATTCAAAAGGCAAGGCATAGACCTTCTGGTCATGCCTTGCCTTTTTCATGCCACTTGTTCGCTCTGGACGTCGCTCGCCGGCATTGCCAAAACATCGGCGTCCCCAATGACTACCGCGTGTCTATTAATTTTTCGAGCTTGTGCTGCGCTGCTAGTTGCTGGCGTATATCCTGTTAAGTCGTCAGCATACGATTCAACAGGGAAGGCAGATTATGCATTCTCCCCATCAACGCGACGCGCATCCACAGCCGGTGTGCAGCCGTCGTATCTTCTTAGGCAGTGCGTTTGCTGCGAGCGCTTCCGTCGTCGCCGGCGCACTTGCCGGTTGCCAGCGCCCCTCCACGCTGGAAGTGGCCCAGCCCACGACGGGCGGCGGTCGCGACGACCTGTCCGATTCCGTGATCGGCAAGGACAAGATCCGCATCGGCATGGAGGCGGCCTACGCCCCGTACAACTGGCAGGTCTCCGAAGCCAGCAAGTACACTATCCCCATCGACAACGTGCAGGGCGCCTATGCCGATGGTTACGACGTGCAGATCGCCAAGATCGTCTGCAAGGCCCTCGGTGGCGAGCCCGTCGCCGTCAAGCAGGGCTTCTCGGGTCTTATCGATTCGCTCAACAACGGCCAGATCGACCTCATCATTGCCGGCATGAGCGCCACGCCCGAGCGCGAGGAGTCCGTCGGCTTTTCCGACCCGTACTTCATTGGCTACTTTGGCCTGTTCGTAAAAGAGGGCTCGCCCTACCAAAATGCGACCAAGCTCAGCGACTTTAGCGGCGCAACGGTCCTCGGCCAAAAGGACACCATGCTCGATACCGTCATCGACGAGATCCCGGGCGTTGTCCACAAGAACCCGGTCGATTCGGTCCCCACGGTGTTTTCGAACCTGCTGCAGGGCACCTGCGACGCCGTGACCTACAATACCGAGAACGAGAAGGGCTATATGGCCCAAAACCCGGGTATCGTGCCGATTCGATTTGCCGAGGGCGAGGGCTTTAAGCAGGAAGTCACGGCAAACGTCGGCTGCCGCAAGGGCTCGGACAAGCTGCTTAAGCTCATCGACAAGACACTCAAGGGCATTAGCCAAGAGGAGCGCGACCAAATGTGGGACGCGTGCCTCGACCGTCAGCCGGCATAGGGAGGCAGCATGAAAACCATCAATCGCCTGGCCTCCTTTATCAAGGCCGACCACCGTTATGTATACCTGGGCACGAGCGTCATCGCGGCGCTCGGCCTGGCGTTTAGCCAGCGCAACCCCACGCCGATGAGTTTCTTGGCGCCTACGGGCGTGTTCCAAGACTGCCTCTGGGCAATCCTTTGGGCCTGGCTCGTCGTGTCGGCGGCGGCGCTGGTCACCAAGCTCATGCACTGGAACGACTATCGCGAAAAGTCGCCGTTCGCATCCGAGCGCTGCCGTCGTGGCGCACGCCTGGGCAGCTACGTCGTGGTCGCCATCGCGGCAGTTTTCTTTATCGACCGCTGCGTCATGTCGTTTATCGACCTGGTGCAGGTGAGCATTGTCTCGGATTCCAACCCCAGCGACTTTTTGTCGAGCCTGGTCTACATGACCTACAAGAGCGGGGACTTCTTCATTCGCGGTATCGAGATCACCATCGCGCTTGCCACCTTCGGCACCGTCATCGCATTCTTCCTGGCGCTGCTCTTCGTGTTCCTACGCATTCAGACGTTCGACCGCGTGGATAACGACCTGGTGCGCTTCTTTAAGAGTATCGGCCGCGGCTTTGCGACCGTCTACTCCACCATCGTGCGCGGCACGCCCATGATGGTCCAGGGCCTGCTCATCTATTACGCGGGCTTCACCGTTTTGCGCGGCATGGGCTTCGAGACCGCCCAGGCCAACCAGATCTGGAGCACCTTCACCGCCGGCCTCGTCACCATCTCGCTCAACTCCACCGCCTACATGATGGAGGTCCTGCGCGGCGGCATCGAGTCCATCGATCCCGGCCAGGCCGAGGCAGCACGCTCGCTGGGCCTGTCGCAGTGGCAAGCTATGCGCAAAGTCGTGTTCCCCCAGGGCATTAAAAACGCGATTCCGGCGCTCACCAACGAGCTCATCATCAACATCAAGGATTCGTCGGTGCTCTCGGTCATCGGCGTGTTTGACCTCATGTACGCCACCACCACCGTCGCCGGCGTGTACTACCGCCAGATGGAGGTCTACTGCGTGGCGCTCGTGGTCTACCTGATCCTGACGCTCGTGGCGAGCCGCCTGCTCGAGGCCTTTGGCAAAAAGCTTGGCGCCGAGGCTCCGGTCACGCTGCCCAGCTCCAACTAGGCTCAAGACGAGGAGAATCATCATGGCAGATACCGCCACTACCGGCACCGCGGCCGCCGCACAGACCAATGAGCCGCTCATCCGCGTCGAGGGCCTGCGCAAGAGCTTCGGCTCGCTCGAGGTGCTCAAGGGCATCGACCTGTCCGTTAACCCCGGCGAGGTCGTCACCATTATCGGCGCCTCGGGTTCGGGCAAGTCGACCTTCCTGCGCTGCCTCAACCTGCTCGAGACCCCGGACGCGGGCCACATCTGGTTCCACGGCCAGGACCTCACGGCCGAGCGCTGCAACATCAACAAGCTGCGTGAGGACATCGGCATGGTGTTCCAGGGCTTTAACCTGTTCAACAACATGGACGTGCTCGACAACTGCACGCTCGCGCCCGTCACGCTCAAAAAGATGAGCAAGGCCGAGGCCGAGAAGGTCGCGATGGAGCATCTGACGAGCGTGGGGCTCGAGAAGTTCGCGCACGCCGCCGTGGGTCGCCTGTCCGGCGGCCAAAAGCAGCGCGTTGCCATCGCTCGTGCCCTATGCATGAATCCGCAGATCATGCTGTTCGACGAGCCGACCTCCGCACTCGACCCCGAGATCGTGGGAGAGGTGCTCGAGGTCATGCGCAAGCTCGCTGCCGACGGCATGACCATGGTCGTCGTCACGCACGAGATGGCCTTTGCCCGCACGGTGTCCGACCGCGTGGTCTTTATGGACAAGGGCGTGGTCCTCGAGGACGCCGCGCCGGCGGAGCTCTTTGGCAACCCCAAGCACCAGCGTACCCGCGAGTTCCTCTCGCGTTATCTCGAGGACAAATAGCCGACCGCAAACGCTTACGTGGCAGGGCCGCTCCGGTGGGGCGGCCCTCGTCATCACAATCGAAAGGATGTCATGGCCGAGGTTTGGCGCTTCTTTGCGCATGAGGAAGATTTTGCCGGTATAGACGAGGCCGGCGCATGCGAGCGCCTAGGCCGTGTGCTGTCGTTTCCGACCATTTCGAGCATGGATGCCGAGGCAGTGGACTGGCAGCCGTTCGACGACCTGCGCGCCTATATGCAGCGGGCCTGGCCGCACGTATTTACAGCGGGTAAGGTCGAGCTCATCGATCATTCGTTGCTGGTGACGCTTTCCGGCTCCGACCCCGCACTCAAGCCCGTTGTGCTCATGGGTCACATGGACGTGGTCCCCGTGGTGCCGGGTACCGAGGACGACTGGACGTACGCCCCCTTTAGCGGGCATGTAGACGACACCTACATTTGGGGTCGCGGCGCCATCGATATGAAAGACCAGGTCGCAGGCATTCTCGAGGCTGTCGAGTATGCGCTGGCGCACGGTTGGCAGCACGAGCGCACGCTGCTCCTGGCCTTTGGCCAGGACGAGGAGACTACGCAGTACGGCGCAGACGCCATCGGCCGCGTGCTCGAGGAGCGCGGCATTGAGCTTGAGTACCTGATCGACGAGGGCGACTACCGCATCGTTCCGGCTGCCGAGTACAGCGCGGGCGAGGGTTGGCTCATGCACGCCGACCTCGCGGAGAAGGGCTATGCCGATATCGTGTTGAGGACGCGTAGCGAGGGCGGGCATTCCTCCAACCCCTACGGGGGCACTTCACTCGAGGTGCTCAGCCGTGCCATCACCGCAATCTGCGATATCGAGTGGCCGACGCGCGTGACCGACTTGCTTGCCGCCCAACTCGTCGAGTTGGGGCTCTACACGGCCGATGAAATTGCCGCCAACGGGGATGCCATTGTCCGCGATTGCCTCGCCAGCAAAAAGCTCTATCCGCTGGTGACGACCACCTGCGCGCCCACGCAGATCGAGGGTGGCAGCACCGGCGCCAACGTAATGCCGCAGGATATGTGGGCCAACATTAACTTCCGCATGCTCGAGGGCACGAGCGTGGCCGACGTTGTGGCGCGCTGCCGTGAGGCGGTTGCCGGGGCGGACCTTGCCGGTCGTGTCGAAGTGGAGCTGGGCCCCGGCAGCTCCGAGCCCTCGCCGTCCCCGCGCATCGGTGGTCCCGGTCTCGAGGCGGTTCGCTCCATCGCCGTCCGCTATTTCCGTGATCCAAAGGGGATGGAGGAAAACGGATCATTCGAGCCAGTGGCAATTGTGCCCTCGACCGTGATCGGTGCGACCGACGCTGCCAACTACCAGCACATTTGCCCTGAGTGCATTCGCTTCTCGGCCTTTGTGGTCGATGATGACGAGTGCGACCGAGGCGTCCACGGCACCAACGAGCGCATCACCCGCCGCGCCTACCTCCAGGGTGTTCGCTTCCTCATCGCCCTACTCCATACGCTTTAGAATCCGACAAAGGGACTGTCCCTTTGTCGGATTCCGTGCGGGTTATATGCAGGTTTGCCTGCGCACGCTATCATATATGGGTTAGACCGCAACTATGTACCCCATACGCGAAGGGATGCGCATGTATCTGAAGATCGACATGCTCTAGCTGGACTTACCCCCGCAGCGGCGCCCCGCGCCCCATCAATTCTGCCGATTTTCGCCTTCACGCATATAAAGGAGTCCGTCATGCGCGACAAGCTCGAAAAGATCATCAAGGCCTACGAGGAGCTCGAGAAGAAGCTTTCCGACCCGGCCGTCGCCTCCGATATCAAGGAGTTCACGCGTCTCAACAAGGAGTACGCGCACCAGTCCGACCTCATTGCCGCCTCGCGCGAGTACATCGGCGCGCTCGATGACATCGAGGCTGCCAAGGAAATGCTGCACGATACCACCGATGCCGATGAGAAGGAGATGCTCCAGATGGACATCTCCGAAAACGAGGCCAAGCTTCCCCAGCTCGAGGAAGACATCAAGTACATGCTCATCCCGAGCGACCCCAACGACGACAAGAACACCATCGTCGAGATCCGCTCCGCCGCCGGTGGCGACGAGGCGGCCATCTTCGCCGGCGATCTGTACAAGATGTACCAGCGCTTTTGCGAGTCGCGCGGCTGGAAGACTACCGTGCTCGATTCCAGCCCCAGCGAGGCCGGTGGCTTTAAGTCCATCGAGTTCAAGGTCGAGGGCGACCGCGTCTACTCCGTCATGAAGTTCGAGTCCGGCGTGCACCGCGTCCAGCGCGTTCCCAAGACTGAGTCCCAGGGCCGCATTCAGACCTCCACGGCTACCGTCGCCGTACTTCCCGAGGCCGAGGAGATCGACGTCCAGATCAACCAGTCCGACCTGCGCATCGACACCTACTGCGCCTCCGGCCCTGGCGGTCAGTGCGTTAACACCACCTACTCCGCCGTGCGCATCACCCACCTGCCCACCAACACCGTGGTGCAGTCGCAGGAGCAGCGTTCCCAGATCCAGAACCGCGAGGTCTGCATGCAGATGCTGCGCGCCCGTCTGTACGAGATGGAACTCGAGAAGCAGCAGGCCGAGCTCGGTGCCGAGCGCCAGAGCCAGATCGGCCACGGCAACCGTTCCGAGAAGATCCGTACCTACAACCAGCCCCAGGACCGCGTGACCGATCACCGCATCGGTTTCAACTCCACCTACAACGGCGTCCTTCTGGGCGATCAGCTCGGCACCGTCATCGAGGCGCTCGCCGCCGCCGAGCGAGCCGAGAAGCTGGCACAAGCTGTGTAGGTTCCGCCGTTCTACCGAACGGCGGACCAGCCGACGCTGCGCGGGCCGCATTTGGACAATCTGACGTTCAACTTCAAGGGCGCGACCAGAAGGTCAGCGCCCTTTCGTTTCACGTCACCTTGTCTCAAATGCGACCCGCTCGCTGGCATTGTCAGGACATCGGCGTTATCTTGGTTGGCACTTGAATGATCCCTTGGGGACGGAGGAAAACGGATCATTCTGCATCGATGCGGTGCCAGTGATCCGTTTTCCTCCGTCCCCTACGGATCATTTTGGGAAATTGCTATGTTGGTTTATTTGGGCTGACTTGGTAGCCTATGGGCCATTTACCTGCTTAAAGCGTCGGTCGATTACCAAAATAATGCTCAAAAAATCGTCCAAGAAGTCGCGGGGCGATTTTTGATGGGTCGTGCGTCAAGCGATGTGGCAAGTTCTTGGTTAGATATTGGTCAGTTTTGGGCAACCTTGCCAAAAGCTTGACGAATGCAGATTTAGACGTCGACGAATGAACATTTTAGGCAGGTTCCAAGCAAAATTCTAGGCTGATTCTCGATAATCGCCTTCAATCGCCCCTTGCCATGCGCTGGCCTCGCGTACAATCTGCTCCGACATTCGCGCGCCGTCCGGCGCTTAAGAGGGGAGGGCCCCATGGCAAACGAGATCTGGACCATCAAGCGTTGTCTCGAGTGGACCAAGGAGTACCTGGCCGAGCGCGGCGAGGAGCACCCCCGTCTTTCTGCCGAGTGGCTGCTGTGCGCCGCCACGGGCCTGGCGCGCATTGACCTATATATGCGTATGGACGAGACGCTTAACGCGGCCCAGCTCGAGACCATGCATGCGGCCGTTGTCCGCCGCGCTAAGGGCGAGCCGCTGCAATACATCACGGGCAGCACGCAGTTTCGCATGATCGACGTCGCGTGCGCCCCCGGTGTGCTCATTCCGCGCCCCGAGACCGAGATGCTCGTCGAGGAAGTCCTCAATTATCTGGATGCCGAGGTGCTGAGCCCCGAGGCTGCTGCCCGTCAGCGTGTTGAGCTGCCTTGGAACGATGAGGTCGAGGAGGCACGCAAGGCCGAGGCCGCGCTGGCAGACGAACGGGCGACCGCCGAGCGCCGTGCCGCTAACCTGACGGCTGCCGATGAGGCGGCGCTAGGCGGCGATGTACTGGGCAGCCGTGCCTATGCCGAGGAACTGGCCGACCGCGAGGCCGAGGAAGCCGCCGCGCAGGCAGCAGAAGCCGAAGCGGCAGAAGCAGAGGCCATGGAAACCCCCGAGCCCGAGCTCGACGAATACGGCATCGCCATCGAGGGTGCCGGCCAGGAGACGGCTTCGGCTCAGGATGCCGCTGCGCCTGCCCCAGCCGAGCCCCGTATCGCCCGCGTTCTCGAGGTCGGCTGCGGCACGGGTTGCATCTCGCTCTCCCTTGCCTGGGAGCGCCGCGGCCACGTTACCTGCACCGCCACCGATATCGAGCCGCGCGCCATCGATCTGGCCACCAAAAACCGCGACGCGCTCGGCCTCACGGCAGATGAGGTTGCCTTTAGTCTCACCAACCTGGTGAGCTCCATTCCCCGCGAAGAGTGGGGCACCTTCGACGTGCTCGTTTCCAACCCGCCCTACATCCCGACCGGCGTCATGCGCTCGCTGCCGCACGAGGTCAAGGACTTTGAGCCCGACTTGGCGCTCGAGGGCGGTGCCGACGGCCTGGACATCTTCCGCCGCCTGCTCAATGCGGCGCCTTACATGCTGCGCGCCGGCGGCCTGTTTGCCTGCGAGCTCTACGAGGGCGCCCTCGATGCCGCGGCCGAGCTCTGTCGCCAGGCAGGCCTTTCGGACGTGCGTATCGTCCACGACCTCACCGATCGTCCCCGCATCGTTCGAGCCATCGTCACCGAGCCCAAACAGCGTATTTAAGCTGAATAAATAGACATTTGCGCAAGTTTGTCCTTGCAATATACCGTAAAACTTCTACTATAGAAGGAGAAAGGTATGTCAAATCAGCTGCATCGGTACCGTATCGTGCTTGATTACATTGAACCTTGGCTTGATGAGCAGGATGAAGCTACGCTGAAGCAGATTTATGCAGACCTTTTGGTGCTCGAGAAGGAAGGTCCCAGCCTTGGTCGTCCGCTGGTTGACCGCGTAAAGGGCTCGAAGCTTCATCATTTAAAGGAGCTGAGAGTGACGTCGTGTGGTGGGCAGGTGATTCGCATCCTCTTCGCCTTTGACCCCAAGCGCCAGGCGGTATTGCTATTGGCGGGTGATAAGTCGCGAGCGGGATCGTCAAGGGCAAAATGGAACGGTTGGTATGCGATCAACATTCCAAGGGCCGAGCAAATATACCGTCGCCACGTAAGGAGGCTCGATCGAGATGGAACTGCATGAGTATATGGAATCTCGCGGGATAACACGCGACTCCATTACCGCCGAGCAGGAGAGGACTCGCGATCGTATCGAAGCCTATAAGCTTGCTCAGATTCGCAGGTTAAAAGATCTAACACAGGCGTCGGTCGCCCAGTCGATGGGCGTTTCTCAAAAACGTGTATCCGAGCTCGAGCGTGGGGAGTTGGGTTCGATGAGGCTCGACACGCTGAGCAGGTACGCAGAGAGCCTCGGCGGAAAACTGGTTGCAAGCATCGAGTTTCCCGATCGTACCGTTACGCTTGCGCGCTAAAAATCTTCAATTAACCCCCTCACTTTCACCGACTACTAAAGCCGCTCACCAAACCAACATGCGCTCTGGGCAAATAGGTTGAATGTTTCGTGCGAGAATGCCCCTCAGTAAACAAACTTGCACCAGAGCGTAAGGGGCTGGCATACACATGCAGACGGTCTATCGGGTATACAAGGGAACGCGCGAGCCGCATCGGCTTGCCGTCGAGCGCGCGGCCGAGGTGCTCGGCCGCGGCGGCCTGGTCTTGATCCCGACCGAGACCGTCTACGGTGTCGCCGTGGCAGTCAACGCCTTCTCCGATGCCGTCCCCCAAGATACAAGCGAATCCTTGTTGTGGCCGCGCGATCCGCATGCCACCGTTAACGGCGCCGCGGTCCCTGCGCTTGGTACTGGCTACCGCCGCATCTTTACCCTCAAGCAGCGCAAGCTCACCCAAACGGTCGCCTGGCTGGTCGATGGCGTCGAGGCGCTCGACCGCTATGGCGTGGATATCTCGGAAGATGCCCGCGTACTTGCGCGACGATGCTGGCCGGGAGCCCTGACTATCGTGGTCAAGGCGGCTCCCTGCGTGCCGACCTTTATGCGCGCCGCAGACGGCACGGTGGCACTTCGCGCGTCGGCCTCGCCTGTGGTGCAGGCGCTCATCCACTCCTGCGGCAGTCCACTTGCCTGTACCAGCGCCAATACACATGGGGCGCCCTCGCCGGCAAGCTTCGCCGCCGTGGAGGACCGCATCCTGGAGGGGGTCGATGTTGCCGTCGACGCCGGCGAGACCCCGTGTCGCGACGCCTCGACCATCGTGTCGTTCCAGCACGGCGGGCTCCAGATCCTGCGCCAAGGCGCACTTCCCGCATCAGAGATCGAGCGGGTCCTGTCTGATCCGATGCAATAGAAAGGTGTAAGCGATGTCGTTGAATCTGGGCAGCCTGGGCATGGAAGATGCCTCGTTTAACTTTGGCGGTTCCTACATCATGGCACTCGACTGCGGCACCACCTCGGTACTTGCGACCATCGTCGACGAGTACGGATGCATTGTCGCGCAGGCACGTCGCAGCGTCAAAACCAGCTTCCCGCGCCCCGGCTGGGTGGAGCAAGATCCCATGGCGGTCCTTGCCAGCCAGATCGCGGTCATGATGGAGGTCCAGTTTAAGAGCGGGATTCATTCCGACCGCATCGCCGCCATCGGTATCTCCAATCAGCGTGAGACCACGGTGGTCTGGGATCGCGTGAGCGGTCAGCCCATCTATAACGCCATCGTATGGCAGTGCCGTCGTACCGCGTCTCTGATTGATAATTTGGTTGAGCAGGGCGCAGAAGAGCTGGTGCGCTCCCGCACGGGGCTTACGCTCGACCCGTATTTCTCGGCCTCCAAGGTGCAGTGGATTCTCGATAACGTCGACGGCGCGCGCGAGAGCGCGGCGGCGGGCGACCTTATGTTTGGTACCATCGATACGTGGCTCATCTACAATCTCACCGGTGGTCAGGTCTTTGCTACCGACTATACCAATGCTAGCCGCACCGCACTCTTCAACATCCATGCGCTCGAATGGGACGACGACCTGCTGGCGCTCTTTGACGTTCCACGTTCCATGATGCCCGAGGTTCGCTGGAGCTCGGGTGACTACGGCCGCGTCGCGAGCGATATTATGACCAACATGCCGCCCATCATGGGCGTGGCGGGCGACCAGCAGGCTTCGTTGTTTGGCCACTGCTGCTTCCATCCCGGTCAGACCAAGAATACCTATGGCACGGGTTGCTTTATGCTCATGAACACTGGCGACGAGATCGTCGAGTCCAAAAATGGCCTGGTTTCCACCATCGGTATCGCTGCGGACGGCAAGATCAGCTATGCGCTCGAAGGCTCCATTTTTGCCGCCGGCTCCACCATGAACTGGCTGCGCGACAACATGGGCATCATCTCCAACGTGACCGAGTCGGCGCAGCTTGCCGCCTCGATTAGCGACAACGAGGGCTGCTACTTCGTTCCCGCCTTTGCGGGCTTGGGTGCTCCCTGGTGGGATCCGCATGCCCGCGGTATCGTGTGCGGCCTGACTGGTGCCTCGAGCCGCGCGACCATCGTGCGTGCCGCCTGCGAGTCCATGGCCTATCAGAGCTACGATGTGCTGCGTGCCATGGAGCAGGACGTGGGTCTTTCGATTGAGCGCCTTTCCGTCGATGGCGGCGCCTCGCGCAACGAGTTCATCATGCAGTTCCAGTCCGACCTGCTGAATATTCCCGTACTGCAATGCGAGTCGGTGGAGACTACGGCAATCGGTGCCGCGTATCTGGCGGGCCTCGCGGTTGGGTATTGGGAGGATCTGGAGGAGCTGGAGCAAAACGCCCAGATTGTTAAGACCTTCCATCCCCATATGTCCGTTGAGCGCCGCGAGCGCAACTTGGACGGTTGGCACGATGCGGTCAAGCGTTCGCTCAGTACTGAGCAGTAGGGCTGCGACGGGGCGCTCGATACAACAAACCGCTAAACTTATGCACGGCGCGTGGCAACAGCACCGCGGCGCGCCGTGTCAGCAAAGCCATCTTGCGGCCGCAATGAAAGGGGCAAGACCCATGACCGTTACCTACGATACGTCCCGTGTGACGCTTGTCGACCATCCGCTTGTTCAGCATAAGCTGTCGATTCTCCGCGACAAGAAGACCGGCACCAATCAGTTCCGCCAGCTCGTCCGCGAGCTTGCGTTTTTTGACGGTTACGAGGCAATGCGCGACCTGCCCATGGAAGACGTCGAAGTCGAGACTCCCATCACTACTGCCACGTTTAAGCAGCTTGCCGGCAAGAAGCTCGCCATCGTTCCCATTCTGCGTGCGGGTCTTGGCATGGTTGACGGTATTCTCGACCTGGTGCCTTCTGCCCGCGTGGGCCACATTGGCATGGAGCGTGACGAGGTTACCCATGAACCTCACGAGTATTACTGCAAGATGCCCAAGGATATCGACCAGCGTATCTGTCTGGTCGTCGACCCTATGCTCGCCACGGGCGGCTCGGCCGAGATGGCCATCAGCTATCTGCGCGAGCGCGGCGTCAAGGACATTCGCATGCTGTGCATTGTCGCGGCCCCCGAGGGCCTCAAGTCACTGACCGAGAAGGATCCCGACGTGCATATCTATACCTGCGCTATCGACGACCATCTCAACGAGGCCGCCTACATCGTTCCCGGCCTGGGCGACGCCGGCGACCGCATCTACGGCACGCTCTAGTCGTCGGGCCTTGTCGGCTACGGTCACAAATACGAAGAAATGGTGCGCGCGGGCGAGCAAAAGACGTCCACGCGCATTCCTGTTAACGGACGTTTAGCCCAGAGGGGTTCGAGAAAAACGTATTACCTACCTGCGGCATAAAGAAGGTCTTAAGAAAACGAACAGGTGCGTATTAACCGATGCTTTTTCGGTTGTACTTTAGCGATTGGCTCGTACAATAGTCACCAATGTTTGGCGGGAACTGTTCTGTGAGGCGTTAAAAAGGAAAGTGAGGACGCCAGTGTTTCAGATAGCCGATCTGCTCGCTATCGTTGCAGGCGCCATCGCGGGCGCAATTGCCTTCCTTCCCTTTGTCTTTACGCTCAAGCCGGTTCTTGACGATAAACAGAATGCGGACATGCTCAAGGGTATGGTGAGTCTGGCGGTCTCGGCAATCGCCCTGCTCGTCTTTACCTTGGTTGTGTTTGTGTTGTTCGGAGAGGCATTTCGCATGTTCCTCCTGGGCGAGGCGATCGGCTTCGTGGCCTTTATGGCCGCCTGCACGGTTCGCGTCGCCAAGGCGCTGCGAGATCCTCATGAGGTCGAAAGGTAAGTCGTGGAAATTTTTGAAAAGCTGCCTGATGAGATTAATCATCTGGTCAGCGAGTTCAGCTCCACCCCTGTCGTGGGCGATCTGAGCTGCGGCATCACGCAGTACTCGTTTTGGCTGATCGTCTCCACGATCGTGCTCCTGATCGTCCTGGCCGTGTTCAAGAAGAAGCAGACCCTGGTTCCCAAGGGCTTCTTCGTCAACGGTTTCGAGTACATCATCGAGTACGTCGAGAACGATATTGGCAAGGGCGTCGTGGGTGAGAACTGGAAGAAACACTTCCCGTTCCTGTGCTCGCTTTTCCTGTTCATCCTGATCAACAACATGATCGGCCTGATTCCGGGAATGA
The DNA here is from genome assembly GCA_900541235.1 of uncultured Collinsella sp. Lineage (GTDB taxonomy): Bacteria > Actinomycetota > Coriobacteriia > Coriobacteriales > Coriobacteriaceae > Collinsella. The sequence goes on along the minus strand of UQIW01000020.1, from coordinate 13,649 downwards.
AGCCCGGCACCGGCGCAATCGGCTCCACCGCCGCGCTCGCCATCTTCGCCTTCGTGTACTTCATCTACTACGGATGCAAGGCTCACGGCGTGATCGGCTACATCAAGAGCCTCGCCCCGCAGGGCGTGAGCTTCCCGATGAACGTGCTCGTGTGGGTCGTCGAGCTTTTCTCGACCTTCCTGCGCCTCATCACGCTCGCCGTCCGTCTGTTCTGCAACATGTTCGCAGGGCACGTGGTCATGGGCTCGTTCGCCATCATGGCGAGCATGTTCATGCAGCCGCTGCTTCAGCAGGTTTCCGCGGCCCACGCCGTCGGCGCCCTGCCTTCGCTAGCCTGGCTTGCCATCCTCATCCTGATCTATGCGATCGAGCTTGTGGTCGGCGCCATCCAGGCTTACGTCTTCACGGTCCTTACCGCCGTGTATGTCTCCGAGGCAGAGGAGGTCGCGGGGGAGGAGTAGTCTTCCGTTCGCGCCTTAAAGGTAAGGTAATTCGTTAAACCGCCGGTGCCCGTACCCATGGAGCCCGGCAGTTATAAAAAGGTTATCCTGCGTGAAATAAGACACGCACGACAAAGGAGGAATCGTGGGAGTTATCGGTTACGGTCTCGGTGTTATCGGCGCTGGTCTTGCTATCGGCCTGTCTGCTCTGGGTGCTACGGGTGCTATGGCCCGTCAGCCTGAGGTCCAGGGCCGCGTGTTCACCGTCTTCATCATGGGCTCCGCCTTCGGCGAGGCTCTGGCTCTGATCGGCTTCGTTGTCGCGCTGATCGTTAAATAGCACGGAGCGTCAAGTATGAATCTTTCATCCCAGAAGAGCGCGATCGCACTCTCCGCGTCCGCGGCCGCGCTGCTCATGCCGGTTTCCGCGTTCGCCGAGGACGGCGCTGCCGGTGCGGACATCCTCATCCCTAAGATGGCGGAGTTCATCCCGGCGCTTATCGCCTTCCTGATTATCTGGATCGTGCTGGCCAAGGTCGCCCTGCCGGGCATCATGAAAACCATGGAGGAGCGCGGCAAGAAGATCGAGGAGAGCCTCGACGAGGCCGAGAAGACCAAGCAGGAGGCTATCGCCAAGCGCGCTGAGTCCGACTCGATCGTCACCGACGCCCGTCGTCAGGCTGCCGACATTGTTCTCGAGGCCCGTAAGGACGCCGAGTCCGAGCGCGCCCGCATTATCGAGGCTGCTCACAAGGAGGCCGAGGAGATCATCGCCAAGGCTCATACGACCGTCGAGGACGAGCGCAAGTCCATCTACGCCGGTGCCGCGAGCTCCATCGCCGACCTGTCCGTTGCCGTCGCCACCAAGATCGTGGGCGAGGCACTCGAGGACGATGCCGAGCAGAAGAAGCTCATCGAGCGCTACATCCAGGAAGCAGGTAGCCTGAATGCCGACTAGCCGCTATCAGGACAAGGTGCTCGAGACCTACGCGCGCTTCCTTTTGGAAGCCGCCAAGGCCGAGAACCATGTGTTCGAGGACCTCGAGATGATCGAGCGCCTGGCTAGCGCCAGCCCCGAGATTATCGCCGTGCTCGACACCATGTCCAAGCGCGACCAGCTCGACCTTCTTCCCAAGGTGGCAGCTGCCTTTAAGTATGTTGCCGAGGAAGACGAGGATGTAGTGGGCGTGACCGTCACCACGGCGATCCCGCTCGACGACGAGCTGCGTCAAACCATCACTAAGAAATGCGAGCAGGACTTCGGCCGCAAGGTATTCCTTATCGAGCAGGTCGACCCGTCTATCGTGGGCGGCCTGGTGCTCGAGGCCCGCGGCGAGCGTCGTGACATTTCCGTCAAGACGCAGCTGCGCGTCGCGCAGGAGACCCTCGCAAACTCTGCTAATTCGTACGGAGGTGAAGCCTAATGTCCGAAACCCTCAATGCCCAGGATATCGCCAAGAAACTGCAGGAGCAGCTCACGAGCCTCTCCGCGACGGTCGATACGCATGAGGTTTCAACGGTCGACGAGGTAGGCGACGGCATCGCGCGTGTCTCCGGCCTCAAGAGCGCCATGGCAGGCGAGCTTCTGGAGTTCAAGAGCTCCGATACCGGTGAGACCGTCTTCGGCCTTGCCCAGAACCTTGACCGTGACGAGGTCGGCGCCGTTCTGTTCGGTGCCGTCGACTCCATCAAGGAAGGCGACGAGTGCCGCACCACTGGCCGCATTATGGATATCCCCGTGAGCCGTGCCATGCTCGGCCGCGTCGTCAATCCGCTCGGCCAGCCCATCGACGGTCTGGGTGACATCGTCGCCACGCATCGTCGCCCCATCGAGTTCAAGGCCCCCGGTGTCATCGACCGTACCCCGGTGTGCGAGCCGGTTCAGACCGGCCTGTTGGCCATCGACTCCATGGTGCCTATCGGCCGTGGTCAGCGTGAGCTCATCATCGGCGACCGTAAGACCGGTAAGACCGCCATCGCCATCGACGCTATCCTCAATCAGCGCGGCAAGGGCATGGTCTGCATCTATGTCGCCATCGGCCAGAAGGCCTCCACGGTTGCCAACATCCGCGAGACCCTCGCTCAGCACGGTGCGCTCGACTACACCATCATCGTTTCGGCCACCGCTGCCGATTCCGCCCCTATGCAGTACATCGCGCCTATGGCCGGTGCCGCTATCGGCGAGTTCTTTATGTACAACGGCGAGGACGGCAAGCCTGCCAGCGAGACCAACCCCGGCGGTCACGTGCTCGTCATCTACGACGACCTGTCCAAGCAGGCCGTGGCCTACCGTCAGATGTCGCTGACGCTGCATCGTCCGCCCGGACGCGAGGCCTATCCTGGCGACATCTTCTACCTGCACTCTCGTCTGCTCGAGCGTGCCGTCAAGATGTCCAAGAAGAACGGTTACGGCTCCATGACGGCTCTGCCGATCATCGAGACCCAGGACGGCGACGTCTCGGCCTACATTCCGACCAACGTTATTTCCATTACCGATGGTCAGATCTACCTGCAGTCCGAGCTCTTCTTCCAGGGTCAGCGCCCGGCAGTCGACGTGGGTATCTCCGTGTCCCGCGTCGGTGGCGATGCACAGACCAAGGCCATGAAGCAGGTCGCCGGCAACCTCCGTCTGGACCTTGCTTCGTACCAGGAGCTCGCCGGCTTTACGCAGTTCGGCTCCGACCTCGACGAGGCCACGCAAAAGCAGCTTACCCACGGCGCTCGCATGACCGAGCTCCTGAAGCAGCCGCGTTATAAACCGTTTGAGGTTGGCGAGCAGATCGTTACGCTGTTTGCTGGCAACGAGGGCTTCCTGGATGACCTGGAGATCGCCGACGTGCTGCCTTTCCGTGCCGAGCTTATCGAGTATATGGACAATGGCTTTGGCTCGCTGCTCGACAAGGTTCGCGCCAAGAAGATCGACGACGACACCAAGGCCGAGCTCTTGCGTGTCATTGGTGACTTCAAGCAGCAGTTCATGGCCAAACACCATGCCGACACGACTGGATCAGAGGAGAACTAAGCCCTATGGCCAACCTTCGCGACATTAAGAAGCGAATCTCCTCGGTTACCACGACCAAGCAGATCACGCGCACGATGGAGATGGTCTCTACGGCCAAGATCCGTCGTGCCCTCGATCGCTCCAAGCAGGCCGAGCCCTATAAGGAGGCGCTGACCGACGTCATGCTGACGGTTGCCGGCGACGCCTCCTGCTCGGGCACCGATCCCATGCTGCAGAAGCATGAGAGCGTCAAGCATGGCCTGATTGTCGTCATTGCTTCGGACCGCGGCCTTGCCGGCGGTTTCAATACGACGGTGGAGCGCACGGCCGAAAAGCTCGCCGCTTCTTGGGCGAACGATGGCATCGAGTGCGAGATCATCGCGTGTGGGCGTAAGCCGGCCACGTATTTCCGTGACCGCGCAAATGTCATCATGCATTTTGAGGGCAATTCCTCCGAGCCCGATTTCAATCAGGCTCGCATGATCTCCTCTCATATCTGCGATGCGTATCGTGCCGGTGAGCTTGACCGTGTCGAGCTTGTCTACCACCACGCCAAGAACCGCGTGGATCAGGAACTTCGCGTCGAGCACTTGCTGCCGCTCGATCCCGAGATGATCGCTATGGCCCACGGTCCGCGTAAGAACGAGACCGACGCCCCTAAGCGCATCTCGTCCACGTTCGAGTTCGTGCCCTCTCCCGAGCATGTTCTCGGCAAGCTTGTACCGTCTTATATCCTGACGGTCATCTACCAGGCCCTGATCGATTCGGCGGCCGCCGAGCAGGGTGCGCGCCGCAAGGCCATGCACTCCGCGACGGAAAACGCCACCGCGATCATCTCGACCCTTACCCGCACGTATAGTCGCGTGCGCCAGGCTTCGATCACGACCGAGATCAACGAGATCGTCGGCGGAGCCTCAGCATTGGAGGAACAGTAATGGCTAATAACACCGTAAAGCTTGCGGTCGAGGAAGCCACCAAGAAGACGACTGCCGGTGATGGCCGCATCGTGCGTATCATCGGCCCTGTCGTCGACGTCAAGTTTGACGGCGCGGTGCCCCCGATCTACAACGCGCTCACGGTCGAGGCCGAGACCCCGATCGGTCACCTGAGCACGATCCTCGAGGTCGAGAGCCAGCTTCCGGGCGGCGTCGTCCGCACGGTCGCCATGTCCTCGACCGACGGCCTGCAGCGTGGTCTCATCGCCACCGATACCGGTGAGCCCATGAAGATGCCCGTTGGCCCCAAGACGCTCGGCCGCATTTGGAACGTCATGGGCAAGCCTGTCGACGGTAAGCCCATGCCCGAGGTGGAGGAGTTCTACCCCATCCACCATGCAGCGCCCCGTTTCGACGAGCTCACCACCAAGACCGAGATCTTCGAGACCGGCATCAAGGCCGTCGACCTGCTCGAGCCCTACATCCGTGGCGGCAAGACAGGCCTGTTCGGCGGCGCCGGCGTCGGCAAGACCGTTTTGATTCAGGAGCTCATCAACAACCTCGCCCAGGAGCACGGCGGCACTTCGGTGTTCACCGGCGTCGGCGAGCGTACCCGCGAGGGCACCGACCTGTTCCTCGAGATGAGCGAGTCTGGCGTTATCGACAAGACCTGCTTGGTCTATGGTCAGATGAACGAGCCACCCGGAGCGCGTCTGCGCATCGGTCTGGCCGGCCTTACCACCGCTGAGTATTTCCGTGATCGTGGCCAGGACGTTCTGCTGTTCATCGACAACATCTTCCGCTTCTCCCAGGCAGGTTCCGAGGTTTCCGCACTGCTGGGCCGTATGCCGTCCGCCGTTGGTTACCAGCCCACGCTGGCAACCGAGATGGGCGACCTCCAGGAGCGCATTACCTCGACCAAGACGGGCTCCATTACCTCCGTCCAGGCTGTCTACGTCCCCGCAGACGACCTGACCGACCCGGCGCCTGCCACGACGTTTACGCACCTCGACGCCACCACGGTTCTTTCGCGTAGCATTTCGTCGCTCGGCCTGTTCCCGGCTATCGACCCGCTCGCGTCTTCCTCCGACGCTCTCGATCCCTCGATCGTCGGCGAGGAGCACTACCGTGTCGCCGTCAAGGTCCAGGAGCTCCTGCAGGAGTACTCCGACCTTCAGGACATCATCGCCATTCTGGGTATGGACGAGCTGTCCGAGGAGCAGCGCCTTACGGTCAACCGTGCCCGTAAGATTCAGCAGTTCCTCTCGCAGTCCTTCCACGTCGCCGAGAAGTTCACCGGCAACCCCGGTGTCTACGTCCGCGTCGAGGATACCGTCCGCTCTTTCGCCGAGATTGTCGACGGCAAGGCCGATGACCTGCCCGAGCAGGCTTTCCGCTATGCTTCCACGATTGAGGACGTGCGCGAGCGCGCCCGCAAGATGGGGGAGAAGTAGGTTATGCGTATCCGCATCGTGTGCCCCGTGAGCTGCGCCTATGAGGGCGACGCTGCGTTTGTGTCGATTCCGTCCACGGATGGCGAGTTTGGCGTTCTGCCTGCTCACTCCAGCGAGATCTGCACGATCGACCGCGGTTACGTTCGCGTTTCCGATAAGGCCATGGGCACTGTCGACCACACGTTTGCCGTGGCCGGCGGCTATGCCCAGGTTGCGGACGATGTCGTGACCGTTCTCGCCGAGCGCGCTTGCGATTTGGCGACCGTCGATGCCGACAAGCTTAAAGCTGATATTCAAGGTTTTGAAGAGAAGCTGGGTAATTTGTCGGAGGATGATGCACGCCGCGCCTACCTCTATAATGAAATCGCATGGTGTAAGCTCAAGCTTGCCCAATAGTCAAACGATTTAGCGTTCGACCATTTGCGAACACATCATGCCCGGGATGGCCCAGCCACCCCGGGCATGCTTTTTGAAAGGGTAGACCTTGGATATTATCCGCGTTGAGGGTGGCCACGCCATCGGAGGCTCCGTGCCCGTCTCGGGTGCCAAGAACTCCGCGCTCAAACTCATGGCGGCAACGCTTCTGGCGCCGGGCAAGACGACGCTGCAGAACGTGCCCGATATTTCCGATGTTCACGTGATGGGCAAGGTGCTCAAGGGCATGGGCGCTACGATCGATGTTCTCGACGAGCACACGCTCGAGATTGATACCTCTCAGGTCGATTCTTGGGAGGCCCCCTACGAGCTCGTTGCCAAGATGCGTGCTTCCACCGCCGTCATGGGACCCCTGCTGGGCCGCTTCCATCGCGCCAAGATTGCCATGCCGGGCGGCTGCAACCTGGGTGCTCGCAAGATCGATATGCACATTCTTGGTCTTGAGGCCCTGGGCGTTGAGTTCGATACCGCCCACGGTTACATCAACGCTAATGCGCCCCAAGGTCTGCGCGGTACCACCGTCACGCTCGAGTTCGCCAGCGTCGGTGCGACCGAGAACCTCATCATGGCCTCTGTGCGCGCACAGGGCACCACGGTTATCGACAATGCCGCCCGCGAGCCCGAGATTGTCGATCTCGCCAACATGCTCAACGAGATGGGCGCCAAGATTGTTGGCGCCGGCACGCCCGTCGTGACTATCGAAGGCGTGGAAGAGCTCCATCCTGTTACCCATCGCGTAGTGGGCGACCGCATCGAGGCCGGTACCTTTATCGTTGCCGGTGCGTTGATGGCCGACGATCGCGGTGTCGATGTCACGGGCTTTTGCCCCATTCACTTGGGCATGGTGCTCAAGAAGATGGAGCTCATGGGTATCGACTGCGAGCGCGTCGAGGATGGCGTCCATGTAAACCGTGCCGAGCGTATCAAGCCGGTCGACATCCAGACGCTTCCGTTCCCCGGCTTCCCGACGGACATGCAGGCGCAGATTATGGTACTCTCCGCCCTTGCCGACGGTAGCTCCGTTATCACCGAGAACATCTTCGAGAATCGCTTTATGTTTGCCTCTGAGCTGGTGCGCATGGGTGCCGACATTCGTATCGAGAGTCATCATGCCATGATTCATGGCGTCAAGGGCTTCTCGGGTGCACAGGTTACCTCGCCCGATCTGCGTGGCGGAGCGGCCCTCGTCGTAGCGGGCTTGATCGCCGACGGGACGACCGAGGTTTCGGCTATCCATCACATCAAGCGCGGCTACGAGCAGTTTGTCGAAAAGCTGCAGGCGCTCGGCGCGCATGTCGAGCATGCTACCGTCCCCGATCCCGTCATCTACTAATACAGGTTGCCTATGTTTAATAAAAAGCCCCTCGCGGATACTAGCACCCGAAGACCCTCAACTGGTGCGCAGGCCAAGATCTACAGTCGCGATAACGTGGCTCGCTATTCCGAGCGCGCTCGCCAACGTCGTCGTAGCCACACGATTCGTCACGTCGCGCTCATTGTCGTGCTTGGCGTGCTGCTGAGTGCCACTACCGCTGCCGGCCTGTGGTTTGCCACCATTATGGGCAAGCTCGGCGATTCTAATGTCATTACCGACAATCTGCGTCGGGTTCTGGTTGACACCGATGAGGCAAAGGATCCGTTCTACGTGCTGCTTCTTGGCACCGACGGCCGTCCGGGCGAGGATACGTATCGTGCCGACTCGATTATCCTGGCACGCATCGACCCCACGCAAAAGCAGGCGACGCTCATTTCCGTTCCGCGCGACACTAAGGTCGAGTACAAGGGCGAGACCATGAAGATCAACGCCTGCCATACCGTTGGCGGCGCCGAGGCCATGGTCGAGGCGGTCAACGAGCTGTGCGGTGTTCAGATTTCCCACTATGCCGAGGTCAGCTTCGACGGTATGCAGGCGCTGATTGATTCGGTTGGCGGTATCGACATTAACGCAACCGATGATGTTGACGACCCCGAGCACCTGGATATTAAGATTACCGCTGGCCAGCAGCATATGGACGGTGCCACCGCCCTAACCTATGCCCGCTGCCGCTACACCTATGCCGACGGCGATTACACGCGCATGCGCCACCAGCGTCAGGTGCTTGGCGCCCTTGCCAACCAGATTCTCAATAACTTCGATGCCACGAAGATTTTTGGCCTGGTTAATTCGCTGTCCGATATGCTCGTAACCGATATGAGCGTTCAGGATATCGTGGCTACGGTCAACGCCATGCGCGGTATGGATGTCGACGGTATCTACTCGGCCAACCTGCCCTCGTACGCCGACGACAGCACCATGATCGACGGTGTGAGCTACGTCTTTGTCTACGAGGACGAGCTCAAGGAAATGATGGAGCGCGTCGATGCCGGCAAGGATCCCAAGGGTCCCAACACCATGGGTCTTTCCGATGGTTCCAGCTCTACGATTGGCGACCTGAACAACAACACGTCTGACGATTACGCAAACGGTACCGCAACCTCATCGGTCAGCTCTGACGATTCCGATGACTCAAGCGATTCAAGCGATTCGGACTACTACGAAGAGCCCACCGGCGACGGCAACGGCTACGAAGCTAACTACTAGAGTTACGCGGTTTTACCAAACCGCGTAACCAGTTGACGCTGCAAACCCGCCAGAGCGGCAATCTGCCTTTCAACTTCGGCGGCATGATCAAAAAAGTTACGGCGTTTTACCAAACGCCGTAACGGCTCGACGCTGCGCGCCGCCCAAGGCGGCAATTTGTCATTCAAAAGGCAGGGCATGACCAGAAGGTCAATGCCCTGCCTTTTTCATGCCAACTTGTTCGCCTTGGACGTCGCTCGCTGACGTTGGCTCAACCTGCGGTGCTGACTACTCCCCTTGCACCAAAAACCGCCCCGTTCTCGGTTTTGAGGACGGGGCGGTTTTGCTTACCTAGATTGTTCGAGTTCCTTATGCAAAGCGGGCGACGAGCTCCTGGAGCACGTCGGTCATCTTGACGAGCGAACTGACCGGGACGAACTCGTTGACGCCGTGGTAGCAATAGCCGCCGGTGGAAAGGTTGGGGCAGGGCAGACCGCGGAACGACAGCTGAGCGCCGTCGGTGCCGCCACGAATCGGCAGCACTTGGGGCTCAACGCCGCAGGCAAGGTAGGCTTCCTTGGCAACATCAATAAGCTCGGGATAGTCACGAACGATCTCGGCCATATTTCGATACTGCTGCTTAATCTCGACTGTCACGCGCTCCTCACCCAGACGCTGGTTGAGCATCGAGGCGGCGGCATCAATAAGGTCGAGTTTCTGCTGGAACTTGGCGGCGTCATGGTCGCGGATGATATAGCGCGCTGTGGCGTGATCGACGGTCGCAGATACACCCTCAAGGTGATAAAAGCCCTCGTAGCCTTCCGTATACTCCGGGCGCTGCACGTAGGGGAGCAACGCGTTGAAGTCGCAGAACAGATTGCCTGCGTTGACCATACGGCCCTTAGCGTCGCCCGGGTGGATGGACTGGCCCTCAAAGCGGACGGTCGCCTCGGCGGCGTTAAAGCACTCCCACTCCAGCTCGCCGATGGGGCCGCCGTCGACCGTGTAGGCGTACTTGCAGCCAAAGGTATCGATATCCAACAGCTCGGCTCCGTGGCCGATTTCCTCGTCAGGGCAGAAGCAAATGCCGAGTGCAGGATGGGGCAGAGAAGGGTCCTGAGCGATACGCGCGACAAGCGACATGATCTCGGCGACGCCTGCCTTGTCGTCCGCGCCCAGCAGCGTGGTGCCATCGCTGCAGACCAGGTCCTCACCCGCGAGGTCATTCAGGGCGGGAAGCTTGGCGGTGCTCATGGCAACGGGCTTACCGTCAACCGTGCCGCAGACCAGGTCGCCGCCTTCGTGGTGTACGATGTGCGGCTTCACGCCGGCGCCCGGTGCAACTTCGGTGGTGTCGAGATGGGCGATCAGGCCCAGGGCGGGCTTGTCCTCAGCGCCCGCACTTGCGGGGATATGCGCGCAGACATAGGCGTGCTCGGTCACGTGGGCATCTTCCGCACCAAGCTCGCGCAGCTCTTCAGCCAGCACGTTGGCAAGGTCAAACTGAACGGCGCTCGAGGGTACCTGGTCGCAGTTTGCATCCTCGGACTGCGTGTTGATCTTGACGTAGCGCAAAAAGCGCTCGAGGACATCGGGGTTCGTGGTGGTGTTTTCCATAAAGACCGCTCCAATCTTGGTCGTCGTGTGCAACAAGAACTCTAGCACGGTATGCCACGGCATACCGCGACGCTTGGATGGGGTAGAATCAGCCATTGAATGCAGAAGGGACGGAAGATCATGGATACGACAAATAGCTCGCGCGAACTACATCTGACGGTGGCGAACGAAGACTACTTGGAGTGCATGGTTCGCATTGAAAGCGAAGAGGGGGAAACCAACGGCGTTCGATCGGTCGACATCGCGCAGCGCCTTGGCGTCTCCAAGGCATCGGTCAATAAAGCGGTTTCGGCGCTCAAGGCATCCGAACTTGTCGAGCAATCGCACTACGGCAAGGTAGTCCTGACCGATCGCGGCCGCGAGGTTGGTACGGCTATCTGGTACCGTCATCGCCTCATCCGCACGTTTTTGGTTCAGGAGCTCGGTGTCGAATTTGAGCGAGCCGATTCCGAGGCCTGCATGATGGAGCATGCGCTTTCCGAGGACACGATGAACCGCTGGCTCGCCTATCTCGAAAAGCAGGGAATCAGCGTCGAGGAATAGCGGGATATATATGGATACGAGTTATTACAACCGCTTTGGTGCCGAGGAACTTGCGCGCCGCTTGTCGAGCGAGACCTTGTTGGCGCAGGGCCCCATGGGCAGTGTTCTGTTGAGTGAGTACGATGCCGCCGACATTCCACCGGCGTTTTGGAATCTGGCAGAGCCGCAGACCGTTTCTCGTATCCATCGCTTGTATGTCGCTGCCGGCGCGCAGGTGCTCATTACCAACACCTTTCAGGCATCAAGCTATGCCCTCAAGCACGACCAGATTGCGCCGTCCGTGGCGGAGGTCAATCGCGGGGCCGTCGACGATGCTCGCCAGGCGCACCCGCAACTGCTGCTGGGCTCGATGGGCCCGATCGGTATTGAGTGGTTTGCCGAGGACTCTGCCGAGTATCGTGAAATCCGAGGCATTGCGCGCGAACAGGCGCACGCCTTGCTCAATGCCGGCGTTGACGGTCTGCTGATCGAGACGGTGACGTCTATCCGTAATTTGCAGCCCATGCTTGCCGGCGCCCGAGATGCCGCCGACGGCATGCCTGTTCTGGTGAGTTTTGTCGTTGACGATAAAGGCGACCTGTTGGGCGATGGCCTCAACATCGAGGCGGCCGTTTTGTACGCCGAAAAACACGGCGCAAACTCGGTTGGTGTTAATTGCTGTTCGCTTGCGGCCGCGAACGCGGCGGTGCCCAGGATGGTTGCATCGGCGACTACTCCCGTCACGGTGCGTCCCAACGTAGGCGATCCGGTCCAGACTCAGGATGGCCCCGTATGGCACGAGAACCCCGAAGCTTTCGCGCGCGCATGCATCGAATGGAGACATGCCGGTGCCGCAATGGTGGGCAGTTGCTGTGGAACCACGGCAATCACTACGGCCGCGATGGCCGAGGCGCTCGATATATAAAGGGCAAAACCGCTCCATACGGGGCGGTTTTTTTTATTGCTTGCATGTCCTCGGCAGCATTTGCCCAAATGGTGAATGCTGGTGCCGGCAGGTTGCCGAGTGCATGTTGCGGGTATACCCCATGCGTACCATGATCCAAACACTGTGAGGTGTCTGCGCGTGTGCGCGATAATTCATTTTGGAACTGACGGTTGGCGCGCTCGCGTCGATGAGGACTTCACTGCCGATAACGTTGCTCGTATCGCCGATGCCGTCGGCGAGTTGTGGCAAAAGACCAATCCGGGCAAAACAGTATATATAGGGTTCGACACCCGGCCCCTGGCGAGCGAGTTCGCTGAACTTGCGGCGGGCGTGCTAGCAGCGCACGGGCTGGACGCCGTGCTCGCTTCGCGACCTGTTCCGACCCCTGCCCTTACGTGGGCGGCGGCTTATGACGGTGAGGCGTGCGGCGCGCTCATGGTGACGGGGTCCCATCATCCGCAGGGTTATCTGTGCCTCAAGATTCGCATGGGTGACGGCTCAACCGCCAACCAGGATGTCATCGAAGAGCTCGAAGAGACCATGGCTCCCGAGCCAATGGGGATCGAGGGGCAATATCGCACCGCGGATATCATTCCTGACTATATGCAGGCGGTGGCATCATTTGTCGATGCCGAAGCCATCCGCGCCGCGCACCTGCGCGTGGTTGTCGATCCCATGGGCGGCGCAGCCCAGGGCTATCTAGCCGACTTGCTGCGCGAGCTTGGCGTTGAGGCGCACGAGATTCACGCCGGGCAGGCGTCTGACCAAGAAGATATCTGCCCCGACCCCGTTGAACCTTGGGTGGACGCTTGCGAGCGCACGGTTATCGAGGACGGAGCTTGCGCTGGCCTGGTGACCGACGGCGACGCCGACCGTATCGGCGCGGTTGACGAGCGCGGCAGATATATACATCCGCATCAGATCATGGCGCTCGTTTTGGGCGACTTGGTTCAATTTCGTAATTTGGAGGGGCGCGTCGTCGTCAATCTTTCATGCTCGACGCTCGTACGTCGCATTGCCGAGGCGCTTGGCTGCCGCGTGACCGTCAAACCAGTCGGTTTCAAATATATAGCGGCGGAGATGAAGAAGGGCGGCGTCCTCATAGGCGGCGAAGAAGCCGGTGGTATCGGCATCGCCGCGCATATGCCCGAGCGCGATGGAATCCTCGCCTGTCTGATTCTGTGTGAGCTTATGGCAAAGACGGACGCGCCTTTGGGCGTTCTGGTCGACCAACTCGAGGACAGTTTTGGTAAGACGAGTTACGGTCGACGCGATTTGCGCCTTGAGGCCGAAGATGCCGAAACGTTACGAACCCTGCTGCCGGGCGTAAACCCCAAGTCGATTTGTGGCAAGGTGCCGCAAAACGTTAGTCATATGGACGGCTTGCGTCTGTCATTCGAGGATGACACGTGGCTGCTGGTCCGTCCTAGCGGGACCGAACCAGTGGTGCGCGTCTACGCCGAGGGGTTCTCGGTGGAAGAACGTGATGAGTTGCTCGATGCTGGCTGTGCTTTAGCTAGGGGGACGTATCCGCTTTAACCATGAGACTGCCTTATATAAAGAGATGCTCGGCGAGCGGTAGTTAACGGCTGGCAAACGTTAGTCGGATCACAGGATGTGTAGGAAATGTGTACGCCCAGATTCCCGCCCACGGGGCCCCTCCGGTCTGGCAATATATCTCCTTGCCGCGCGGCCCGGTCGGACCGGATGAGCCGCAAAGCGTGCACCTTGAGAACCGG
>UQIW01000019.1 GCA_900541235.1 uncultured Collinsella sp. | reverse complement strand
GATTCTAGGACGAAGGCCGTTCTTCGTTAAACGGGCGCTAGGGCGTCACCCTTACACCAACATTTTCGACGCGATCGCCCTAGCTCCCCCGCGGCGCGGGCACGGGCGGCGAGGTCGGATGTGAAAGCCGGACCGCAGAGGTATCGAGCGCACGCGGCCAGGGCCTCGAGGGCGCCTGGCGGGTAGGGAGATCCGAGCATGAGGCAGGACAACGCGCAGGCCCGCAAAAGGTTCACGAGCTCCCCCGCGACGCGGCAGACCCTCGGCTGCCCCTCGTAAAGGATGCAGAAGACACGGTCGAGGTCCGACGGTTCGACCAGGCTGTACCGGCAGTCCGCGTACAGTGCGCAGCCCCTCCCGCGCGGGTCGCCGTCCGAGTCCTCATCCGGCTCATGATGGCGCACCTCGACCCAAAGGCCCTCCAACACATCGTCGAACCCGAAATCGAGCTCCGCCTGGACGCTCTCGCCGAACGCATCGCCCAGGGCGAGCTCCGGCACCTTCGTCACACGGCCGTCCAGCCACTCAATCTCTGTCATCGCGCGCATGGTCCAAGCCCCTTCCGACACGGGATTGTCAGCTCAACCCGACCCTTACCCATACGGACGAACATAACTCGCCAGGGGAAGCCCCTGAAGGCCGTGCGCCACAACATGAGGCCGAATCCGCCCCCGGCTGGACAGGCCAACAACGAAGGAGCACACGGAACCGGCGCGGCGTTACAACCGTCCCGGCAAGCGTGTCACTTGGCCAAGTCATGATGCCGACAAACCCGGAAATGCTCCAACGGAGCGCCGAACGAGGGTAACAATATAAAGCCGTGCAACACGCGTTGGACGACCAGAACAACCCAAACAAAGGCCTGCCGGTCCCACCTTCAAGCCCAATAGCAAAATGTGCATCAGCGGATTTGCAGCGATACAAGTCTCAACCATCACACCGCAGCGCGCCTAGTCCCACTCATCCTACTGCAAATGTCCCAGAACGAGAAAACGACCAGCTTAACATGCCACCCTTTATATCCGCACGCGCGTAATTCAACTCATAAGGACCGGCTATCCCTTACCTGTGACACAATCTCAAACGCACAGAACAGAATCATCAGTCCAATCATCGCATATGAGGCAGCCGAACCTTCAAGCACTATTCCACAAAGAACAATCTCCGCGCCGCCAATAAGAACTGTTATCAGGCGCTCTGCCTTTTTGCTCTCGCCGCTCGCATAAAAAGGCGGCAAAGCGCACAAGATCACATATAGCCCGGGAAGGGAATACAGGATCGATAGTCCAAGCCCCCCATCAACCGCAGTGTTTTGCGTAAGAATCAACTGAACCCAAACGGCAATTATCACTGAGCAGGTTGTCGATAAAAGAAGACTAGAAATATAGCACGCAACAAAGTCCCGTCGCATTCGAACAGAGAAATCCGCGAACTCTCTTCGCCGCGTGGAAACAATAAGGTACACAGAAATTGCAATAGAACCAATCAGAGAAAACAGCGGAACAACCAGCAATTCAAGCTTATTACCCCATCGATCAACCACACCCCCACTCCAATGAGCGGGAATTGTATCAGGGAGGACTGACCAAGCCGCCCATAGAATCAGAAATGGAAGAATAGAGAGGATGAAAGATGATAACACTGCAGTAATTTTTTTTGAGGCTCTCATCGATTCCGCGTCTCCTTGCGCACCCACATTCCACTCCGCCTTAAATCAAGTATAAATAAAAACTTGAATGCAAGTTTGTTTTGATTAGTATGGAAACTATATCCATTTAGTTCTAATTTGTTCGTAGTATCAAATCGATACCGACACTAGCATGACGTAGTCTTTCAAGACAGCTATTCAACATTGGAGGTCACCGCTATGGACAATGTGAACCACCTAAACGAACTCTCAATACAGTCCCAGCTTAGCATCCTTGAAAAACTGGTCGCGGACGCGGAACAATCTACCGACGCAAGACGCGATTTCGAAGCTCAGCCTCGTGCCGTATTCCAGAAATATGGAATTACAGACCTCCAAATCAAAGCGGGAAATCGAAAAGTCTCTCTGTACGAACTGGTGGAGTCAACCGAAAAGGAGGCGCGTGTCCCCGTTGCACGCGCAGTATATCGTCGTATCCAACTTGCATATTATGACGAGGACAACGAAGCTGAGCCGCAAACGATACCTCTCGTAAACGTTGTACTTAATGCAAACGCAGTAACGAACGCAAACATCATTCTGAACGCAAACGGAATGGCAAACGCAAACGCGAATGCTCAAAACAACGCCAACCTTAAGTACGACGTCAACACAATGGGCTATGGATCAGCTATTTTTATGAACAAACCTGATGTTGTTGAACTATCGGAATCGTACAAACAAACTTCTGTTTTCAGGAAATTTGATCAAGAGGGCTTGAGTGCAGCGAGGCAAGCAGCCATGCTTAAAACAGCAATCAAGAATTCCAGCTCCAATACCATCAACCCCGAAGGGGCTTCCAATGGGGTCGCCCGCGGGTATTATCGCTCCGTCGAATTCGAAGTTACTTACTCCGAGAACGAAGGCACCTTGGTAATCACCGACGCCCGTTTGCTCGTGGCATGATTTCCGAAAGCTCGCAGCACGTGCTGTTCCGCAGACCTCGAATGCTGACATTTATAACAACATATAAATGTGGCGCTGTGTGTGATCATTGTCTGATGAGCTGCACTCCGAACAACAGTGACAGGCTTACTCTTCCCCAAATGCGGCAATTCATCGATAGCTTCGCCGAAGTATGCGTCGGAAGTGGTGTTGTTGTGTTTACGGGCGGAGAATGCACCCTTCTTGGCGATGACCTTCTCGAGGCCATCGCATATGCGAATTCTTTAGGACTCTTTACTCGAATTGTAACGAATGCGTGGTGGGCAAAAAGCGAAAGAGACGCAGAAACGTTCCTCAACGAATTGAAGTCATGTGGCCTTGACGAAATCAATATCAGCTGCGACGATTTTCATGCGGAATATATACCCCTCGAGAATGTGCGCAACCTTTGGAACTCAGCAAAAACAATGGGCTTTCAAACTCTCGGCATTGCGGTCTGCAGAGATAACAACAGTACAATCAGCCCGGCATACCTGTGCAAGTACCTTAATGAAGACATTCCACTCCTGCATCAGTTCGACGATAATACCCAGCCTCCCAGCGCGCCAGCCCGCTTCATCACGGATTCAGGCATCACGCGAATTGGGCGCGCACGAAATCTCAGTCTCAACCAAAATGCGCGACCGCAGGCACGTCTCTTAGCGTCACACTGTTCCGACTGCGGCCGAGACTTCGTTATTTCCCCAAACTGCCATCTTGCACCCTGCTGCGGAATAAATGCAGAGGGAACTTGGCTTTTCGATCTTGGCAAAATCAATCTGACGGATGACATTAATGAACTGCAGCTGCTCCTACTTAATTACATACAATACATAGGACCAGGAGGGCTGCTGAAGCACTTGCGCACGAGCGGAGGCCTTTCTTCATTTGGGCGCTCAAGCTACCTCTCTCAATGCGAGATTTGCGAAGACATCGCCCTCTCGAAAGAGGCACAGACCTGTCTTGCAAAGCTAGCTCCTAAACTGGCAGCCGACTTGATTGTCGAGACTAAATTCGAGACTACCTTTATCGGAAATGGGTCTGATATACATGATTGAAGTGCTACCCTCTTTAAATTCGCTCTCGAGTAATCCACTCCGTAGATTGGACACTCTTGGAGTAACAGATTTTTTAGACACACTTGACATATCTATAGATCCTTTTGAATGCGCGCATCGCATCTGGGATCAACTTGACAGGGAGCATCAAGAGATCGTCTCCTTCCTGATGCTAGGTGGAGAGATTGATCTCGATTCAGAAGTGGCAAAAAGAAGTCTGCTGAAAGGCACTGTTGAAACCATAGCCTCACTCGGGCTGCTAAGCAAGCACAATGGCAATGCCTCCCTTTCCGGTTTATCTCTAATCCGATATCATGGCATCTGGCTTTTTGCCGATGCGCCATCACCCTCGCCTTTACTATATTTTGGCTCTGATTCAATTGGGCTCGCTCGTCGGCTAAGCCCATCCCCCGGAAAGAATGCCTTAGACCTCTGCTCTGGACCAGGCATCCAGGCACTCATACTGGCAAAATCTGGAATGCACGTCACGGCGATAGATATCAATCCAATCGCCTCAGAAATCTGCCAACTAAACGCACTGGTCAATGGTATTAGCGAAGATTTAACTGTTCTAACCGGAAGTCTCTACAACGCACTAAACAATATCGAAAGCTCTTGCAGCTATGAACTCATTACGGTGAATCCTCCTTTGCTCCCAATCCCAGAAGACGTACCATACCCCTTCGTTGGCGATGGCGGCCCAGATGGCCTCAACATCACAAGCAAGGTTATTCGAGGTGCAGGAGATAAACTCACTGATAGCGGATACCTCTCTGCAATTGGAATGATTGGCCTTGGAACCAACAATCAATCAGCATTTGAACGAATACAGAACGATTTGTTGCAAGCTGGCCTCAATGGCGTCTTGACAATAATCTCGAGCTTTAACCTCGGACCCCAATCTGGCTGGATCGACGGTATCGCATGCACATCTGTTGCACATGCTCCAGGAAAATATTCCAGCAAAGAGGAGGCTGTAAAACAGATATCGCGCGCATACAAAAAAATCCACTACGACCGCGTCTGCACCTATCACTTGAAGGCGTGGAGGGAGAGACAGCCCTTTCAAAATCCCATCCTAACGATTCAAGACTGCTCCGCAGATGGCAACCCACTTGGCCCCTGGATCCTCTAAAGCATCCGTCATACGAAAGCAGGTCAATAGGCTGCGCGCCACTCTCTGATGACGCGCAGCCTATCTCATTTCCCCCGCGCTTTACCGAGCCCGACTCACACCTCATAGTTGGCACCGGTTTTCAAAATGCAAGATTCCGCATACAAAATCACTTCTTCTGTCTAGGTGGCAGACCTACGATTTTTGTAGTATAAAGTTCCTCTCAATGCCTTCAATCTATTTCGAGATTGAGAAGAACTTGCATCGGGTTTCATAGAAGCGATATAGATGATACGTTTTGTCCTATCTATATTCCGACATACATCAGGATGCCTCGTCTTTATCGTCATTTCAATAGTCGGCTTGGCCCTTTCCCACATTGCCCCCTTTTTGAACGGTAAATTAATTGACTTCCCGCACGTGGACCTCGTGGACAGGCCCCCTTGTGTAGCTGCACCCGAGGCGCCTCCCCGTCGCCCTCCAGCGCCGGGGTTCCCCTCCATCACGAAGAGGTAATCCCCGTCCGGCCTCGCCGTCTCTGCAACGCCGAGCCTCCCGAGCGACTCGAGGAGGGCGGGCTCGTCCCAGGAGATTTGACAATACTATAGAGACACGTCCCAAATTAGCTACTCAGTAGTTACTGCTGCTGGGCGCGGCGGGCGGCTCGGCGGGCCCTTGCTTCCTGGATCTCATCGAGGTGAGCGATGATCTCGGAGGCGCTCTCCTCGATCGCCTTGCCGTCGGTACGCACTACAAAGCAACCCAGGCGCTTCATGAGAGCACGAGCCTCCTCGAGCTCGCTTCGCACGCTCTCGGGCTCGGCATAGGAGCCGGCGACGGCACGGGCATAGTCGTCGCCCAAGCGGCTATCGCGAATCTCAGAAATAACGTCGACGGTCGAAATCAGGCCAAACAACCGCATCGGGTCTACCTCGTAAATCGACTTGGGCGGCTCCATACCGTGCGCCAACGGAACGTTGGCGACCTTGTAGCCCTGATAGGCCAAATACATCGACAGCGGCGTCTTGGATGTGCGCGACACGCCCAGCAGCACGATATCGGCACCCGACAGATCGTCGCAACCACGTCCGTCATCGTGCTCGACAAAGTACTCCATGGCCTCGATGCGGTGGAAATACCGGTCATCGGTCTTATGGATCACACCCGCCACTCCTTTTGGCGGCACGCCGATAAGCGACGACAGCACGGCAAGCGTCGGGCCGATCAGGTCGACCGAGCGAATGTGCAGCATGCCCAAGTAGTCGAGCACGCGAGCACGAAGCGCCGGATCGACAATTGTGTGGAATACGGCGATATCGCGATGGTCCGCATCGACATGCGGACCCACAAACGACTTAACCTGCTCCACCGAGGTCACCTTAGGCAGACGTAAAACACGAAAAGCCCCTTCATCAAATTGCCCGGACGCCGCAAGCACCACCTCACAAGCGGTATCACCGAGCGAGTCGGAGATAACGATAACGGTGGGACGAGCGGTGACCGGGCAATCCATGCGGGGCTCCTTTTGCGCTTATGCGCAGGATAGCTTACTTTTTGCGGGCAAGCTCACCGATGTTGGCGATGCCGGAGAAAACGGCCTCAAAGCGGTTGAGCAGCTTAAGGCGATTATCGCGGAGCTGCTCGTCCTTGTCCATGACCATAACCTCGTCGAAGAAACGGTCGATGGGGGCACGCAGGGCGGCGAGGGCAGCGAATGCGGCAGGATAATCCTCGGTAGCAAGCGCGGCATCGACGGCGGTCTGAGCGGCCTCGGAGGCGTCGGCAAGCGCAAGCTCGACCTCGCCCATCAGAGCGCGATCGTACTCCGCGCCCAGTTCGGACTTGGAGATATGCGCCGCGCGGGCGTAAGCGGTCGCCAGGTTGTCGAAGGTCTCGGCGTCGTTCTTGCGGGCCTCATCGAGGGCGGCGCAGCGGGCGAAGAAGACCGACGGGGCAATAATGTGCACCGCGGAAACGGCGGCAACGGTGTCGGCCGGGATCTTCTCGTCGCGGGCCATGCTCACCAAACGGCCGTGGAAGAAGTCGCGAACCTGCTGGGCGACCTCGGCGGCGTCGAACTCAATGCCCTGCTCGCTATAGAGCTCGAGCGCAAAGTCGATGAGCGACGTGGGGTCGATCGGCAGACGGTCGCGAAGGATGTTGATGATGCCGATGGCGGCACGACGCAGCGCGTACGGGTCGGAAGAGCCGGTCGGGGGCTCGCCGATGGCAAAGATGCCGGCAATGGTATCGAGCTTGTCGGCGCAGGCCACGATGCAGCCAGCGGTGCCCTCGGGGAGCTCGTCACCGGCAAAGCGGGGACGATAGTGATCGCGAATAGCGTGAGCGACCTCGTCGTTCTCCCCCATCGCGCTGGCGTAGTAACCGCCCATCACGCCCTGCTGGCTCGTGAACTCGACGACGGCGTTGGACACCAAGTCGGCCTTGCACAGGTGAGCGGCGCGAGCGGCGTCGGCGGCCAGGTGGGCACCCAGGTGAGCCTCGCGGGCAATAGCGAGCGCGAGCTGCTCAATACGCTCGGACTTGGCGAGCACGCTGCCGAGCTTCTCCTGGAAGGCGACCTTGGCCAGACGCTCACGGAATTCGTCGAGGGAGATCTTCAGATCCTCCTCGTAGAAGAACTTGGCGTCGTCCAGGCGGGCGCGCACGACGCGCTCATTGCCGTCGATCACGCGCTCGGCATTCTCGGGCTTGCTGTTGGAGACGACCACAAACTCACGCGTCAGCTTGCCCTCGCCGTCATAGATCGGAAAGTAGCGCTGATTGGTGAGCATAGACTCGCAGATGATCTCATGCGGGACCTTGAGGAACTCCTCATCGAAGGTACCGACAAGCACCGTCGGCCACTCACAGAGGTTGATGACCTCCTCGAAGACCTTCTTGGGCGTGTCGACATGGCAACCGGGGCGCGCAGCCTCGACCTCGGCGATACCGGCAAGGATGGCTTCACGACGACGCTCGGCAGAAAGCACGCCGGCGTCCTCGAGCACCTGCTCGTAGACGGCGGGGCTGGCGACCACATGGTCACCAGGGCCAAGTACGCGATGACCACGCGTGGTGTTGCCACTCGTCACGTCGGCAAACGACACGGGCACAACATCCTCGCCCAAAAGGCAGCAGATCCAGCGGACCGGACGAACAAAGGTCGCATGCTCGTGACCCCAACGCTGGCTGCGGTAGTTGGGCCACTGCAGGCCGGCGATGGTCTTCTCGCACAGAGCGGTCAGAATCGGCGTAGCCGGTGCGGAGGGAATGTTCTTCTCGGCGAACACATACTCGCGACCGTCAGTGTCCTCGCGACGGACCAGGTCCTCGGCAGCCACACCGCACTTGCGAGCGAAGCCCTGGGCGGCCTTGGTGGCGTTGCCGTCGGCATCAAAGGCAATGTTTGCCGCGGGACCACGCTTGACCTCGTGAACCTCATCGGTCGCGGTGGCGACGTCGGCCACGAGCGCAGCCAGACGACGCGGGCTCGAGATCACGCGGACCTCGCCGTGGGCCAGACCGGCCTCATCGAGGCCCTTGGCGATCATGGTGCCAAGCTGCTTGACGGCATTGTTCAGCGGCGCGGAGGGCATTTCCTCCGTACCGATCTCAAACAGGAAATCCTTAGCGTCTGCCATGGCTTACGCCACCTCGCCTTCCTGGTCGGCATTCTCGTTGACTCCGGCGACCTCGGCCATGTAGGCCTCGCAGCACGCCTTGGCGACGGCGCGGACGCGCAGGATGTAGTTGGCACGCTCGACCGCGGACAACGCGCCGCGGGCATCGAGCAGGTTGAAGGCATGGCTGCACTTCATGACGCAGTCGTACGCCGGTAGCGGCAGCTTGCGCTCCAGACAGGAGTGGCACTCGGCCTCGTAGTCGTCAAACTTCTGACGCATCATCTCGACGTTGGCAACCTCAAAGTTGTAGGCGCTGAACTCGCGCTCGTTCTCGAGGAACACGTCGCCATAGGTCATGGGAGTGCCGTCGGGCAGGTAGCTCCACACCAGGTCGTAGACCGAGTTAACGCCCTGGGCGTACATGGCGATACGCTCCAGGCCGTAGGTGATCTCGACGGGCACGGGGTCGACCTCGATGCCGCCCACCTGCTGGAAGTACGTAAACTGCGTGACCTCCATGCCATTGAGCCAGACCTCCCAGCCAAGGCCCCAGGCGCCGAGCGTCGGGCTCTCCCAGTCGTCCTCGACAAAGCGGACGTCATGGTCGTTGGGGTCCAGACCGATAGCGGCAAGAGACCCCAGGTAGAGCTCCTGGGCGTTAACCGGAGAAGGCTTGATGAGCACCTGGAACTGATAGTAGTGCTGCATGCGGTTGGGGTTCTCGCCGTAGCGGCCGTCGGCGGGACGGCGGCAGGGCTGCGCATAGCAGGTGCGCCACTCGGCGGGACCGAGCGAGCGCAGCGTGGTCGCGGTATGGAAGGTACCGGCACCGACCTCGGAGTCATAGGGCTGCATAATGACGCAGCCCTGCTCGCCCCAGTACTGCTGGAGGCGCAGGATGATGTCTTGGAAGGAAAGCGATGAAGCGTTCATGCCTCTAATATCCCCTCGTCGAAACGATTACACGGTTAGGTACTGTACTATAGCGGTTTTTAGTCGATAGCGCCGATGCGGTTGAGCGGCCAGTAGCGCACAAGCGCCACGGCGATCAAATCAGAGCGATCGACGGGACCAAAGTAGCGTGAGTCGGCAGAGTTTTCGCGGTTGTCGCCCATCACCCACACGCACCCGTCGGGAACGGTGTAGGGATAGCTTACCTGAGCGCCAGGAGCTTGGACCGAAAGCGGCCAGCTCATGCCGGTCGTATAGCCCTCGTCGAGCGCTTGGCCGTCAACGACCACCCTGCCGTCCTGAAGGTCGACCGTCTGGCCGGCCGTGGCAATAACACGCTTGACGAGAACATCATGCTCGGAGGTGCCATCTGGGTTGTGGAACACCACAATATCGCCTTGGCTGACGGGGCGGCCGAGCTCAAGGCTCACCTTTTGCGCCAGGATCTGGTCGCCGATCTCGATCGTGGACTCCATGGAGCCGGTGGGCACCACAAAGGGTTCGACCACAAACGAGCGAATCAAGAAGGTGGCGACCAGTGCGATGGCGACGACCGCGATCCACTCAAACGCACCCTTTAGCACGGAATGCTGCGAAGGAACCATTCTCACTCCTCGCTCTTCGAATACGATGCGTCCAGGATCTCTTGCGCGTATGCGCGCTCCTCGGGCGTAAGCCGCGCCGTCTCGATCAGGTCGGGACGCCAGCGGCAGGTGCGCTCGATGGCATTCTTACGGCGCCAGGCGTCAACCTTGGCGTGGTCGCCGCTCACGAGCACCGGCGGCACGCCCTCGCCGTTGAACTCGGCGGGGCGGGTGTACTGCGCGTACTCGAGCAGGCCTCCGTCCTCGGCGGTCGAGAACGACTCGTCCACATTGCTCATCTCGTCGCCCAGGGCGCCGGGAATCAGGCGTACGACAGCATCGGCAACGACCATAGCGGGAAGTTCGCCACCCGTAAGCACATAGTCGCCGATCGACAGACGCTCGTCGGCATACGCATATGCACGTTCGTCGACGCCCTCGTAGCGACTACACACAAACAGCAGGCGCTCACTTTTGAGCAGGCGCTCGGCCACATGCTGCGTAAAAGGCTCGCCACAGGGGGTAAAGAACACCACAGTGGGCTTGGGACCCTCGGAGCTAATAGCCTCGATGGCCTCTGCGATAGGCTCGACCTTCATGAGCATGCCCTGCCCGCCGCCGTACGGCTCGTCATCGACGGTACGATGGCGGTCGTGCGTCCAGTCACGCAGGTTATAGGCCTTAAAATCAAAAAGGCCGGCCTTGCGGGCGCGGCCCAAGATCGATGTGGACATGACGGGCTCAAACATCTCGGGAAAGACCGAAAGGGTCTCGATCAGCATGTTATCCTCCCTACTTGTCCATATCGATCAAACCGTCCATAACGCGGACGGAAATTGTCCCCTGATCGGGAAGATCGAGCACAACCTGCTCGATCACGGGAATCAGCACCTCGCCGTACCGATTGCCCTCGACAACCCAAACATCGTTGGCGGGCGTCGACATGATCTCGACGATCGTACCGAGCAAACCGAAGCGCTCGTCGACCACCTCGCGACCCATCAGGTCGGTATAGGCAGCGTCGAGCGAATCGAGCTCAAAAACGTCACGATTTGCCAGCACGTAGCATCCCGTGATGCCCTCGGCGGCCGTCAAGTCGTCAATGCCCTCAAACGAGACCAGATCGCCATCGCCCGTATCGGTGACGGATACGACCGTGCAAAAACGGTCGCGCTTGAGCGCCGGCGGCGTCAAGGCGACGCGCATACCCGGCGTCAATACAGAAGGAAGCCCCCGCAGCGGCTGCGCGAGGACCTCCCCCTTCCTTCCGTGCGGCTTGACCACACGGGCGATGTTTTTGTACTGGGACCTCAAGGTCCTAGCCCAGAACCTCTACCTCGACTGCAGTGTCGAGGCGAGCGGCCAGTGCACGGGCGAGCGTGCGAATGGCCTTGATGGTACGGCCACGACGGCCGATGACCTTAGCGACGTCATCCTCGGCAACAGAAACCTCAATCGTGGAGGCGTCGTCACCATCGATGACCTCGAGGCTCACGGAATCCGGGTCGTCGACGATCTGAACAACGAGATATTCGACGAGATCGGCGATGCGATCTGAGAGCATTGCCTCACCCTCGAGCTGTGCAGCGTCAACCTCAGGCACGATTTACTCCTCGGCGCCCTCAGCGGCCTCAGCGGCAGCCTTAGCGGCCTCGGCCTCTTTGGCGAGCTGCTTCTTGGACTTCTTGACGACGGTCTCGGTCTTCTCGCCCTCGTTGGCGGCCTTGACCAGAGCAGCGACAGCGTCGGTGAGCTGAGCGCCCTTGGACTGCCAGTCAGCGATCTTCTCGAGGTCGAGGTTGATGGTCTTGGGGGCGGTCATCGGGTTGTAGCGGCCAACCTCCTCGATGATACGACCGTCACGCGGGGCGCGGGAATCGGCGACGACGACACGGTAGTACGGACGCTTCTTAGCGCCGTGACGAGCAAGGCGAATCTTGACTGCCAAAGGAAACTCCTCCAACCAAGCAGCTTTAGGCTGCAACTACAAACAAACAGTTGAACATAATACGCCATCGACGCGGGCAGGTGAAGTCCGTGAGACCAACTTCTTCGGTGTAGTCGAGGGCAAATCCATATCTTAGACAAGAATTCGGGATTTGCAAGCACATACACGCACCCCACATGAGCTGCGCGGTATACTCATGACATGGAAAGACGCGAACATACATACGGTTATGAGGATGCCATGGGCCTCACGCCGCCTCCCTGGACGGGTCCGGCGGTGGGCCTGATGGACCTTGATGCGTTTTTTGCGAGCGTGGAAATGCTCGATCATCCCGAATGGCGCGGAAAGCCGCTCATCGTGGGCGGAGACGCCGATTCGCGTGGCGTCGTGTCCACGTGTTCGTATGAGGCGCGTCGCTTTGGCGTGCACTCTGCCATGGCCTCGGCCGAGGCGCGGCGCTTGTGCCCGCAAGCCATTTGGACGCACGGGCACTTTGATCGCTACCGCGAGGTGAGCGCGCAGGTCATGGCGATTCTCGCCGACGAGACCCCGCGCGTTGAGCGCGTATCCATCGACGAAGCCTTTATCGATATCACACCGGGTCGCTTTGCGCCCGAAGACCCGCTGCTGGTTGCGCGGCGTATAAGCGACCGCGTGGCAGTACTGGGAGTGACGTGCTCCATTGGCGTGGGCTGCAACAAGACGGTCGCAAAGATCGCAAGCGAGCGGGATAAGCCGTTTGGGCTGACCATCGTGCGCCCCGGAACCGAGCAGCGCTTTTTGGCCGCGCTGCCAGTATCTGCCATGAGCGGCATCGGACGCTCGGCCGAGGAGCGACTGCGCCGCATGCGCATCTACACCCTCGGCGAGCTATCACGTGCACCGGAATCCACCTTGGCCTCTATTTTTGGCGTCAACGGCGAACGCATGCGCCAGCGTGCGCTGGGACTCGAAATCTCCGAAGTCACGAGCCTCGATGAAGAGCGCGAGGTCAAGTCGGTCAGCAATGAACGCACCTTTGCTAAAGATTTGACTGAGCGTGGGGATATTGAGGCGGCGATTGCGCTGTTGGGAGAGTCAGTGGGACGCCGCCTGCGCCGTCAGGGGCTGACGGGTGCCACGGTAACGCTCAAGCTTAAGTATTCGTACGGCAGCGGGCGTACGGCACAGCGCCGGCTGCCTCATCCGACCGACGATGAGAACATCTTCGTGGCGGTTGCACTCGAACTGCTCGACAACATCTGGCAGGAAGGCATGCATGTTCGCTTAGCGGGCATCGGCATGAGCGACTTCGACCACCAAGGCGGCATCCAGACCGACCTGTTCTGCGAGATCGATGACCGCGGAGCCCAATCCAGCGACCGCCGCGACCTCTCCGTCGCCATCGACGCCGTCCGAGACAAATTCGGCGACACCGCCCTTTCCTTCGGCCGCCAATCCCGCTTTAACGATTAGCCCCTATGGCAAAAAGAAAGCCGGGCAGCTGCGAATGGCGCAACTGACCGGCGAACGGTAAAGGGTAGCTAAAAAGCCCCGTCCCAAATGAACTACTAAAGGAGGTCGAGGGGAAGCTGGGGAGCGTCACCCCAGAGCTTCTCGAGACGGTAGAACTCGCGGGCCTCGGGGGTAAAGACGTGGACGACAACCGAGCCGTAGTCCATGAGCATCCAGGTCTTCTGCTCACGGCCCTCGATAGAGAACGGATGCTCGCCGCAAGCCTCGGCAACCTTCTCCTCAATTTCGTCGACGATCGAATCAACCTGGCGGTTGTTGGTGCCGGTAGCAAGGACAAAGTAGTCACAAACATCGGAAAGCTCAGTCAGGTCGAGCACCTGAACGTCCTCGCCTTTCTTGTCGTAGGCGGCCTGCGCGGCAGCGCGAGCGACATCCTCGGCGGCGACACCGCTCGCGGACAGCGAGGCGGCAGTGCGGTCGGACGTGGCAACGAAACTCTTGTGCTCCACACCTTCAAGAATCTGCTCGTCGGTCATGGTCTCGTCGGCCATGGAATACCTCTTTCTAGACAGCCCGAGCTAGCGCAGCTGGGCGTAATGGTTGTAAATCGTAATAGCCGTGGGATAAAGATAACGCCCGGTCTGGATCACATAGACCAGACCCTGAGCAAAACAGGAGAAGAACAACTCGTCGAGCGAGGACTTCCCCACCATCTTGCGCAGCGCATGGGCATAATCGCCATGGCGGTTGGGTTCGATGGCATCGGCCACAAAGACCACCATATCGAGCGGCGTCATGTCGCAAGCGCCCACGGTGTGACGGTCGACAGCCTGAAAGACCGCCCGCGACAGCTCAGGAAAAAGCTGCGGAAGCTCATAGGCGGCAACCGGGCCATGCAAAAGCGGCGTCGCGGCAGACGGAGAGCCGGCAATCTTAATGCCATAATGCAGAGCGCGCGTGACCAGCTCGTCGTCGGAGAGCACCTTGTCCCAGTCATGGAGCAGGCCGGCGGCAGCGGCATCAAAGCGGTCGACACCGTATACCTCGGCTAGGTGCAGCGCAGTCTCGGCAACCCCGAGCGAATGCACGTAGCGCTTAC
This sequence comes from uncultured Collinsella sp., assembly GCA_900541235.1. Taxonomy (GTDB): domain Bacteria; phylum Actinomycetota; class Coriobacteriia; order Coriobacteriales; family Coriobacteriaceae; genus Collinsella. Next base: position 37,378 of record UQIW01000019.1, on the reverse strand, counting down.
GTTTATCCTTCATGCGCACATCGAGCAACTCGTGGATACGCATCAAGAGCGCGCGCTCGTCGCCCTCAAACTGATCTTCTACCGACAACATAGACCCCCATCAATCAAAATCGTCTTGCCCAAGATCGGCATACAGGCCGCGTTTACGGATATAGCCGAGCACGGACTCGCTCGTAAGATAGCGCACGCTCATGCCGCGGGCAACCCGCTTGCGAATGTTGGTCGAGCTAATCGCCAGCGCCGGAATCTGGATATAGCGCACGTCGAATGGCAGCCCCGATTCCTTAATCCGCGCCCGGGCCGTATCGATGTCAAAGCCCGGCCGCGTCGCAGCAATAAAGGTTGCCAGTTCGGCAATCTCACTAGCATTGTGCCAGGTCACAATATCGATAATCGCATCGGCACCCGTAATAAAGTAGAGCTTTACCTGAGGCGGATAAAAGTCGCGAAGGGCATGAAGCGTATCGGCCGTATAGGTCACGCCAGGACGGTCGATCTCGAAACGGCTCGCCAAAAAAGCCGGATTCGCAGCGGTCGCGAGAACCGTCATGGCATAACGGTCCTCGGCAGGCGTCACCGGTTTGTCGAGCTTAAAGGCGGGAGAGCCGGCCGGCATAAAGAGCACGGCGTCCAAGTCGAGCGACTCGCGCGCCTGCTCGGCGGTAACCAAGTGCCCGTAATGAATCGGGTCAAAGGTACCACCCATAATGCCGAGCCTAAACTCCTGCCCGTCTTCTAGAGGAAGCTCGGGCAGACCGATTCCACCGCGCAGCGACATGGCCTACTCGCCCTCCGGGGTCTCAACAACGTCGACTTCGGTAGTGCCTTCGGAGCCCTCGGTGGCATCAACCACGTCCGCACCCTCGGCCGCTACGTCAATAACCTCAACGCCTGCATCCTCGAGCTCGTCCTCAAACTCCGAGAAGTCCTCGGCGCCCTCAAAGTCAAAGGCGCGCTGGCAAATGCGGACCTCGTCGCCGGCACGACAGCCGGCCTTCTCGAGCGCGTCGTCGACACCCATGCGCGCAAACTTATGCTGCAGGTAGATGACAGCTTCCTCGTTTTCCCAGTCAGTCTGGATAACCATGCGCTCGATGGCACGGCCGACCACGCGGAAGGCATGGGGCTCTTCCTGAACAATGCGGAAACGCTTCTCGCGCTGCAGACGGCGGCGCTCCCACTCATCATCACGAAGATCGACAGGCTCATCGGAAACCGCAAGTTCCGCGCGGAGCTTGGCCACCTGCTCGCCCACGGCAAGCATCAGCGTGTTGAGACCGGCACCCGTCACAGCGGACACGGCGAAGAACATATGGCCATCGTCGAGTGCCGCACGCTTAAGGTCGGCAATCTTGTCGGCCGTGCCCGGCGCATCGCACTTGTTGGCAACGACGATCTGCGGACGCTCCGAAAGCTCGGCACCATACTGCTCGAGCTCACGGTTGATGATGCGATAGTCCTCGACCGGATCGCGATCCTCAAATCCGCCCGTCATGTCAACGACATGCATAATCAAAGCAGTGCGCTCAATGTGGCGCAGGAACTGATGACCCAGGCCCTTACCCTCGCTCGCACCCTCAATAAGACCCGGAACATCGGCGACGACATAGGAGTACTCGCCGGCACGCACCATGCCCAAGTTGGGCACAAGCGTGGTAAACGGGTAGTCGGCAATCTTGGGACGGGCAGCGCTCATACGCGCGATGAGCGAGGACTTGCCGACAGAGGGAAAGCCCACAAGCGCGGCATCGGCCATGAGCTTCATCTCGAGCTCGATCCAATGCTCCTCGGCAGGCTCACCCAGTTGGGCAAACGCAGGCGCGCGGCGCACCGACGTCACAAAGTGGGTGTTGCCCAGACCGCCGGCACCACCGGGCGCCACGACTACGCGTTCACCGTCGTGCACCAGGTCAGCAATCTCGAACATCGGGGTCTGCGTCTCGGGATCGAGCTCGCGGACTACGGTGCCCATGGGGACTTTCAAAATCAGGTCCTCACCGCTCTTGCCGTTGCGACGGGCACCCTGGCCATGCGTTCCGCGCTCGGCACGGAAATGATGCTTAAAGCGGTAATCGATCAGCGAAGACAGCTGAGCGTCGGCCTGGATGACGACATTGCCGCCACGACCGCCGTCGCCGCCATCGGGGCCGCCCTTGGGAACAAATGCCTCGCGCCTAAACGACATGCATCCGGCTCCGCCGTCGCCGCCGCAAACGTTAATGCGGCTGATATCGGTGAACTGTGACAACAGAATCGCCTCCTACAAAAAAGAGGGAGACCCTTGAATCCTAAAACTCAAGTGCCTCCCACATATGTGCTCTATGAAGGGTGAATTACGCGTTCGCGAGCGGGCGTACGCTGACCCTGTGCTTGATACCCTTGTGGAACTCAACGGTACCGTCGACCAGCGCGAACAGCGTGTCGTCCTTGCCACGGCCAACGTTCTCACCCGGGTGGATGTGCGTGCCGTGCTGACGGACGAGAATCGTGCCCGTGGTTACCGTCTGGCCGGCATAGCGCTTCGTGCCAAGGCGCTGACCGCGGGAGTCACGGCCATTACGGGAGGAACCGAGTCCTTTTTTGTGTGCCATTGTGTATACCTACTCTTTCGTTACGAGTGTAATCTACTCGGCGACGGGAGCCTCGGCAACAGCCTCAGCCTCTGCCTTGACAGCCTTCTTGGCGCGGGAGGTAGCCTGAACCTTCACGATCTTCAGCTTGGTGAGCTGCTGACGGTGACCCTTCAGACGACGATAGCGCTTGCGCTTGTGGAACTTGAAGACCAGCTGCTTCTCGCCCTTGAACTGCTCAACGATCTGAGCGGTAACCTTGGCCTTGGCCAGCTTGTCGGGATCGGTGACGATCTTCTTACCATCGTTGAGGAAGATAACCGGCAGGGTGATCTTGTCGCCCTCATTGCCCTCGATCTTCTCGACGGTGATGACATCGTCGGTGGCGACCTTGTACTGCTTGCCGCCCGTGTTAACGATTGCGTACATGTTTACTTGCCCTTCATGCATCAGTTAGTGCAACAGCCGAATATAGTAGCAGGCGATAATACCCCCGTCAACGAGTATGTGGAGCAAATCCACAAGTTCGCACAGGTATGGGGCTGACGAGTCGGCCCTCGTCGTCCTCGCATGCTTGATTCTGACGCTCGACATCGTAGGAGCAGATGGTCACGAGGTCTTGCATACCGGTGGAAACAATAGGTGCATCGACGCCCGGGGTCAAGCCCTGCAACAAAACATCAGCGGCAGAAAGCAAAATTTCCGGACGCATGGACCCTTCGTTGTCGGCATGGGTGTCGAGCATGAGCACCAGATGGCCCGGGCGCTCCCCTGCCTTAAGCTCATAGCCCACCAGAGTGTGGTCAAGGTCTAGACGCTTGCTCTTCTTACCGCGTGCGTAGTCGATGCCGTGGCCCGCGCGCAGCGTATCGATAGCACGACGCACCTCGTCGGCGGAGGCCGGCGCGTCGGGATTCAGATGCAGGTCGATGCGGTACGACAGACGCGTGAGTTGCGCCGTCAGCGCCGGCGTGCGCACGTCGATGTATGCCGCCTCGATGGGGGCCAGATCGGCCGGAGATGCCGCCGCCAGGCGCTCAAATGCCTCGTCGAGCGCGACGAACTCGGTCATAAACAGGTCATACCACTCGCAGGTCGACGACGTTCCCACCGGCAGCGCCGACGAAAAGCCCACGCGCATGTGCGGAGAGAAGCCCTGCGTCACAGCATAGGGCAGCCCCGCGCGACGCACGATGCGCTCAATGGTATGAATCACTTCGAGATGGCCCAGGTACTTAAGACGGTCGCGCTTGCCATAGCGAACGCGAAGCCTAAAGAGCGTGGAGTTGTCGGTCAGGCGCTCACTCATGCGCGATCACCCACCAATACGTTCTTGGCGTGGAGCGTGGGGCAGATTCCGCAGCCGGTGCACGACGTACGGGTACAGTCGGGGGTCGTGACACCCTCCAGCGAGCGGCGGTATTCGCGCTCGAGGAAGCCGCGCGAGCAGCCGGGACTCACGTGCTCCCAGGGCAGGCGCCAGTCCAGTTCGTAGGGCAGGTGCACGAGCTCGTTGAGATCGATACCGTTTTTGGCCGCAGCCGACTTCCAGTTGTCGAGCGAAAAATGCTCCACCCAGGCGTCAAAACGCGAGCCCGCACGCCAGGCGTCGATGATGACCGGCGTCATGTCGCGACCGGCGCGGGACAGCGCGGCCTCGACGAGCGAGGTCTCGGCATCGTGGTAGTGAACGCGGACCGCACGGTTACGAACGCTCGTAATGAGCAGCTTCTGACGGCGCTTGACGTCGTCGTAATCGAGCTGCGGGCACCATTGGAACGGCGTGGCGGCCTTGGGGATAAACACCGACACCGAGATGGACACCGAGATGGAGCCGCGACGCGCCTTGGGAACCACGGAGCGGCCGAGCTCGAGCACGTGGTCGGCCAGGTTGGCGATAGCCACGATATCCTCGTCGCGCTCGCCAGGAAGCCCCATCATAAAGTAGAGCTTCATGCGGTTCCAACCAGCCTCGAAGGCCGCCTTGGCCGCACGGTCCAAGTCCTCCTCGGTCACATTCTTGTTGATGATGTCGCGCATGCGCTGGCTGCCGGCCTCGGGGGCAAACGTCAGGCCGCCCTTCTTTTCGCCGGCGACCGACTCAGCCATATCCACGCCAAACGAATCCAGGCGCTGTGAGGGAATGGATACGCGAATACCCGTATCCTCCAGGCGGCGGTTGAGCCTGCCGAGCACATCGCGGATGCAGGAGTGGTCGGTGGTAGAAAGCGAAGTGAGCGACACCTCGTCGTAGCCGGTCTTTTCCAGGCCCTGGATCACCGAGGACACAATCTGGTCGGCCGAGCGCTCGCGCACCGGACGATAGGTCATGCCAGCCTGGCAAAAACGGCAGCCGCGGGCACAACCGCGCAGAATCTCGATAGACAGGCGGTCGTGAACGAGCTGTGCGTAAGGCACGCACGACTGCGACAGAGGATTGGTAGCGCCAAAGTCCTCAACGACGCGCTTGTAGACCACCGGCGGGACGTCTTTGCCCTCACGCGGCACGGTATAGCCGTGCGGAGAGCAAGGCTCATCGTGGCGCACCTCGTAGAGCGACGGTACATAGGTGCCATCGACCGTCGCGAGCTGCTCGACAATCCGAGCGCGCGAGACGCCCTCATCGCGCAGACGACGATGCAGTTGGCAAACCTCGAGCAGCGACTCCTCGCCCTCGCCGATCAGAATGGCATCAAAGAAGGCCGCATACGGCTCGGGGTTATAGACCGAGGGGCCACCGGCAATGATGATGGGGTCGTCCTCGGTGCGGTCGGCCGCAAGCAGCGGAATGCCAGCGAGATCGAGCGCCTCGAGAAAGTTTGTCACGGCCATCTCGTGCGGCACGTGCATACCGACGATATCAAACGAGGCCACGGGCGCTGCGCCCTCGAGCGACAGCAGCGGGATACCAGCCTCGCGCATGGCATCGCCCATATCGGGCCACGGCACATAGCCGCGCTCGCAGGAAATGCCCTCGGCCTGATTAAGGATGTTGTAGAGAATGGCGATGCCCTGGTTGGGCAGGCCCACCTCGTAGACATCGGGATAGATCATGCAGCAGCGGTAATCGGCATCGGCCTTGGAAAGCGTGCCCCACTCGTGATCGATATAGCGACTCGGCTTCTCGACCTTGGCGAGCAACGGCTCAATTAAATGAAAACAGTCTTGGTATGCAACGCGCAACGGAAAACCCCTAAGCAGCGAGATCTGATGCGTCCTGATAGGACGCCATAGGACGGGTAGCGCCCGCGACCGTGGTCACCAGATCGCGAACGCGGGAGAACGTGGCAGTGACCACCTCGTTGGCACGGCTGTAGTCGACATCGCGCTCGTAGAGCGAAACGAGCGCACGGCCCATGCCATAGGTGCCCGCGGCAGCAGTGAGCGCCTTGACGGCAAACCCAATATGCGGCGTCTGCTTGACAAGTGCGCGGGTGACCGCTCGGATCACAAGACCGCCGGCAAGCACGCCCGCGACCTCGTAGCCGCGCTCGGGCTTAATGCCGCGTCCAAAGACGGCAGCGAGCTCAAAGAGCATGCCCACCTGCGCCAGCGCCATAACGGGATAATCGGCGCCCGGCAAAAACACCAGCGCACCGGTCGCCATATTGGTGAGCGCGCACGAGGTGATGATACGATTGGCCGCAGCGATGCGCATGAAGGCAAAGTTCGCCGCAAAAGCCGTTTCCTTGTCGGTGCGATCGAGAATCCAGCGGGCAAGCGTCTCGAGCAGATACGTCTTATCGGTTGCCGCTACCACGCCGAGCATGGGCGTAGACTCCTCGATAAACGGCACCTCCACAGCAGACTCGGCAAGCACGCACACGGGCGCGCCGGCGATCACGAGCTCCTGCACGGCACTCTCCAAGCGGTCGGAACCACACGAGAGCACCAGCACCACATCGGTATCGGTCTTTGGGGCAATTCGCTCCTCCCCCAGACGCTCGACGCGCACAATGCCCGAGGTCGTCTGCGGCACAAAGGCGTCACGCACCGTCTCGGCCAGAAAGCGCGAGGCGGACGAATCCAGATAGACCGAGACGCGCACCGGCGTATCGGAATCCTTCTTAACGGACGCGCCCATCTTAAAAGCGCGGGTCAGCTTATCTACGGGAATTTTCATGGCAAACCCCTCCAGCGGTTACGCGGCGCCCGAACGATGCCGCCATATGGATTGTACGATACCCACCGTCAGCAGCTGAATCATCATCGAAGACGAACCGAAGCTAATAAACGGTAGCGGAATACCGGTAATCGGCATCATGCCAATGCACATGCCGATGTTTTCGAAAGTCTGGAACGCCCACATGCCAACGATGCCCACACACGAAAGACGCAAAAACAGCGACTCGCACTTAAAGGCGACGCGAATCGTCGAAAAGATCAGCAGCACGTAGAGGCACAGGAGCAAAAAGGAACCGCAAAAGCCAAAGGTCTCGGACAGGAAGGCGAAGACGAAGTCGGTGTGGAACTCAGGCAGAAAGCCGCCGGCCGACTGCGTCGCATGCCCCAGGCCCTTACCAAAGAAGCCGCCCGAGCCAACGGCGATAAGCGACTGCTGCAGGTTGTAGGCATCGTCCGAATCGGCATTATCGGGGTCGATAAAGACCGTCAGACGGTTCATCTGATACTGCTTGATGAGCACATCGTGGCCGAGCAACGAATCAAAGACCGAATCAAGCGCCAGGACGAGGGCCACCAGGCCCACGAGCAGGGCCAGGGTCGACAGCACCCATTCGCGGCGTGCACCGCTCATGCAGATGACGATGGCGCCCGAAACCAGCACGACCAGGCCCGAGCCCAGGTCACCCATGGCAACGACGGCCAAAAACGGAATGGACAGCATGCCGCAGAGCTTGACGTAGTCGCGAACGGTATCGATGCGACCGTTATACTGCGAGCCAAGCGTAGCAATAAAGAAGATGGTGATGAGCTTGGCAAGCTCAACCGGCTGGAACGTCAAGCCGATACCGGGAATCTTGATCCAGCCCGTCATGCCCAGACCGCCCGTATAGGACAGACCCGGAATCTTGGGCGAGAAGATCACGATCAGGTCGATGACGAGCAACGCCGTCGAGAAATTGGAAATACCGCGCAGGTCGGTTCGCCAGACGAGCACCGCCAGCACCGCTCCGATGCCAATTCCCAGCAAATGGCGCGAGAACGAAGCATCGGCCTTAAACTGCGAAGCCGACCAGATAATGATGGCACCGTAGGCGACGAGCGCCACAGTAGCCACGAGCACACCGATATGCACCTTTTGGCGAAACGTGCCGCGCGAGGCCGAAAGTTGCTTGTTGACACGGTCCAGGCTGCTGCGAGAGCCGGTCTTGGTTGAACGGAACAGATCCGCCGGAGAAAAATCCATCGCAACCTCCTATCGAACCGAAGAATCGCCCGAGGCCGAAGAGGTATCGGGCTCGTCATAAATCACGCCGAGCACGTCGCGCACGACATGCATCGCGGTATCTGAGCCGCCGCCGCCCTGCTCCAGGACAGTAGCGATAACATACTTGGGGTCATCGGCCGGTGCATAGGCGCAGAACCAAGCGTATTCGTCCTCGCCGCTTTTCTCGCCCGTGCCCGACTTGCCGTATACCTGCGGCGTCAGGGTGCCAAAGTGAGCCGCCAGGGACGTCGATGCCGTGTAAATCACATCGTGCATGCCGTTGCGAACAAGAGCCAAATCCGAATCGCTGTTGATCTTGGCCTCCAGGCGCTTCTTCTTGCCCTTGCCGTTGTACTTATAGGCATCGCCGTCGCCATCGCGCGACACGGCAGACAAAAACACGTGAGGCACGTACTGTTTGCCGCCGTTGGCAAGACCCATATAGGCGCACGCCATCTGCAGGGGCGTCACCAGGATGTCGCCCTGGCCGATGGCAATGTTGGTCATATCGCCGGCATTCCACTTGCGGTCCTCGGCAGAGGCGTCGGTGAAGTACGACTCTTTCCACTCGGCATCGGGAATACGGCCCGAGCCCTCACTCGGCAGATCGATACCGCAGGTCTTGCCTAGACCCCAGCGACGAAAGACCTCCTGCAGGCCCTCGGGATGTTGCTCGTCATAAAAGAACGCCTTGCCCATGTCGTAGAAGACAGGGTCGCACGAGTTGGCGATACCCGACTGCAGCGTCATGGTGCCGTGGCCAGACGTCAGCCAGCAGCGCTTGCCCCAAGCCTTGCCCAGGCCCGTCCAATAGCCCGTGCAGTTGGTTGTCTGCGTTGAAGTGTAGGTTCCAAACTCAAGACCGGCCAGCGCCGAGAGCGGCTTGATGGTCGAGGCCGACATGTACTGTCCGCTAATGGCGCGGTTGAGCAGCGGGTGCGAACCCTTGTCATCATTGAGCTCGGTCCACACGTCGTTTGAGACGCCACCGATAAAGACGGACGGATCGAACTTGGGCTCGCTCGCCATGCCCAAGATCTCGCCATTGTTGGGATCGAGACACACCACAGCGCCGTTGCCGGCATTGCTGTAGCCAGTGGTCTTGGCAAGCTCGATAGCGCTCGCCAGCGCCGTCTCACAGGCCTGCTGGATCTTAAGGTCGAGCGTGAGCTTAATGTCGGAGCCGGCCTTCGCGGGCACGGCGCCGGCCTGACCGGTCACATTGCCCGAGGCATCGACCTTGACGGTCTGCTCGCCACGAATACCCTGCAGCAGGTTTTCGTAGTAGCTCTCAACGCCCGCCTGGCCCACGATATCGCCCGACTGGTACGTAATCTTGCCAGCAGAAGCATCATCATCGCCAGAGGTTTTCTTATTCTGGGCCTCGAGCTGCTCGGAGGTAATGGTGCCGGTATAGCCCAAGATATGACATGCCGTCTCGCCATATGGATACTGGCGCTCGGTACGCTCGGCAATCTTGACGCCCGGGAACTCGCCGGCATGCTCCTGAATATAGGCAACCGTGGAGCGACGGACGTCCGTCGCGATGGTATGCAGGCTCTGGGCGCCCTCTGTATTGTCCTGAATATTGCGAAGGACCGCCACGTAAGGCATTCCAAGCACGTTGGCAAGATGGCGAACCAGAACCTCATCCTCGGCAAGGTCGCGGTAGGCCACGACAGCCAGTGAGGGACGGTTCTGGACAAGCGCCACGCCATTGCGGTCGAGGATGCGACCGCGCACAGCGGGTGTTGTAACGGTGCGAGTCTGATTACTATTGGCCTGTTTCTCGTAATAGTCCGACGAGACCATCTGCATGCCCCACAGCTTGACGGCGAGCGCCGCAAACATCGCGCCCACACCCGTGGTGAGGATGGAAAAGCGGCCCTTAAAGGCGGTCGCCGCGGTATTGCCCTCGCCCTCGGTGGCGCGCGGGGCCGTTCCATGCTGCGTATCGTAGGTAAAACGGGAATCGCCGCGACGCATGATGACCAGCGCGACCACGATGGCCACAACCAGCACGATACCGGCGATAATAACCGTCAACTGGGAAGACATCTACGGGCCTCCCCTATTTGAGCTTGCGGGTCTTGGGCTTAAAGCGCATACCCGCCTGGCGTCCGCCACGTGCGGAGAATCCATAGCCGGACTGCGGCACGACGCCGGACATCAAAAACGGAATGGCAACCAGACCCGTCAGGATCGAGGACGGCAGCGCATGGCCGAAGATCGCCACGACAAAGCTCGTCTCCAAACCCATAAACAGCAAGATGATGCTGTAGATCACATTAATGACGAGCGCAAAGGCGCCCACAGTGACGCCGCGCGCACTCGGGGTACCGCCCGTCTGACCGACGGCGCTGTGCACCAGGGCAAAAGAACCCACGGTCAGCAGAAGCGACATAACGCCCACCGGCACGGCAGCGGACAGGTCATAGAACAAGCCGCTGCAAAAACCGCACACGACGGCACGGGTCGGGTCGCCCGAGAACACGCTTAGGCACACCAGGATAATCATGAAGTTGACGCGACCGCCCGCAATGGAGATCTGCGGTGCCAGGCCTGCCTGCAGCAGCACGCACACAATGGCGGCGATCACAAACGTGCGGGAGCTCATCCCCTGCTCGTGTAGATCCATGGACATGCCCCCTATTCGCTCGAGCCGGAATCGGTCGTCTCGGACGTGTCGGAACTGTCATCCGAGCTCTCGTCCTTCGTCTTGGTCGCAGCATCGCGCGACGTTCCCTGCGGCGTGCTGTTGGCCGTGCTCACGTCCTCATCCGAGGCCGACTGTTCGTCGGTCAGCGAGGTAATGACCAGCACTTCCTCGTTGTTCTCGGCCGTCGTCTGAGCGCGCACCACAATGGTGTAGTACACATCGTTTGCCGATTTCTCAACCGACGAGACGGTGCCGAGCGGTAGACCCTTGGGGAACACGCCACCGATGCCCGAGGTCACGATGATGTCGCCAACCTTAACATCGGAGTCGACGCTCACGTACTCAAGACGCAGCGTGCCGTCAGCCTGACCCTGCAGCATGCCCTGGGCGCGCGTGTCCTGCACCATGGCGGACACGCCCGAGTTCTCGTCGCCAATCAAGCGCACGGTCGACGTTTTGGCCGATACCTCGATAATCTGGCCGATAACACCGGCCGAACTCGTCACAGGCATGTTGATGGTAAGCCCGTCGGCAGAACCCTTATCAATCGTGACGGTCGAGGTCCAGGCATCGCCCGAGGCACCAACGATACGAGCTGCGGTCGATTTGAGGTTGTAGGTCGACTGCAGGCCGACCAGCCCCTCCAGACGCTCAGCGGTCTTTTGAGCCTCGGAGAGCTCAGCAACCTTAGAGGTCAGTTCCTCGTTTTGCTTCTTAAGCTCGTCAAGCGTGTCCTGCGACGCCGTAAGGTTAGAGAACACGTTGCCGATCGCATTGAAGGGAGCCGCCACAGCCGAACCCACAAAGCGCACCGGCGAGGTAATCGTCGTTACGCCCGAACGCACGGCATGAATCGGTCCTGCCTCGCCCTCGCGGATGTAAAACGTGAGCAGCAACACCGAAATCAGGCTGAAAACAATCAACGGGCGCATACCCGTTGATTGTCGCTTGGTATTCAGATTTGTGGAGAAACCCGAAGATCGTGCCAAATGGAATCCACCTTTTGGAAATTAAGCATTGGTCTGGACGAAGCCGCCATCAAACGCATTGGCCTCGAGCACGCGGGCGCAGCCGTTAACGACGTTATCGAGTGCCGTGGGGCTGACGTTGACCGAAACGCCGGTCTCATCGCGCAGGCGCACGTCGAGACCGCGCAGCAGCGCGCCGCCACCGGTCAGCAATATGCCATAGTACATAAGGTCAGAGGCAAGATCGGGCGGCGTGGCATCGAGGGCGTCTTTAACGGCCTTGGCCATCTCGTCGAGCGGCTTGTTGAGCGCGCGACGAATCTCCTCGCTCTCGATGCGCACGGTCTTGGGCAGACCCGTGATCACGTCGCGGCCGTTGACCTCGACGTCGAGCTCGTCCTTGAGCGGCACGGCGGAGCCGACCTTGATCTTGATGTCCTCTGCCGTACGCTCGCCGATGGCCAGGTTGTAGGCATCGCGAACGTGTGTGAGGATGGCCTGATCGAACTCGTCGCCGGCAATACGGATGGACTGCGAGACGACGATGCCGCCCATAGCGATAACAGCGACCTCGGTGGTACCGCCACCGATGTCGATGACCATGGAGCCGGTGGGCTCCTCGACGGGCAGGTCGGCGCCGATAGCAGCAGCCATGGGCTCCTCGATCAGGTAGGCCTGGCGAGCGCCGGCCTGGATCGTGGCCTCAAAGACAGCGCGCTTCTCGACCGACGTGACGCCGGAGGGAACGCAGACGACAACACGCGGACGCGGAGTCCACGGATAGCGCTTCTCGGACGCCTTGTCGATAAAGTAGCGAAGCATGGCCTCGGTAACGTCGAAGTCGGCGATGACGCCGTCCTTCAGGGGACGAACGGCCACAATGTTGCCGGGCGTACGGCCGAGCATGCGCTTTGCCTCGATACCGACCGCCAGGATGCGCTCGTCGTTCTTGTCGATGGCGACGACGGAGGGCTCGCGGATGACGATGCCCTTGCCGCGCACGGAGACAAGCGTATTTGCGGTGCCGAGGTCGATGGCAAGATCGCCCGCATAGCTACCGAAGAACATATCCATCAAAGAAAACAACGCAACTCCTGATGTGTTGGATGATTGCTGGAAAACTACTAGCTCATGATACTAGCGCAAGCCCGGCACCTCACTTGCGGTGAAGCGCCGGGCAAAGCTAAATCCCATAAGGTCACTACTGGTTGTCAGCAGCCGAGAAATCCATATCGAGCGAGGAAACGGCCCAGCCGATATGATTGTCGGAGCGCACGAATTTGACGGTGTACTCCTGCTCGCCGCCCTTGGACAGCGAAGCCTTGACCTTGGCGCTCGTCTCGGTCATGGACTGATCCATGCCCTCGACGGACACGGTGGCGCCCTGCGGAATCGAGGAGATGATCATCGACTTGGCGTCCTCGGACAGACTCGAGGCCAGGCAAGACTCGGCCTTTGCGGTGTCACCGTCGCCGGCAGCCTGGAACAGATCGGTGATAACCGACTCCTGCGAGGGGAAGCCAAAGCCGCGCGTGTAGGCAAAGCCCAGACCGCCCGCAGCAATCAAAATGAGCAGAAGCAGCACGATGAAGACTTTGAGACCCGTGTGGCGATGGCGACGACGGACCTTGGCCTGCTTACGATCCTGACGGTCCTGCTGGACCATCTCGGACTCGGACAGCGTAAAGAAGCCGGTGTCCGAGGGATCGGGCATAAACTGACCGGTCGCGCCCGTAGGATCGAGCGGATCGACGGCAGGAGCGTCCATCGCGGGCGCCGGAGCCGTGACCATAGCCGTCTGGGCAGACAGTGCGGCAAGCGAATCATGCACGCGGGCAAGCTCATCGGCCTGCTCGGAAGTGAGCTGGTAGATGCCATCGGCAGTAGCGGCGTTAAAGGCGTCGAGTGCGTCGGAGGGACGGCCGGCGGCAGAAAGCGCCTGACCCATGCCGGCATTGAGCGCACGCGTGTCGTCGCGGGGGCCGGCAAAGTCGATAGCCGTGCGGTAGGTCTCCACGGCATCCGCCGGACGGCCGAGCTTAATGAAGCAACGACCGAGCTCGCCGAGTGCGGCGGCAGGAGCCGGATTGGCGCCGTCGATGGCAGCTTGACGGAAGGCAGTACCCGCGTTGGCATAGTCGCCCGACTGGAACAGCGCGTTACCCAGGCCGAGATAGGCCTTGAACGGCGTGGCATAGGAAGCGTCCTGCGTAGCGGCAGAAAACGCCTGAGCGGCCGTCGTGTAGTCGCCCACGGCGGCGAGAGCCTTTCCGCGGTTGGTGAGCAGTGCGCCGCGCTTGCCATAGGTGCCGTCGTTGAGGGCGGCGGCATAGGCCTCGGCGGCCTCGGCATACATGCCCAGGTGCATCAAGGCGTTGCCACGAAGGTGATCGGCCTCGCCCATAATCTCATCGGGAGTTTTTGCCGCCCCAAGCATCTGGGCTGCAGCGGAAAAATCACCCGCGCGGTAAGCGGCGCGGCCCTGTTGGATCAGCTGGCTATTCAAGGAAGTCCCCTTTACTCGTGAACGATCTCGACATGGACGATCTCGTCGCCGGCACGCAGCTGCGAAATCACATCGAGACCCTCGACCGTGGTACCAAAGACGGTGTAACCGGAATCGAGGTTATGCTGGGCACCCAGGCAGAAGTAGAACTGCGAACCCGCGGAATCGGGGTCCATGGAGCGTGCCATGGCAAGGGCACCATCGACATGGCTGTTGCGCGGATTGGTGGCAAACTCGCCCTTGATGCAGTAGCCGGGACCACCGGTACCGGGCATGCCGTCAGGGCCCTCAAGACCGGCAGCGACGTCGGCGCCGGACATATCGCGGGTATTGGGGTCGCCGCCCTGAATGACAAAGCCGGGCACATAGCGATGGAACTTAAGGCCATCGTAGAAACCCATCGTGGAAAGCTCGCAGAAGTTCGCGACATGAATGGGAGCGCCCTCACCGTCAAACTTGACCTTGATGGTACCCTTCGACGTCTCGATAACGGCGCACTCGTCGCCGGCAAGCTGATACTCGGGCGTGTAGAGCTCTTTCTTAAAACCAAACATGTGGTTCCTTCCTCGTGCGTTTAAAGCATATTTGTACGAATTGTAGCAATAAGCATGCGCTTACATCAATTGCGCACGTAGGTTATGCCGACTATGGCGAACTAATTTTAGGAACGCTGCTGCGGCTTCCAGGAACCCACATTGGCGTCGTACTGGTTCAGTGCGCTGTTGCCGCCCTGCGCGATGGGCGCCAGGATATCGCTTTGGTGGGAACTCATCGACTCACCATCGGGAATGGCCAGCGAGATGTCCCAGCTCTGACAGATCACGTCGACACGCTCGTACATCCACTCGGCAAGCTGCTTTAAGTGGGCGATGTCATCCGCATAGACCGTATCGTCCTGATACTTAAGGTTGTTGAGCTCATCTTGCGTCTTTTTGATCTGGTCGCGCAGGGCGTAGGCACTCTGCGACAGCTCCTGACGGGTGGACAGCGGCGTTCGGAGATAACCGTTGTTAAAGGAATCGATGACCTCGCCAATCTGGTCCTCGTCACCGTAGGACACGATGGTCTGATACAGACCGTCGAGCCTGGTATAGAGCTGATCATCGGTCAGCACGGTTTCTTCCTGGACCACCTCGGCAGAATCGTCCTGCTTGGTATCGTCCTCGGTCGCCTCGCCCTTTTGGCGCGTGGGGAAGGTCGTCTGCGCAGCCTGGCCAAACTGGTCGTAGAAGCCAGGCATAACGCCCATGGGATCGGTCGTCACGAACCAATAGGCACCGCCGCAAACGACGGCGAGGACCGCAATGATAATGAGCGGCTTGGGGATATGGCGCTTGTGCTTGTGATAGGCGTCCTCGTCGGGGTGCACCTTGCGCTTGGGTTTTTGAGCATCGTCATGCAGAGAAACGGGCGTGGGAATATCGACCTTGGGGATACCGAAATCCTTATCGAAAGCCGGCAGCACACAGGTCTCATTGGGGTCGGCGGCGTCCGAAAGCACCGCAGCGGCAGAGGCCGGCGCATGCGGCACCTCGGTATCGATCTGCTCTTGCGTTAGGCGCGGAAAGCCTGCCGTGCGGCCCGCAGCAAGGTCGGATGCGGCCGCGTCCTCGGAGAGGATACCCGGAGCGGGGCGTCCGCATTTGGGGCACGTACGATCATGCGGAGAAAGACGGGCACCGCAGCCCTCGCAGAACACGAACTCGGTGTGCTCGGGACCGTCGCCCGGGCCGACGTAGGCGTTGCAGTAGGGACAAAACGAGGCGCCGTCCTCGATAGTCTTAAGGCAATGCGGGCAGATCACGGCATCCTCTTTTCGAAGCAATTCAAACAATCGAGGTTAGAGCATAACATCGCCACGGCCCCACAGGAGCAAGGCACCAATTCAACATCGCCAGAGCGCGTAGTTACTTCTTCTTTTTACTTGGCATCGAGACTTTGATGCCTTGGGCGGACTTGGTCACGCGAGAGCGCCTGGCTCCGGTACTCTTCTTTTTCTTGGGCTGGGCCTGGGCCACGCCCTCGAGTGCGCGGGCCTCGGCCTCGCGAGCGGTGCGATCTTCGCGGCGCTGCGCCATGTCGGCGGCAACGCGCTTGGCAAAACGCTCGGCCGTCGAGCCCGTCGAGCTCACCTTGCCGCCACCGCGACCCAGGCGGACGCGCACGCCGCGGCCAAAACCAGTTGCGGCATGACGGCGACGCGGCTTGAGCGAATCCATCATCGTGGCGAGCTTAAAGAACACCAGGCAGGTAAAGACCACGATGACAGCCAAGATAACCATCTGGCCCATCGACAGGTTGGCAATGGACAGCAGCTCCGGGAATCCGATAACGCCCACCAGGATGCCGGCGACTACAAACACAAAGAGCACCACACGTAAGGGCGTGAGAGGCTGTGAGATGCGCCAGATCAGGCTGACGCTCGCCGCGCACGACGTAAGCAGGCACATCGTAGACAGCGTGAGCTGGCCAAAGCCAAACACGCGCACCACAAAGATATCGAGTGCCGCAGCCAAAATGACCGCAATCGACGCCGGCAGTGCGCGCTTGAGTACGTTAGTCAAAAACGCACCCTTCACGCGAGCATTGTTGGGCTCCAGGCCCAACACAAAGCCCGGCGCGCCGATGCAGAAGAAGTTGATGAGCGTCATCTGGATGGGCTCGAAGGGGTACGGCGGCAGCGCGATGCACAGTGCCGCCAGGCCCATCGAGAACAGCGTCTTGGTCAGGAATAGCGACGCCGAACGCTGCAGGTTGTTGATGGAGCGACGGCCCTCGGCCACCACGGCGGGCATCGAGGCAAAGTCGTTGTCGACGAGTACGATCTCGGCCACGTTGCGCGCGGCATCGGAGCCAGCCGCCATGGCCACGGAGCAGTCGGCCTCCTTGAGCGCCAGCACGTCGTTGACGCCGTCGCCCGTCATGGCCACGGTGTGCTCGCGGCGCTTGAGCGCCTGCACGAGCTCGCGCTTCTGCTGCGGGGTCACACGACCAAAGACATGGTAGCGGTCCACTGCGGCATCGAGCTTGGCCGGCGTATCGAGCGTCGTGGCGTCCACATAAGCGTCCGCCCCCGGCACGCCCACCACGCGCGCGATCGACGACACCGTACGCGGGTCGTCGCCACTGATCACGTTGAGGGTCACGCCCTGCTCGTTAAAGTAGCCGATGGTCTCGGCCGCCGAGGTACGAATCTCGTCGCGGATGGTCACAAAGCCCACGGGCTCGGCCTCGCCCACCATATCGCCATCGAGCGTAAAGCCGTCCACGCGCGCCACCACGAGCACGCGGCAGGTATCGGCAAGCTCGGCGACACGGTTCTCGACCTGCGAAAACACACGATCAGAGAGCACAAACTGCGCCGCACCCATTACATAGGAGCCCTGCGCAAACGAAGCGCCGCTCCACTTTTTGGAGGACGAGAACGGAATGACCGACAGCGGCTCAGACACCTCGACCGGGCGATCAGCATAATAGTTGAGCAGCGCCTGGCAGGTCTCGTTGGCATCGGCCGAAGTCGCACGTGCCACGTTAGCCAGCGCGAAATCGAGCACCGTGGTATCGGCCGGAACAGCCGTCTCGTCCGAGCTGGCGCCTAGGCTCACGCCCTCAACCGGCAGCGGATACGTGCCCTCGACCTCCATACGACCCGACGTGATAGTGCCCGTCTTGTCCAGGCACAGCACGTCGACGCGAGCGAGCGTCTCGATGCAGTAGAGCTGCTGTGCCAGCACCTTGCGGCGGGCCAGGCGCACCGTGGCGATGGCGAGCACCGACGAGGTCAGCAGCACCAGGCCCTGCGGGATCATGCCCAGCAGGGCGCCCACCGTGGACAGCAGCGCCGACGAAGGCACATGACCAGCCAACAGCTCGGAGAAGCACCATGAAAGCGCACTATCGCCCGGGGTTCCCGCGGCATCCCACAGCTCGCTCACGCTCGAGGCAAACAACGCTAAACCGAGCGGGATCATGATGATGCTCGCAAAGCGCACAATGGCATTAAGCGCATTCATGATCTCGGAATTAACCTTTTTGACGTACTTGGCCTCGTTATTAATTTTGGCCACGTAGTTGTCGGCGCCGACATGGATCACACGGGCGCGCAGCAGGCCCGAGTCGATAAAGCTGCCGCTCATGAGCTCGGAACCAGGCTGTTTCTTAATAAGGTCGCTCTCGCCCGTCAGCAGACTCTCGTTCACGAGCGCCTCGCCCGAAATCACCACGGCGTCGGCGGGAATCTGGTCGCCGCGCCCCAGGCGAATGATGTCGTCGAGCACGATCTGGTCCAGGTCGAGCTCCACCTCGGCGCCGTCGCGCACCGCGATGGCCTTCTTGGAGGTCAGCAGCGTGAGCTTATCGACCATCCTCTTGGAACGCATGGATTGAATGACGCCAATAGCGGTATTGAGGAACACCACAAACAGGAACGTCAGGTTCTTAAACGAACCGGTCAAAATGACCAGGAACGCCAAAATCACGTTGATCAAATTGAACAGCGTGCAGAGATTCTCGATGATGAGCTCTTTGACCGACTTGGTCTTGAGCTCCATGTTGCGGTTGATCTTACCGGCGGCGATGCGCTCCTCGACCTCGGCGGTCGAAAGCCCGCGCTCGATATCCGTTGCTGCCATACCACGTCCCATCACGTCGCGTCGGTATAAGAAAACCGCCCGGACCATGCGAGGTTCGGACGGCCTTGCGTTCGATGGTGCCCCATGTTGGATTCGAACCAACGGCCTTCTGCTCCGGAGGCAGACGCTCTAATCCCCTGAGCTAATAGGGCCAACGTTTGGCATTATACCCAAGTGCGCCACGGGCTATCAAAATAAAAGAAAAAGCTTTGCAATTCCGAGGAAGACGCGGCGCAACGGCCCACTTTAGAAGGCAAAAGCGAGTCAGATAGTATAAACTCTCATGCACCATATATACACGGCTCGCGATGCGGGCCGTTTTTGCAAGGGTTATCCATCGAGGTGAGAGGCACACCATGATTGCTATTTTAAAGCAGAGCGCCAGCGACGAGGCCGTCAGCCATATCGTCAGCTGGATTGAGAAAAAGGGCCTGAAGACCGACGTCTCGCGCGGCGAGAACGAGACGATCATCGGCCTGGTGGGCGATACGACCAAGATCGACCCGTTCCTGCTCGAGTCCATGGATGTCGTCGAGCGCGTGCAGCGCGTCTCCGAGCCTTTTAAGCGTGCCAACCGTAAGTTCCACCCCGAGGACTCCGTCATCGACTGCGGCCACGGCGTCAAGATCGGCGGCGACCAGTTCCAAGTCATCGCCGGCCCCTGCTCCGTCGAGGGCGAGAACCTCATCCGCATCGCACGCCGCGTAAAGGCCGCCGGCGCCACGATGCTGCGCGGCGGTGCCTACAAGCCCCGCACCTCCCCCTACGCCTACCAAGGCATGGGCCCCGCCGGCCTCGACCTGCTGTGCGAGGCGTCTGCCGAGCTCGACATGCCGATCGTCACCGAGATCATGGACCCACGCGACGTGCAGGTCTTCCTGGACAAGAAGATCGACGTCATGCAGATCGGCGCCCGCAACGCCCAGAACTTCCCCCTGCTCAAGGAGGTCGGCAAGACCAAGACCCCGATTCTGCTCAAGCGCGGTATGTCCGGCACCGTCGACGAGCTGCTTATGGCAGCCGAGTACATCATGAGCGAGGGCAACGACAACGTCATCCTGTGCGAGCGCGGCATCCGCACCTTCGAGACCCGCACCCGCAACACCTTCGACCTCAACGCCGTGCCGGTGCTGCACCACCTCTCGCACCTGCCCGTCGTCGCCGACCCCAGCCACGCCACCGGCTACACCCGCTATGTTGAGCCCATGGCGCTCGCCGCGACTGCATGCGGCGCCAACGGTCTGGAGATCGAGGTCCACGACGACCCGAGCCACGCTTGGTCCGACGGTGCTCAGGCCCTCACCCCCGACCAGTTCGACGATACCATGCGCCGCATCCGCGCCATCCGCGAGGTCGTCTGCCAAGAGACCGTTCAGGAGTAGCCCATGGGCACGGTGAGAAACGCACGCGTTAACCAGGGCGGCCCCAAGTGCGCCGGCATCGTGGGCCTGGGCCTCATCGGCGGCAGCTTTGCCCGCGGCTATGCGCAGGCGGGCGTCCGCGTGCTGGCCTGGGACCCCGATGACGATGTCATGACAGCCGCCAGCATGGGCACCGTCGCCGGCGAGCTCAACGACGAGACGCTCGGCGAATGCGACATCATCGTCCTGGCTTGCTACCCCGAGGCCTGCATCGAGTGGCTCGAGGCGCATGCTCAGGCACTCGCCGACGCCACCGACACCGAGGCCATCATGGGCCCCGTGGTGATCGACACGGTGGGCGTCAAGGGCATCGTGTGCGAGCGCGCCTTTGAGCTTGCCCGCGAGCACGGCTTTTACTTTGTGGGCGCGCACCCCATGGCGGGCACACAGTACTCGGGCTACGCACACTCCCGCGCCGACCTGTTCCAGGGCGCGCCACTCGTTCTCGTGCCGCCCGCGGTGAACGACGCACTCAAGCTGGAGCTTTTGGGCCAGGTACGCGAGATGGTGCGCCCCTTGGGCTTTGGCAAGTTCAGCGTGACCAGCGCAGCCGAGCACGACCGCGTCATCGCCTTCACGAGCCAGCTTGCGCACGTCGTCTCCAACGCCTATGTTAAGAGCCCGACCGCTCAGGTCCACCACGGCTTTTCGGCCGGCAGCTACCGCGACCTCACCCGCGTGGCGCACCTCAATCCGCAGATGTGGTCCGAGCTCATGATCGACGACGCCGATGCTCTCGCCTTCGAGATCGACCACTTGATCGACTCGCTCGGCGCCTACAGCCGTGCGCTCAAGGACCGCGACCAGCGCTATCTGGAGAATCTCCTTGCCGAGGGCGATCGCATCAAACGCGCACTTGACGACGAAAGCGCCCACTAGACCACCCATCACGCCAGGTCGAAAGGACCATAGCTTATGGCGATTACCATCGATATCGACACCGCACGCCCCTACCAGGTGCATGTAGGCACGTTTTTGCTGGAGCAGGCGGGACCGCTCGTGCGCGCCACTGCCGGCGGCACCAAGGCCGTCATCGTGACGGACACCAACGTGGGCCCGCTCTACCAGATGCCAGTTAAGCAGAGTCTGGAGGCATCAGGCTACGAGGTGAGCATCTGCACCTTCGAGGCCGGCGAGGCCCATAAGCGCGCCGAAACCTATGTTGCCATTTTGGAGTTTGTGGCCGAGCACGAGCTTTCGCGCTCCGACGTGATCGTGGCGCTCGGCGGCGGCGTCGTGGGCGACGTGGCCGGCTTTGTGGCCGCCACCTACATGCGTGGCTGCAAGTTTGTGCAGATCCCCACGAGCCTGCTCGCCATGGTGGACTCGTCGGTGGGCGGCAAGACGGCCATCGACCTGGCCGCCGGCAAAAATCTCGCCGGTGCCTTTTGGCAGCCGAGCGTGGTTATCGCCGACGTGGGATGCCTTGCCACCCTAACGCCTGAGCAGTTCGCCGACGGCTGCGGCGAGGTCGTCAAGCACGCCGTGATCGCCGACCCCGAGCTCTTCGCCGAGTTGGAGAAAACCCCGCTCACGCTGGAGCTGCTCAACCGCGATGTGGCCCGCGTAGCACTCATCATCGCCCGCAATATCGACATCAAGCGCGCCGTGGTCGTCGCCGACGAGCGCGAAACCAACCAGCGAAAGCTCCTCAACTTTGGACACAGCGCCGGACATGCCGTCGAGGCCTGCGAGAACTTTGAGCTGGGGCACGGCAACTGCGTTTCGATCGGCATGGGCATCATCACGCGCGCCGCGGCCTTGCACGGCATTTGCGACGCCGAACTTCCCGCTCGCATCGAGGAGCTCTGCGCGCGCCACGGCCTCAAGACCCGCTGCAGGCTTTCGGCCGATGCCGTCTTTGCCGAGGCGCTCCACGACAAGAAGCGCGCGGGCGACACCATCGACCTGGTGATTCCGCACGGCATTGGCCGCTGCAGCATCGACCGCACGCCGCTTTCCACTTTCCACGAACTCATTGCCGAGGGCCTCGGCCAGAAGGGAGACGCATCCGCATGCTAGCCCGCATCACCCCGTCCCCGCTTAAGGGCACCGTTCCCGCCATCGCGTCCAAGTCGATGGCGCACCGTCTCATCATCTGCGCTGCGCTTGCCAACGGCGAGACACACGTCGCCTGTAACACCACCTGCGCCGACATCGAGGCTACGGTGCGTTGCCTTACGGCCCTGGGTGCTCGCATCGAGACCGTCGAGGACGGCTTCCAGGTCCACCCCACCATGAAGAGCATTGAATTTGGCCTGCTCAAGGCCCTTGCCGGTGGCACGCTCGACTGCGGCGAGAGCGGCTCCACGCTGCGCTTTATGTTGCCCGTCGCCTGCGCGCTGGGCGCAGAAGCAACTTTTGTGGGTCAGGGACGCTTAGGCGCCCGCCCGCTGTCCCCGCTCTCGGACGAGATCATCGCCGCCGGCTGCGACCTGCAGGGCCTGGGCGGTTTTCCGCTCAAGACGAGCGGACGCATGCGCCCGGGCACTTTCGTGCTGCCGGGCAACGTGAGCTCGCAGTATATCTCCGGCCTGCTGCTGGCAGCCCCGCTGCTGGCCCAGCCCTCCTGCGTGCAGGTGACCGGCCTCATCGAGAGCCGCCCTTACATCAACCTGACAATCCAGGCCATGAAGGCCTTTGGCGTCGAGGTCAACGTCGAGCGCATTCCGGCCAAGGACGGCCAGCCCGAGGTCACGAACTTCCGCGTGAGCAGCGGCTCGTACCGCACGCCCGGCAGCGTAGCCGTCGAGGGCGACTGGTCCAACGCCGCCTTTTGGCTGTGCGCCGGTGCCATCGGCACCGACCCCATCACCGTCGAGGGCGTGTCGCTGAGCTCCGCACAGGGCGACCGCAACGTGCTCGCCGCGCTTTCGCGCTTTGGTGCCCGCATCGTGCGCTCCACCAACGCCGCCACCGTGCAGTCCGACAAGCTCGCCGGCTTTGAGATGAGTGCCCACGACATTCCCGACCTGGTGCCCGTTATCTCGGCCGTGGCCTCGCTGGCACAGGGCCGCACCTTTATCCGCGATTGCGCCCGTCTGCGCATCAAGGAATCCGACCGTCTGGCCACCACCACCCGCGAGCTCACCGCGCTGGGCGCGCAGGTGCGCATTGCCGGTGACGACCTCATCATCAAGGGTGTCGATGCCTTTACCGGCGGCGAGGTCGATTCGCACAACGACCACCGCATCGCCATGATGGCCGCCATCGCCGCGAGCCGTGCCACCGGCGAGGTCGTGATCCACGGCGCCGAGGCCGTCAACAAGTCCTATCCCGATTTCTTCGACCACTACCGCCTGCTGGGCGGCAAGGTCACACTCGAGGAGGAATAGCATGTCCTCGACCTTTGGCAACGTCTTGCACTTAAGCATCTTCGGCCAATCGCACTCCCCCGCTATCGGCTGCTCGCTCGATGGCATCCCGGCGGGCATCGCCGTGGACCAGGAGGAGCTGCAGGCCTTCCTCGACCGTCGCGCCCCCGGTCGCGACGAGACCGCGACCAAACGCCGCGAAGCCGACGCCGCCCACATCATCGCCGGTGTTGTCGATGGACATACCACCGGCGCGCCCATCGCCGCGATTATCGAGAACACCAACACGCGCTCCAATGATTACTCCGAGCTGCGCCGCAAGCCCCGTCCCGGACATGCGGACTTCCCTGCGCGTGTGAAGTATCACAACATGCACGATGTCGCTGGTGGCGGGCATTTTTCCGGCCGCCTAACGGCACCCTTATGCATCGCCGGCGGGATCGCGCTGCAGGCGCTCGAGGCCCGTGGCATCAAGGTCATGGCGCACGTCGCGCAGATCGGCGGCATCTCCGACCTGCCGATGGACGATATGGTCTATCGCGAGGCCGACCGCAAGGCGATCCTTTCGAACGACCTGCCTTGCATTGACGCCGCCGCAGCCGGCCGCATGCGCGAGGAGATCCTAGCCGCGCGCGACGAGCTCGATAGCATCGGCGGCATCGTGGAGTGCGGCATTTACGGGCTTCCCACGGGCATCGGCGACCCCATGTTCGACGGCATCGAGAACCGCATCGCGCAAATCGCGTTTGGCATTCCCGCCGTAAAGGGCGTGGAGTTTGGCATGGGCTTTGCCGTGGCCGCCATGCGCGGCAGCGAGAACAACGATCCGTATCGCATCGACGCCGAGACCGGCGAGATTGAAGTCGAGTCCAACAACGCCGGCGGCATTCTGGGCGGCATCTCCACCGGCGCGCCCGTCATGTGGCGTATGGCCGTAAAGCCGACACCCTCTATTGGCCGCGAGCAGCAGACCGTAGACATGGACGCCATGGAAAATGCCGAGCTCTCGGTCCACGGTCGTCACGATCCCTGCATCGTCCCCCGAGCCGTCCCCGTAGCCGAAGCAGCCGCGGCGCTCGCCATCTGGGACGCCCTCCTCGAGGACGCCGCCCAGCGCTAACCCGCCCACCCCGGGCAATGATTCACGAAAGGGGTCCCTATGGACCTTGCTGACATCCGCCAGACCATCGATGGCATCGACACCACGCTCCTCAACAGCTTTATCGAGCGCATGGACATTGCCACCGAGGTCGCCAAGTCAAAAATCAAGATGGGCAAGGCCGTCTTCGACCCCGCCCGCGAGCGCTCCAAACTCAACAACCTCGCCAGCCGCGCGCCCGAGCGCTATGAGGCGCAGACCATCACCCTGTTTCGTCTCCTCATGAGCATGAGCAAGGCCGAGCAGCAGCGCTACATCAACGAACTCAAGGGCATCACCGTCTCGCAAAAGGCCCACGCCACGGCTGCAGCCTCCGACACGCCCTTCCCTCAAACGGCCACCGTCGCTTGCCAGGGCGTTGAGGGCGCTTACAGTCAAATCGCCGCGTGCAAGCTCTTCGACGTGCCCGACATCGCGTTTTTCGAGACCTTCGAAGGCGTTATGCGCGCTGTGCGCGACGGCTTCTGCGAGTTTGGCGTGCTGCCCATCGAGAACTCCACCGCCGGCTCGGTCAACGCCGTCTACGACCTGCTCGCCCAGTTCGACTTCCATATCGTGCGTTCGCTGCGCCTCAAGATCGACCACAACCTGCTCGTCAAGCCCGGCACCAAGCTCGCGGACATACGCGAGGTCTACAGCCACGGCCAAGCCATTGCCCAGTGTGCCGGCTTTATCGAGTCCCACGGCCTGCACGCCACCAAGTACCCCAACACGGCCATGTCGGCCGAGATGGTCGCCAACTCCGAGCGCACCGACGTCGCCGCCATCGCCTCGCGCAGCTGTGCCACGCTGTATGGCCTCGAGGTGCTGGAGCCCAATATCCAAGACTCGGACAACAACTACACGCGCTTTGTCGTCATCAGCCGCGAGCCGCGCGTCTACCCCGGCGCTAATCGCACCTCGCTCATGATCACCACGGCCAACGAGCCGGGCGCCCTCTATCGCGTGCTCGAGCGCTTCTACGCACTCAACATCAACCTCATCAAGCTCGAGAGCCGCCCCATCCCCGGCCGCGACTTTGAGTTTATGTTCTACTTTGATCTGGACTGCCCCTTTGGCAGCAAGGCCCTCGACGACCTGCTCGATTCCATCGACGACGTGTGCGAGAGCTTCACCTACTTTGGCAGCTACACGGAGGTGCTCTAGATGACCGATACCGCCGCAACCCGCCCCTACGGTGTGCTGGGCCGCGTGCTGGGCCACAGCTACACCCCGACCATCTACAAAGAGCTCGCTGGGCTCGATTACGTGCGATTTGAGCGCGAGCCCGAGGACCTCGCGGCCTTTATGACGGGCGACGAGTGGGAGGGTACCAACGTGACCATCCCCTACAAGCGCGCCGTCATGGAGTATCTGGACGAGCTGAGCCCGCTCGCCGAGCGCATGGGCAACGTCAACACCATCACGCGCCTGCCCGACGGCCGCCTGCGCGGCGACAACACCGACTACTTTGGTTTTCAGTGCCTGGTCGAGGAGCTGGGGGTTGAGGTTGCCGGCAAGAAGGCTCTCGTGCTCGGAGCCACCGGCGGCGCCGGCACCACGGCAAGCATGGTACTCGGCGACCTGGGCGCCACCGTGGTGCCCGTGGGCCGCACAAGCGAGGTCAACTACGGCAACATCGCGCAGCAATCCGACGCCGCCCTGCTCGTCAACTGCACGCCCGCCGGCATGTTCCCCCATTGCCCCGACGCGCCTTGCACGCTCGAAGGGCTCGATGCGCTCGAGGGCGTCATCGACATTGTCTACAACCCCGCCCGCACGGGACTCATGCTCGAGGCCGAGCGCCGCGGTATCCCCTGCATCGGCGGTCTGCTGATGCTCGTGGCCCAAGCGGCACAGGCTGTTGAGCGCTACACCGGCCAGGTCACCCCGCGCAAGCGCATCCTGGATGTAACGGAGCGCTTGTCACGCCGCGAACAGAACATCGCGCTGATCGGCATGCCGGGCTCGGGCAAGACCCGCGTGGGTGAGCAGATTGCCCTGCTCACGGGTCGCGAGCACATCGACCTGGACCGCGCCCTCGAGGAACGCCTCGACATGCCCTGCGCCGACTTTATCGTCGAGCGCGGCGAGGCGGCCTTCCGCGAGCAGGAGACGGTGGCTCTGTCCGACATCTCCAAGCGCAGCGGCTTGGTGCTCTCCACCGGCGGCGGCGTGGTCACACGCGACGAGAACTACCCGCTGCTGCACCAAAACAGCCAGATCTTGATGCTCAATCGCAAGCTCGACGAACTCGCCCACAAGGGACGCCCTATCACCGCCCGCGACGGCATCGACAAGCTGGCCGAGCAGCGCATGCCGCGCTACCGCACCTGGGCCGACTACATCATCGACTCACGCGACTGCGCCGCCAACACCGCCCGTGCCATCCTCGACACCCTCCCACCCGCTCTCTAACCAAAACCACTACAAAGGGGACAGGCACCTTTGTGGTGGTTTTCCAATCGCAAAGGAAGCAACCATGAAAGCACTCGTCATCAACGGCCCCAACCTCAACATGCTCGGCATTCGCGAGCCGGGCATCTATGGCAGCGACAACTACGACCGCTTAGTGCAGATCTGCCAGGAAGCGGGCGCTGCACAGGGCTTCGACGAGGTCGAGGTCTTCCAGTCTAACCACGAGGGCAGCATCGTCGACAAGATCCAAGAGGCCTACGGCAAGGTCGACGGCATCGTCATCAACCCGGCGGCTTACACGCACACGAGCGTCGCGATCCTCGACGCCCTCAAGGCCGTTGCCATCCCTGCCGTCGAGGTGCACATCAGCGCCGTAGAGACGCGCGAAGACTTCCGCCAGGTGAGCTATGCACGCCTAGCTTGCTTCGCCACCATCACCGGCGAGGGCCTGAAGGGCTACGCACATGCGCTAGAGCTGTTGAAAGAGCATCTGCTACACTAATCCCTGGGACAAAGACATCAGATATGTTTGTCCCTAAACTAAAGTAACTGTCCAATCGACATACAAAGGAGCATATCCATGTCCCAGTACGATTACCTCGTCGTCGGTGCCGGCCTTTCGGGCGCCGTCTTCGCCAATGCCGCCAAGCGCGCCGGCAAGTCGGTCCTGGTCATCGACCGCCGCGACCACATCGCCGGCAACGTCTACACCGAGGACGTCGAGGGCATCCAAGTCCACCGCTACGGCGCGCACATCTTCCACACCTCCATGAAGGACGTCTGGGGCTACGTCAACCGCTTCGCCGAGTTCAACAACTACGTCAACTCGCCGGTAGCCAACTTCCACGGCAACATGTACAACATGCCCTTCAACATGAACACCTTCGCCAAGATGTGGCCGGGCGTCGTCACGCCGGCAGATGCCAAGGCCAAGATCGCCGAGCAGGTGGCCGCCGAGAACATCGGAGAGCCGACAAACCTCGAGGAGCAGGCGCTGTCGCTCGTCGGCCGCGACATCTTCGAGACGCTCGTGAAGGGCTACACCGAGAAGCAGTGGGGCCGCGACTGCAAGGACCTGCCCGCGAGCATCATAAAGCGCCTCCCCTGCCGCTTCACCTACGACAACAACTACTTCAACGACCGCTACCAGGGCATCCCCATGGGCGGCTACACCAAGATGGTCGCCAACATGCTCGAGGGCGTCGAGGTGCGCTGCGGCGTGGAGTACAAGGAGCTGGCCGCCGCCGAGCCCGATATCGCCGCCAGGACGATCTACTGCGGCCCCATCGACTCGTTCTACGACTTTAAGCTGGGCACACTCGAGTACCGCAGCCTGCGCTTCGAGACCGAGACACTCGACGAGCAGGACCACCAGGGCGTGGCCGTGGTCAACTACACCGAGCGCGAGGTCCCCTACACCCGCATCATCGAGCACAAGCACTTCGAGTTCGGCACGCAGGAGAAGACCGTCATCACGCGCGAGTACCCGGCGGATTGGAAGCCCGGCGACGAGCCCTACTACCCCATCAACGACGCCAAGAACGAGGCCCTCTACAAGCAGTACGAGGAGCTGGCGGCGCAGGAGGGCGACGTGGTCTTCGCCGGTCGCCTGGGCGGCTACAAGTACTACGACATGGACAAGGCCATCGCCGCCGCCTTCGAGCTCGTCCGCAACGAGCTGGGCGTGGAGCCGACAGAGGCGTAGGGAGCTCAACGACTCGAGACCGACAACCAAATTCGCAAGAAGCAATAAGCCCGGTGCAGCGATGCTACACCGGGCTTATTGTTGAGGGAGCACTGCACGCCCACATGCCCAAAAAGCAAAGACCCGGCATTATACCGGGTCTTCAAAAACTCTCTGGTGCTCCATGGCGGATTCGAACCGTCGACCTTGGGATTAGAAGTCCCCTGCTCTATCCAACTGAGCTAATGGAGCATAAAGCCGGGCGTCCAAGCGGGTACAAGTTCACACGACCAATAAATTATAACCTACTTGAACTGATCGTGGTACGCCTTGCAGACCTCGTCCACGGGACCATCCATGCGCAGATCACCCTTCTCGATCCACACAGCACGCTGGCAAATACGCTCAACCTGCTCCATGGAGTGAGAAACGAACAAGACCGTGACGTCGCCACTCTCAATAAAGTGCTGAATACGGCGCTCGCATTTCTGCTGGAAAAAGACATCGCCAACAGAAAGCGTCTCATCGACGATGAGAATATCGGGCTCGGTAATCGTAGCGATAGCAAAGGCGATACGCGCGACCATACCCGACGAGAAGTTCTTCAAGGGCATGTCAACGAAGTCTTTAAGCTCGGCGAACTCAATAATCTCGTCAAAACTAGCGTCGATAAACTCCTTGGTATAGCCAAGCAGCGCACCGTTCAGATAGATGTTCTCACGAGCCGTAAGCTCCGGGTCAAAGCCAGCACCAAGCTCAATCAGCGGCGCAATATTGCCGTGAACCTTAACCTCACCTTCGCTGGGCTCCAAAACGCCAGCGATGATCTTGAGCATCGTAGACTTGCCGGAACCGTTAGTACCAACAAGGCCAACGACCTCGCCACGATGCACATCAAATGAAATGTGCTTAAGCGCACGGAATTCCTCAAAGAACAGCTCATGCTTCGCGAGCTTAATAAAATACTCTTTGAGGTTCGTAAGCGACTCGGACGCCATGTTAAAGATCATGGTGACGTCTTTGACCTCAACAGCAAGGGGCTGCTTGCTGTAATCAATAGCAGATTCAGTCATGAGCAGCACTCCTTAGATGTAGAGGATAAACTTGTGCTCGGTCTTGTGAAAGACGGCGTAACCAATAGCAAGAGCAAGAATAGCCCAAACAACACACAGCCCAAAGGTAAGCGCAGAAGGCACGGTATTAAACAGGAAGATATCACGCATAAACTGGAGGTAGTTGTACATGGGATTCACAACCACAAGGACCTGGATCCAATGTGCCATTTGGCTAATGAAGTCGGTTGTCCAGAAAATCGGCGTCAGATACATCCAGGCCGTGATAACAACGGTCCACAGGTGCATAACATCGCGGAAAAAAACCGCCAGCGCAGACAGCATCATGCCCAAGCCCATGCAGAAACACATGAGCAGGAGCAAGCAAACCGGCAGCAGAATTAAATGCCAGGTGGGAAGCACGTGGAACCAAAGCATAACCAAGGCGACGGCAACCAAAGAGAAGGCGAAGTTAACGAGCGAGAACAGCACCTTCTGCACCGGAAAGACCCAACGGTGCACCTTAACCTTCTTAAGCAGAGAGGAAGCCCAAATGATGGACATAAGCGCTTGGTTCGTCGACTCGGACATGACAGAGAACGTCACGTTACCGACGATCAAGTAAAGCGGATACATTTCGGGCGTAATAGAACCATTGCGACCTTGCGCGAAGATTGTCGAAAACACGATCGACATAACAATCATCATCAGCAGCGGGTTAAGCACGGACCATGCCACACCCAGAACACTGCGACGATATTTAATCTTAAAATCTTTGGTGACAAGCTGCTTAAGAATGAACTTGTCCTTTTCAAAATCATTTTTAGCGTGAGAGGCCGGTTTAGCCACCGCTTTCTGACTCTCTACGTTGTCAGCCACGGACCATCTCCTTGTCTCGTAAAACATAACAGTGGAAAGTATAGCCCTCCCACGTTGACGATAACTCACCGCAACAAATCTGGAGAACTAACCCATATCTAATCAAAGGGGCAGACGATAGGTATACTTTCGACCCGTTGATTCATTAAAGGAGGTCCTACATGGACTATTCGAATACCGTCGTCATAATCCCCTGCTACAACGAAGCGCTGACGATTGGCAAAGTTGTCGACGATTTTCATCGAGAGTTACCCGGTGCAACCGTCTTTGTATATGACAACAACTCGTCTGATGGCACTTCGCAAATCGCCAAGCAGCACGGTGCCACGGTGCGCCACGAGCCCAGACAGGGCAAAGGCAACGTGTGCCGCCAAATGTTCCGTGATGTCGACGCCGAATGCTATCTAATGGTTGATGGAGACGACACTTACCCCGCCGAGGCGGCAAAGGCGCTTTGCGAGCCCATCCTTAACGGCGAAGCCGATATGACCGTTGGCGATCGCCTGTCAAACGGCACCTATGCCGAAGAGAACAAGAGGGCCTTCCACGGCTTTGGCAACAATCTTGTTCGCGCCATGATCAAGTGGATTTACGGCTACAGCTTTGACGACGTGATGACCGGCTACCGAGCCATGAGCAGACCCTTCGTCAAGACCTTCCCCGTTTTGAGCGAGGGCTTCCAGATTGAGACCGAGCTCTCCATCCACGCTGTCGATCACCGCTGGCGAATTAAAGACGTGCCGGTGGAGTATCGCGATCGGCCCGCAGGCTCCGAGTCCAAGCTCAACACCGTTAGCGACGGCATCAAGGTCATCGCAATGATTGGAACGCTCTTTAAAGACTATCGTCCGCTCAAGTTCTTTACTCTTATAGCGCTCATCTTCGCCATCATAGGCCTTGCCCTCGGAATTCCAATTGTTGTGGAGTACTTCCAAACCGGCTTAGTCCCCCGCTTCCCCACGGCCATACTTGCGGCCTCATTCATGTTCCTGTGTGGGTTGAGCCTAGCAACGGGACTAATCCTCGACTCAGTTGCAAAAGTCGAAAGAAAACAATGGGAGTTACAAGCCTATAAAACATATTCAAAATAAGAAGAGGTCCGGACTTAATCCGGACCTCTTCTTATTTCAGACCTAAATACTGTTCCCAAAACTCTCGCGAAGTCATGTACGGCATGGCATCTTTCCATGCCCCCCTGACGCTCTTGCCCTCTTTACGATAGCGCGCCATCAGTTCGTGCTCTCGGCGGCGAATACTCTTGAACCGCGCCCGGTCCATCGTGCGGACCGACCCCTTCTCGCGGGTCGGATCAAGAAATACCAGCGTCTTGCAACGCGTCGAATTGCCTTCAAGCGTACAGCTGCCATTCTTAACTGCATAGCCGGGCTTTCCGCGCAACAGCGCATCGGGAAGATAGTGTTTGTCGTAAGGAATAGATCTCCAATACTTCATAAATTTCGAAGGATGGAATTCCAGATTAACATTAGCGAGCACTTGCTCCGTAACCCCAGCCTTGCGAAGAAGCTCTGGATCCATTTCGGAAACAGGAATCAGCTTTTCGTTTAACTTACCCTTACCAATCATCGTCGCGGCGCCATCAAGCTTCTGGAGATACTCAGGGCCGCGCAGATAGTCCTCAAAGCCATCAAGGATAAACTCAGCAGCCTGATAATCCATATCGCGCAAGTTCTGACGTACCCCTCGCTGAATACGAAGGACAAACATTTTCTCATCAGCACAATCATCGAGTGAAATCATGGCAAAGAAGTTGCGGAAGTACTGGTAGCAGTCAACCGAAGCGCGGAAACGCCCCTCAAAGCTTGCATGCCACACGCAAATGCAATTCATGGTCATGTAGACAGGCTTATTGCGCATGCCAAACTCAACGTCGTCGCAGCGGATAAAGAAAGGCATGGGAAGGCCGTTCTTTTCGATAGCCTTCACCGGAATGCAGCTATACCACCAAGCCCCATAGGCCTGATCAACTTCAACGTTCGTGCGTTCATTTTCGAGGATGTCGGACAGCTTGCCAACATTCAAGTCCTCTTTTACGCGACGATAGGCACCAGTGGTCGCCACATACGAGACATCCTCGAACTGACGAGTAGGGTCCTCCATTGAGAGCATGGCGCCGTTAATAAAGGCATCCTTATACTTGCCTTTAGCAAGAGAGAGGAGATTGAACGTGCGGATCAAACTCTCGGGCATAATAGAGACATCGTCATCCATCAAAATGATGTGAGTGTACTGATCAGGAGTTTCAGTAGCCGCCATCATTCCACGTGCGAATCCTCCCGAACCGCCCGTATTGGGATTCGGGAGCACGGTGACTAGCTCATCGGAAAGTGATGCAGAATCGAGCGTCTGTCCATTGTCGACGACAAACATGTGGAAGTGGTCGCGAATCGGACCGTCCTCTTTGGAGATGCCCGCTTTAACGAGTTCAATATTCGGAAGAATGTACTGCTCATTCTTAAATGTAGTAGTAGAAAGAGCAAGATTGATCTGGTTAATTGAGTCCTCAGGAACATCAGTCAGATAAGAGGCGTTCAAGAGGTCTACGGAATAGCCCTCATCACTCTCAATCCTAAAACCGATCAAGTCGTAGCCGGTTGTATCGATATCAATATCGAGAACGCAAGGATCAATTTCATTGCCATCAAAAGGATTCGATTTAAGCTCGACAGGATTCAGCTCGCTAGATCTCACTCCATGAACGACAACCCGGCCCCTGCCAAATAAAGCCATATGCAAGACAACGCCGCCAACAGACGCATACTGATGCCATTTGCCAGCAGATAGGCCATTCACATACGTCAGAAAGTCAACGTGTCCATTGACATGAAGTGAATGTATATCGTCATCATACGAAGCACCACCGGAGAGCACGCGATAGTAGAGTTCGGGAAAATCCTTTGCATGCTTTTCAACTTTAAGTACAACATTCGCAAGTTTAAACTGCATTTTAAATACCTTAATCAAAGCCGTTGTAACTACTAATTACATTCGTCGACAAACTTTGCCATCGCGGAGCGAACATCGGGATCAGACAAAACATCCTTTGCAAAATGATCATGCCCACAGATGTCCATTGGCATGTAAGGCCATCCAGGATAGCAATCATCAGCGACCTTTTCCGCTTTCGCGGGAACCAAAAAAGAGAAGCTGTCAAACGGATGCTTTCTTACGGGAAGGATATCGTTGCGGTCCCAAATTATTTTACGTTTAGGGGCATCAAAAACGTTATCAATCGCGTATGCAAAATCACCACGAGACTCATCGGTTAACAAACCTAGATCATGAGCCTTTTCATTAAACGAATCGAATACGCTCTGGACAAGATCAATCTCCGCAGAAGAAACAACTGTTCTCTGAGCTTCCAAGTCAACATCTCCGCACTGCACGCTAAGCCCACTGTGTGGATGAACCATCCAAGGATTATCTTTCCAAAAACTAAACTCACGTTCATTTTTGTCAAAGAAATCCATAAGCTCAATTCTGAGTTGCCTAAGTTGATCGTTCGCGCGCTTGGAATTCTTGGCCGCCCGGTCGTAAATCGAAATGTCCACAAAACAAGGTATAAGCGAATTAGTTGAACAAAAGCGAACTTGACGACACTTTACAAACCAGTCATATACGAGGGTGATTTGATATTCAGGGCCGTCTATTAAAGCGGCAGTGAGCTTATCCACATCGGACCTAAGCATGCAGATATCAATATCGTCGTCCCAAGGAATAAAACCCGATCGAGACAAGGTGCCAACAAGAGAACCATAAGAAAGCCAGTATTGAATATTATTGGCAACACAAATCGCGTCTAGCTTACTCATCAAGGCCGCGTTTGCCTGCTGCATCAATCGAATATCACCCTCGGCGTCGGGTAATGCATCAAAGATTTTGCAACGGAGCTCAAAAGGGGTGAGATCGGGGTACGCACGTCGCGCTAACAATTCAAAGCGAAGCCTCATTTGTTCTGACAGACTTTGTTGGCGTTGCTTGAGCAATTCAATTTCTGGAAATAGCCGAGTATCGAATTTGTAATTGATATTCATATTGATACCGTTATCGGCCTGCTCAATACGGGCGAAAACCTCGTCAAAACGACGGTCCATATCCTCATGCATAGCATGCAACGATCGGGATGAGCCAGGGAGGATCTTTTTAATAGTAGAAAGCAAGGACATGGCTTAACCTTCGCAACGACAAACAATGAACGAAGCACAATTACTCATATGATACAAAAGAATGAGTGGGTCCCACCTTGAAACCCACTCACATGAAGACTACTCCGACGCCTCTTTCAAATACTGTTTCCAGAAATCGATCGAAGTAAAGACATCTCTATACGAAGCGTATTCGGTATAAATCTTATCTTTGTTACGCTTGAATTCCTTCTCGGCTTTACGAAAACGACTCCAAACCTCTTTGAATCGCTTCTTATCCATATGTCTAATGGCACCCTTTTTATTAGGCACATCTACCACAATAAGCGTGTCAACATCCCTGATTTTACCTGCGGGATAAACCCATCCCGCAGCATCAATAACAGCAACCCTACCGTTACGTTTAACGGAGTCGTTAACAAAACGGTGGCCATTAATGGTCAGATAATCCTTAAATGCCTGCAGCCTAGACCTGTCGCCCCCAAGGCTCAAATTGCCAAAAGTCAGTTGCGTCAAGTCGACACCCAATTCTTGTGCCTGAGGGATGAGCTGCTCGATGGGAATCAATTGTTCCCTTTCACGATTTGCCGCCATAAAACGGGATTCAGCGACAGGATGAGAAATCCACTCCGGACCTCTCAAAAAATCTTCAAGACCTTTTACGGCAAGAGCAGCTTCATCGTAATTAAATTTCTTCAAGTCGAGCTCAACTTCACGACGAATCTCATAAAGAAAATCAGAGAGAGGCGCAGCGCCAGTTGTCGCCTGACTGATTAGCGTATTTCGGCTTACCTGATAACGCTCCACGGCAGCACTATACTTAAACTTAAAGGAATTATGCCAAACGCAAATACCATTCATGGACATGAACTTGGGTTTGCAACGAAGCGCATACTCAGCATCATCAGAACGAACAAATAAGGGCAAGGGCAACCCCTCACGTTCAATCGTTGCGGTAGGTATAACGCAATACCACCAGCCAGCATACTGTTGGGCAGTGTCCTCATAAAGGCCAGTTGGGGCCTTATATATCTCGGTCTCAACGACATCATGAAGTGAGGTCATATAGCCTGCAGGCTTAAGGGGAGAAAAAGTTCCCTTAGCAGTAAAGAACCCTAAATCCTCGGTACGCAAATTGGGCTCTTCCAAGCTCATCATAGCACCCGATAAAAAGGCCTCAGCATATTCTTCTTTGAGAAGAGAGAGCAGGTTGAAAGTGCGGATAAAACTCTCGGGAAGAACCTCGACATCATCGTCCATCAGGAGAACATGAGTCGCTTTAGGATTCTGCTCAAGTGACTCAATCATCCCCCGAGCAAAACCACCAGACCCGCCGACATTAGGATTTGGATGAACAGTAACACGCGATGAATCCAGGTTTGCACTATTCAGCGAACGGCCATTATCAATAATGTGTACGTGGAAATGATCAGCAATCTCTTCATCAGAATCAATAATGTTCTTTTGTAAAAGAGATACGTTACGGACAATATAGTCTTCTTTTTTAAACGTAGTAGTTGCAAGCGCTAGCTCAACTGGATGAATATCCAGTTCTTCACAATCGCAATAATAATACGCATTCCGAATATTAACAGGGCCTTCAGTACTGATATTAAAAGCGTGCAGAATCTCTCCCTCACAAAGGGAGAGTTCGATTTCAGCCGTACTCCATTCATCGGATCGTTGCAAACTAACCGCAGAGCCATCAATTGTAGAAGGAATCCAAGAATAATTATTTGCATACGTCTGCTGAAGCGTTAAGGCGGAGCCGCAATACTCGATATGAAGATAAAACGCCTTTGCAGTAGTGTATTTTCGCCACTTATAAATGGATAGCGCATTAAAATATGTTGTGAAATCAACATTGGTCGATTTCATGATTTCAATAGCGTCATTCGAAGTTGGAATAACAAGACCCTCCGTTGCCCTATAGCAAAGCAATGGATACTGCAACATCGCATCAGATCCGTTAAAAATCAAATTTGCAAGTTTAAAATGCATTGAAAACCATCCAAAAAATTCCTGGTGCAACTTGGCAAAATGGCATAAATGCCCATGGCATTGTTTGCATTCTCACTGATTTTAAGAATGCAAACAATGTACTAAAGGCATCTAATCAAAATGAAGTTTTAGCTCTTCCTCCCAGTCGGGCATATGGAACCCAACCGACTCGAGCCTGGAAAGGTCGAGCGCGGAGTGGGTCGGGCGCGGGGCGATGGGGCCCGCGGCGCTCGCGTAGTAGTCGGCGGTCGATACCGGCACGACCCTGTCGCCGTTGCCGTTGGCGACCTCGAAGACGGCGCGGGCGATGTCCGCCCAGCTCTTCACGGCGCCGGAGCCGGTGCAGTCGTAGGTGCCGTAGGGGGCGTGCGTCCCCAGCACGTGGAAGATGGCCTCCGCCATGTCGCGCGTGAAGGTCAGGCGGCCCAGCTGGTCGTCCACGACGGTGACCTGCTCCAACTTGTCCTCCGGGTCGGCTACGCGGTCGGACAGCCCCTTCATGGTCTTCACGAAGTTGTGGCCCTCGCCGATGACCCAGCTGGAGCGCATGATGTAGTGGCGCGGGCAGCCGGCCACGGCGATGTC
>UQIW01000018.1 GCA_900541235.1 uncultured Collinsella sp. | reverse complement strand
GGTATCGGGTTCCCACATTCATCCGTACATGTACGGATGAATGTGGGAGGTGTTCGGATGAAGTCGATAATCAAGGCAGCTGAAGAATAGTCTGATAACAAAAAATTATTATTGAGAATGAGAATCATCTTTAATACGATATGCAATGAAGGCACAACCTCAACCCCGCACTGCGTCACAATAGAGCGTTAGATGCGAAAACAACTACTTCGAGGATTGGTGGTCAAATGACCCAGGAGACGGTTACGAACGGCACTGAAGCCCTGTTCACTCGCGAAGGCATGCCTCCCGTTAAGGAAATGATCCCGTGTGCCCTTCAGCACGTACTGGCATCGTTTGCCGGCATCATTACCCCGGCGGTCATCATGGCCGGCGTCTACGGCTTTAATAGCCAGCAGAGCACCGACATCATCCAGGTCGCCCTCATTCTTTCGGCGATCGATACGGCCCTTCAGGCCTTCGCTCCCTTCCGTCGCATCGGCGGCGGCCTGCCCATCGTCATGGGCGTTTCGTTCGCGTTCCTGCCGGCCCTGCAGGCCATGGGTGCCTCGGGCTTTAGCTTTGGTGCGCTGCTGGGCGGCGAGATTGTCGGCGGCGCCGTCGCGGTCCTCTTTGGTCTGGCCTACAGCAAGATCAAGTGGCTGTTCCCGCCCGTCGTGACCGGTACGGTCATCTTCTCCATCGGCGTTTCGCTGTATCCCACGGCCGTCAAGTATATGGCCGGCGGTATGGGTACGCCGCTGTGGGGCACCCCGCAGGCCTGGTGCGTCGCTCTTATCACCTTCGCCGTGGTCTTTGCGCTCGCCAACTTTGGCAAGGGCACGCTCAAGCTGGGATCCGTGTTCTTTGGCATGATCGTCGGCATGATTGTCTCCATCCCCTTTGGCATGATCGACTTCTCCAGCGTCGCCACCGCTCAGGTCTTCGCCCTTCCCAAGCTCATGCCCTACGCGCTCGAGTTTGATCCCGAGGTCTGCATTACCCTCGCCGTCGTGTTTCCCATGGTTGCTATCCAGGTTATCGGCGACGTCTCTGCCGCCTGCCTGGGCTCCATCGACCGTATGCCCACCGAGCGCGAGCTTTCCGGCGCTATCGTGTCCCAGGGCCTCACCTCTATGGTTGGCGGCCTGCTGGGCGGTCTTCCCACCAGCGCCCTTGGCCAGAACGTGGGCATCATCTGCTCCAACAAGGTCGTCAACAAGTGGGTCTTTGTGATCATCGCGGCCGTCTTTGCCATCGCCGGCCTGTTCCCGCAGCTTTCTGCCGTCCTTT
The DNA here is from genome assembly GCA_900541235.1 of uncultured Collinsella sp. Classification (GTDB taxonomy): domain Bacteria; phylum Actinomycetota; class Coriobacteriia; order Coriobacteriales; family Coriobacteriaceae; genus Collinsella. The sequence goes on along the minus strand of UQIW01000018.1, from coordinate 55,427 downwards.
CCGCTATCCCGCAGCCCGTCATCGGCGGCGCGACCGTCGGTGTCTTTGGCACCATCACCATGAACGGCGTGCGCATGTTCACCCGCGAGGGCCTCACGCAGCGCACTACCACCATCGTCGGTACCTCCGTCGTCTTTGGCCTGGGTATCTGGATGGCCAGCGGTTGCCTTGCCGGCGAGGGTATGCCCGCCTGGGTGTCCACCGTCATCGGCTCCAATGCCGTAACCCCCACCGCCATCATGGCCATTGTCCTTAACCTGATCCTTCCGCAGACGCCGGTCGTGGCTCAGCACATCGATGCTGCCAAGGACGCTGCCGTGGATCTGGTCTTGCCCGAGAGCAAGAAGTAACCAATTCGGTGCTATTCGTCGGCGGACGCATCGCCTCGTCCGCCGACGCCATGCGGCGCCAAGCCGCACTTCAAAGGGTTTGTCCCTTTGGTGAAGCGTTGACGGGAGAGGGCCCGTTTCCGGTGTAGGCCGGCGCTTCGCACTCCGCCATGTCAGAGGTGTCAAACCCCGCCCCTGATGTTGAAGGGAGCATCCATGCTTCTGGTCGCTAACGGTTCCGTCTTTACCCGCAACGCGCAGGCCCCGTTCATCCCCAACGGTGCGGTCGCCATTGGCGGAGATACGATCGTCGAAGTGGGCCCCGAGCGCGAGCTCAAGGCCAAGTACCCGGATGCCGAGTACGTCGATGCCCAGGGCAACCTCATCATGCCCGGACTCATCAACTGCCACACCCACATCTACTCGGGTCTGGCCCGCGGCCTTGCCATTAAGGGCTGCAACCCCACCAACTTCTTGGAGAATCTCGAGCAGCAGTGGTGGAAGATCGACGACAACCTGACGCTCGACGGCACCAAGGCCAGCGCCTATGCTACGATTTTGGACTCCATCCGTGATGGCGTCACCACGATCTTCGATCACCATGCGAGCTTCTGCGAGATTCCGGGAAGCCTCTTTACCATTAAGGATGCAGCTCAGGAGCTGGGCATGCGTTCGTGCCTGTGCTACGAGGTCTCCGATCGCCGCGGCCAGGAAAAGTGCGACCAGGCCATTGCCGAGAACGCCGAATTTGCCCAGTGGGCCGCCAAGGAGCGTCGCGATAACGACAACCACATGATCGCCGCCATGTTTGGCGGACATGCTACCTTTACGCTTTCGGACGAGACCATGGATAAGATGGCCGAGGCCAACAACGGCCTGACCGGCTTCCACATCCATGTGTGCGAGGGCATGAACGACGTGTGGGACTCCCGCCTCAACCGCGGTGGCATCAGCCCCGTCGAGCGCCTGCTGCAGCACAACCTGCTGGGTCCCGACACCATGCTGGGCCACTGCATCCACGTGACGCCTGCCGAGATGGATATCGTCAAGGAGTCCGGCACTTGGCTGGTCAACAACCCCGAATCCAATATGGGCAACGCCGTGGGCTGCGCCCCCGTGCTCGAGTTCTTCCGCCGCGGCATCCCCGTGTGCATGGGCACCGACGCCTACACCCACGATATGCTCGAGAGCCTTAAGGTCTTCCTGATTATTCAGCGCCACAACGCCGCCATGCCCAACGTGGGCTGGTGCGAGGCCATGACGATGCTGTTCGAGAACAACGCCAAGATGGCGAGCAAGTACTTCGATCGCAAGCTCGGTGTGCTCGAGGCCGGCGCTGCCGCCGACGTTATCGTTATGGACTACAAGCCCTTTACGCCGCTGAGCGAGGAGAATATCGACGGCCACATGCTCTTTGGCATGATGGGCAAAAACTGCCGCACCACCATCATCAACGGCCGCGTCCTGTACAAGGATCGCGAGTTCGTTGGCATTGATGAGGACAAGATCAACGCGTGGACCATGGCCGAGTCCAAGAAGCTCTGGAGCACGCTCAACGATCGCACCTACTAATTCACAAGTAGATTCGCGCGCGTCGGATGTTTCGCCACATCCGGCGCGCGCATAGGCGGCCTCCGCGGGGTCGCCGGCGCTGTGCTAGCGCTACACCGTATTTGCGCCCGCCGCGCGGTCTCGCCGGGCGTTACAGAGAGGAACTCATTATGAGCGACATCATGAGGCCGATCCCGTTTTCGCAGCTGATGAACTGGATCATCGAGGAGCACAAGACTCAGGGCGCCGTCTTTGGCGTGCGCAAGATGGCCACGACCAACCAGGAGGGCGCGCTTCCCATTTTTGACGAGCGCATCGAGACTCCGTTTGGCCCGGCCGCCGGTCCCAATACGCAGTTGGCCCAGAACATCGTGGCATCCTACGTGGCCGGTTCCCGCTTCTTTGAGCTCAAGACCGTTCAGGTTATGGACGGCGAGGAGCTCTCCAAGTGTGTCAACAAGCCCTGCATTGTGGCGCAGGACGAGTGCTACAACTGCGAGTGGTCGACCGAGCTCGAGGTTCCGCAGGCTTTTGCCGAGTACGTGAAGGCATGGTTTGCCTGCCACCTGATCGCTCGCGAGTACGGCCTGGGCAGCCCGGACGGCTTTGTCTTCAACATGTCCGTGGGTTATGACCTGGAGGGCATCAAGAGCCCCAAGGTCGACGCCTACATCGAGGGCATGAAGGACGCCAGCGGCTCCGACGTCTGGAACGAGTGCCGCGCATGGGCGCTCGCCAACCTGGACAAGTTTGAGCATGTCGACGCCGCGTTTGTCGAGTCCATCCCGGCACGCGTCTCCAACTCCATCACCGAGTCTACCCTGCACGGCTGCCCGCCCGCCGAGATCGAGCGCATCGCGACCTACCTCATCACCGAGAAGGGCCTCAACACCTACATCAAGTGCAACCCCACGCTGCTGGGCTATGAGTTTGCACGTCAGCGCCTCAACGAGCTGGGCTTTGACTACATCGTCTTCGACGATACGCACTTCCGCGAGGACCTGCAGTGGGCCGACGCCGTGCCCATGTTCGAGCGCCTGATTGCCCTGTGCGCCGAGCGCGGCCTGGAGTTTGGCGTCAAGCTCACCAACACCTTCCCCGTCGACGTGACGAGGAACGAGCTGCCTTCCACCGAGATGTACATGTCCGGCCGTTCGCTGTTCTCGCTGACCATCGAGGCTGCCCGTCGCATTACCGAGCAGTTCGATGGCAAGCTGCGCATCAGCTACTCCGGCGGTGCTACGGTCTACAACATCCGCGCCCTGTACGATGCCGGCATTTGGCCCGTCACCCTGGCGACCGACGTGCTCAAGCCCGGTGGCTACGAGCGCTTTAGCCAGATGGCCGGCGAGTTTACCGACCTGGATGGCAAGCCGTTCGCGGGTGTCTCTCTCGAGGCTGTGACTGCGATCCAGACCGACTCACTCACCAACCCGCTCTACAAGAAGCCGCTGCGTCCGCTGCCCGACCGCAAGGTCGCCGGCAAGAGCCCTCTTTCCGATTGCTTTACCACGCCGTGCCGCACGAGCTGCCCCATCCAGCAGGATATTCCCGCCTACCTGGCGGCCATTGACGAGGGCCGCTACGAGGACGCACTCAACATCATCATCGAGCGCAACGCCCTGCCGTTCATTACCGGCACCATCTGCCCGCATCCCTGCGGCCGTGCCTGCGAGCGTGCGTTCTACGAGCCCGAGGGCGCCCAGATTCGCGCCAGCAAGCTCAAGGCCGCCCGCGAGGCCATGACCGCCGTGCTGCCCAAGCTGCGCGCCCAGGCCATCGCCAACGACGGCGAGCGCAACGTTGCCGTTATCGGCGGCGGCCCGGCCGGCCTGGCGACGGCGTTCTTCCTGACGCGTGCCGGCGTGCCCGTCACCATCTTTGAGGCCCGCGATTCGCTCGGCGGCGTGGTCCGTCACGTGATTCCCGAGTTCCGTATCGCGAGCGACGATATCTCCCACGATGCCGAGCTCTGCCTAGCCTTTGGCGCCAAGGTGCAGCTCAACGCTCGCGTTGATTCCATTGACGAGCTCAAGGACCAGGGCTTTACCGACGTGGTCGTGGCCACCGGTGCCTGGATGCCCGGCTCTGCGGACCTGGGCGAGGGCGCCGAGCTCGACGTGCTGGAGTTCCTCGAGGCCGCCAAGAAGGGCGAGAAGCTCGAGCTGGGCGAGGACGTCGTGGTCATTGGCGCCGGCAACACCGCCATGGACGCGGCCCGCGTGGCCAAGCGCCTGGCCGGCGTGAAGAACGTGCGCCTGGTCTACCGCCGCACCAAGAAGCAGATGCCCGCCGATGAGGAAGAGCTCGATCTTGCTCTTGCCGACGGCGTTGAGTTCTGCGAGCTGCTGGCACCTAAGGCACTCAACGGCGCCGTGCTGACCTGCGATGTTATGGAGCTTGGCGAGCCGGATGCAAGCGGCCGCCGCAGCCCCGTCGCCACGGGCGAGACTGTTGAGCTTCCCGCCACCACGGTGATCTGCGCCGTGGGCGAGGGCATCGACGCCAGCCTGTACGATGCCGCGGGCGTCGAGCACGACCGTCGCGGCCGCCTTGCCGCTACCTCCACCGGCGTCGAGGGCGTCTGGGCTGCGGGCGACTGCCGCCGCGGTCCTGCCACCGTGGTCGAGGCTATCGCCGATGCCGCCGAGGTCGCCCGTGCCATCGCCGACGTGGACTTTAACAAGTACGCCGACTGCAACGAGCAGGCCGGCCGCGAGGACACTTGCTACGAGCGCAAGGGGTCGCTGTGCCGCGACAAGCGCAACTGCACCAAGACCCGCTGCCTGGGCTGCGGCTCGGTGTGCGAGGTCTGCTGCGACGTGTGCCCCAACCGCGCCAACGTGGCAATTAAGGTGCCGGGCCTGGCCAAGCATCAGGTCGTCCATGTCGACGGCATGTGCAATGAGTGCGGCAACTGCGCCGTGTTCTGCCCTTACCAGGAGGGTCGTCCCTACAAGGACAAGCTCACCCTGTTCTGGAGCGAGGAGGACATGGAGAACTCCGAGAACGAGGGCTTCCTGGCCGTGGACGAGGACCACTTTAAGGTTCGCGTCGCCGGCACGGTCCGCACCGTCTCGGTCGATGCCGTCAACACCGGTCTTCCCGAGGCCGTCCGCCTGACCATCAGGGCTGTGCGCGACAACTATTCGTACCTTCTTAAGAAATAGGCGAGTCTCTTATGGCCAAATCCATTCAACATAACGTGGCCTACGTTGCCTGCGGAAGCGGTTGCGCCTCCGCAGGCGGCGACGCCCACTGCAGCGAAGGCTGCATTGGCTGTGGCGCCTGCGTCACGGCCTGCCCCCACGGCGCCATTGCGCTGGTCGATGGCATCGCCCGCGTGGACCGCTCCAAGTGCACGGGCTGTGGCCTGTGCGGCATGGCGTGCCCGCAGCGCGTGATTGCCTTCGTCCCCGGCTACCAGAACATCCTGGTGCGCTGCAACAACACCGATAAGGGCGCCATTGCGCGCAAGATCTGCGACACCAGCTGCATCGGTTGCGGCATGTGCGCCAAAAAGTGCCCTGCCGGCGCTATCCGCATCGAGGACAACTGCGCCCATATCGACGGCACGGACTGCCTGTCGTGCGGCATGTGCGCCGTCGTCTGCCCGCATGGCGCCATCCACGACCGCACCGGTATCGCCGCCGGCGTGTAGAAGGGAATCACCATGGCACAGGAATTCACTTTTACCGTTAACGGCGTCGAGCACACGACGACCCAAAACAAACCGCTGCTGCGCTATCTGCGCGACGACCTGCACATTCACTCCGCCAAGGACGGCTGCTCCGAGGGCGCCTGCGGCACCTGCACCATCCATGTGGACGGTGCGGCCGTCAAGGCGTGCGTGCTGACCACCGCCCTTGCCGCCGGCCGCGACATCGTGACTGTCGAGGGCCTGCCCGAGAACGTGCGCGAGGCCTTTGTGTACGCCTTTGGCGCCGTGGGCGCCGTGCAGTGCGGCTTTTGTATCCCCGGTATGGTCATGGCGGGTGCAGCGCTCATCGCCGAGGATCCCGAGCCTACCGAGGAGCAGATCAAGTACGCCATCCGCGGCAATGTTTGCCGCTGCACCGGCTACAAAAAGATTATCGAGGGCATTGCGCTGGCCGCTGCGGTGCTCCGCGGCGAAAAGCAGATCGACGAGGATCTGGAGCGCGGCGACGACTACGGCGTGGGCAAGCGCGCCTTCCGTATTGACGTGCGCAAGAAGGTGCTCGGCGAGGGCAAGTACCCCGACGACATCGACGAGATCGACCAGCCGGGCCTGACCTACGCCAGCGCCGTGCGCTCCAAGTATCCGCGTGCCCGCGTGCTCTCCATCGATACCTCCAAGGCCGAGGCCCTACCCGGTGTGGTTGGCATCCTGCGCGCCGAGGACGTGCCGGTCAACCAGGTCGGCCACCTTATCCAGGACTGGGACGTCATGATCGCCCAGGGCGACATCACCCGCTGCGTGGGCGATGCCATCGTGCTGGTGGTTGCCGAGGACGAGGCGACGCTCGAGAAGGCCAAGAAGCTCGTAAAGATTGATTACGAGCCGCTGGAGCCCGTGCGCAACATCGCCGAGGCCAGGTCTGCCGACGCCCCGCGCCTGCACGACAGCTTCTTTGCCTTTGGCAACACGGTGGAGCTCAAGGACAACGTGTGCCAGAGCCGTCACGTGACGCGCGGTGACGCCGCCAAGGCGCTGGCAGAGAGCGCGTTTACCGTGACGCAGCGCTTTACCACGCCCTTTACCGAGCATGCCTTCTTGGAGCCCGAGTGCGCCGTTGCCTTCCCGTACAAGAATGGCGTCAAGGTGCAGTCGACCGACCAGGGCGCCTACGACACGCGCAAAGAGTGCGCTCACATGTTTGGCTGGGATAGCGAGCCCGAGCGCGTGGTCGTCGAGACCATGCTCGTGGGTGGCGGCTTTGGCGGCAAGGAGGACGTGTCCATCCAGCACTTGGCCGCGCTCGCCGCATATAAGTTCCAGCGTCCTGTGAAGTGTAAGCTCACGCGTGCCGAGTCGCTCGCTTTCCATCCCAAGCGTCACGCCATGGACGGCACCTTTACACTGGGCTGCGACGCCGAGGGCAACTTTACCGGCCTGGATTGCGAGATCAACTTTGATACCGGCGCCTACGCGTCGCTGTGCGGCCCGGTGCTCGAGCGCGCCTGTACGCATGCCGTCGGCCCCTACAAGTACCAGAACACCGACATTCGCGGCTTTGGCTACTACACCAACAACCCGCCCGCCGGTGCGTACCGCGGCTTTGGCGTTTGCCAGTCCGAGTTTGCGCTCGAGAGCCTGATCGACCTGCTGGCCGAGAAGGTCGGCCTGGATCCGTGGGAGATCCGCTACCGTAACGCCATCGAGCCGGGCGAGGTTTTGCCCAACGGCCAGATTGCCGATTGCTCCATGGCACTGAAGGAGACGCTGCTCGAGGTCAAGGATGCCTACTACGCGCATCCCGGACACGCCGGTATCGCCTGCGCCATGAAGAACGCCGGCGTGGGCGTGGGCCTGCCCGATGCCGGCCGCTGCAAGATCCGCGTCGAGGATGGCCGCGCCGTGGTCTACGCCGCCACGTCCGACATCGGCCAGGGCTGCAACACGGTCTTTTTGCAGGACGTTGCCGAGGCCTGCGGTCTGCCGCTGAGCTGCATTGCCAATGGCGAGTGCTCCACCGAGAACGCTCCCGACTCCGGCACCACGTCTGGCTCGCGTCAGACGGTCGTGACCGGCGAGGCCGTGCGCGGTGCCGCCTTCCTGCTGCGCGATGCCATGCTTGACATCGAGGCCGGCAAGCCCGCACCCGATACTCCCGTGAGCGCGCATGGCGACGGCGTCAAGATTGAGTACGACGACGGTCGCGCCTATCAGCTGCGCACGCAGGAGCTCGTCGCCGGCCAGGGTATGCATCCTCAGGATCCCGCGGCTGCCATCAAGGCGCTCGAGGGATGCGAGTTTGGCTACGTGTACCTGGAGCCGACCGACAAGCTGGGCGCCGACGTTCCCAACCCCAAGAGCCACATCTGCTACGGGTTTGCCACGCATGTGGTCATTCTGGATGATGACGGCCGCGTGAGCGAGGTCTATGCCGCGCACGATTCCGGCAAGGTGGTCAACCCCATCTCCATCCAGGGTCAGATCGAAGGCGGCGTGCTCATGGGTATGGGCTATGCGCTTACCGAGGACTGGCCGCTCAAGGACTGCGTACCCCAGGCAAGGTACGGTACGCTCGGGCTGTTCCGTGCGCCCGAGATTCCGAATATCCACGCCATCTACGTGGAGAAGGACGAGCTGTTGCCCGTGGCATACGGCGGCAAGGGCATCGGTGAGATCGCAACGATTCCCACGGCGCCCGCCGTACAGAACGCCTATCGCGCATTCGACGGCAAGCTGCGTCCGGATCTGCCCATGGTGGATACGCCGTACAGCCGCGTTCGCAACCGCGGGTAGGGTGGGGTGCGGACGACCATTGCTGATGGGCTGTTCGCGCTCAACATCAACTGTATATGCTGCGCCTTTGGCCCCAGCTCCATCGCGAGCCGGGGCCCTTTGTTTGGAGTGGAAACTGCGTCCCGGATTTGGCGCTCAGAACGGGACACGCTTTCCGGATGGGATGCTTGGCGGAAACTACGGCCCAGTTTTTGGCTCCAGAACGGGATGCATTTTCCGGAACGGTCCACGTGCGGTGGTGTACCGCCCCTTTCGTGTGCGCCGCTTGTCGAATTACGTTATAGCTAGCTATATTATAGGAAGGTATAATATAGCTAGCTATAACGTAAAGGAAGGATGGTCTATGTTTGTCGGAAGAACAGCGGAAATGTCCGAGCTCAATCGACTGTATGGCACGGACTCCTTTGAGATGCCTGTGATTTACGGCCGCCGTCGTGTGGGTAAAACGCGCCTTATCACAGAGTTCATCCAAGGCAAGAAGGCTATTTACTTTCAAGCTCGTCGTACCAATGCGGAGGCAAACCTGCACGGCTTTAGCCAGGCGATACTTGCAGGCTCGGTTGGTGCTGCAGGCGTGTCGTTTCGTAGTTTTGACGAGGCGTTCGATGCATTGGTCACCATGGCTCGAACGGAGCGTTTGATTGTCGTGATTGACGAGTATCCCTATCTCGCCCAATCGAATCCCGAGATCAGCTCGTTGCTGCAAGACAAGATCGACCACTTATACAAAGAGACCAGGCTAATGCTGATCCTATGCGGCTCGTCTCTTTCGTTTATGGAGGAACAGGTGTTGGGCTACGAGAGCCCACTATACGGTAGGCGTACGGCCCAGTTTAAGATCATGCCGCTCGATTTTACGACGACCCTCGGGTTGTGGCAGAGCATGGGTCGCGAAGACGCTGCAGTTTGCTATGGCATGACAGGTGGCATTCCTGCATATATCGAGAAAGTCGATCCTGCCGCACCGCTCAAGGACAACATCAAACGTCTTTTTCTAACTCCTACGGGCTATCTCTTTGAGGAGCCGAGTAACCTGCTATTGCAGGAGTGCCGCAATCCCGAGCAATATGATGCGATCGTGCAAGCAATTGCCCAGGGGCGCTCGAAGATCTCGGAGATTGCGAGCTCTACGGGAATCCCTGCGAGCAACGTAAAGAGCTATGTGGATAAGCTGGCGTCGCTTGGGATTGTCGAGCGCGAGCTGCCCCTAAACGAGACGAGCAATAAGCGAGCCGTGTATCTGCTGAGCGATCAGATGTTTAGGTTCTGGTACAAGTTTGTTCCGCAGAACATCGGGCTGATTCAAAACGATATGGCCGAGATGGCGTATGAGCGCATTGAGCCGCACGTATCGGATTACATGGGTACGGTCTTTGAGCTTATATGCAGACAATACGTGTACGAACTCGCGCGGGCGGGCCAGCTTGATGTGGTTCCGGCAAGCGTTGGGCGCTGGTGGGGGACGGATAATCGCACGCATACGCAGGAAGAAATCGACTTGATTGTTGACGATGGCGAGGGCACTGCGCTGTTTGCGGAATGCAAATGGCGCAATGAACCGGTGGGCGAAGACGTGCTGCAAAAGCTCGTGCATCGAAGCGAGCTCTTTAGGCGGCAGCACAAAAGCTATGCGATCTTCTCGAAGCGAGGCTTTACGCAAGGATGTCAGGAAGCTGCGGCGAGCAGGGGAGATGCCAAGCTGATTTCGTTTGCCGAGATGTGCGAGCGGAGATAACCAAGCACGCTCTGATGTGATGCTCGGAATGGGTCGCGCTAAGGATGCCAAGCGTAAAACCTTCAATGAAAATGGCGTAAAAACTACATCTGTCATGGCGTAAAAACTACATTGAAAGTAGCGTAAAATCAGCATTGAGAATGGCGTAATTTCGCATATCGCGTGATAGAGAGGGACGGCCGTCTATGGATGCACCAAAGAGATTGACCCAAAAGGGATATAGGCCCCGGCTCATAGAGGAGCGCCTCGACACCCTTATGCGGGCGTTTGGCTGTGTGGAGATCAACGGCCCCAAATGGTGCGGCAAGACCTGGACGGCGCTCTCTCGCTCGGCGAGCGTCTCCAGGCTCGATGAGCCTGCGCAGCGTGCGGCGGCAGAGGTCGACCCAAGCCTGGCGCTCATCGGCGATGCGCCACACCTGGTCGATGAATGGCAGGAGGTGCCCGAGGTTTGGGATGCCGCCCGGCGTTTCGTGGACGCGAGCGGCAACGAACGGGGGACACTTTTGCTCACGGGCTCGACCGCGCTCAAAAGCGAGGAGCGCAGCCATGTTCGTCATTCCGGCACGGGTAGGATCGCCCGTCTGTCAATGCGCCCCATGGCCCTGTGTGAGTCGGGCGACGGCGAGCCGCTCGTGTCACTGGCAAGCCTCTTTAAGGGCGAGGATTTTGCCCCTCAGCGTCGCGAGAGCACGGTGGATGACGTCGCCCGCTGGTGCTGCAGGGGCGGTTGGCCTGCAAATCTTGGGCTTTCGGAAGATCTTGCGCGAGAGACGGCAAGCCAGTACGTGCACTCGGTGCTCGACGTCAACGTGCTGGACGAGGGCATGTCGCCCGAGCTTGCACACGGCCTTTTGCGAGCTCTTGCCATGAACGAGAGCCAGGCTGTCACGTACAAGACGCTCGTAAAGGACGCCTCGTACGGTGAGGCGGGCCCCGACGAGAGGACCATCGCTGCGTACTTGGACCTCTTCAACAGGCTCAAGCTGACCGAGGACCTGTGCGGATGGGAGCCGCCCATGCGCTCGAAGGCCCGCGTTCGCGTGCGCCCCAAGCGCTACTTCTGTGACCCGTCACTTGCGGCGGCGTTGCTGGGGGCTACCCCTGAGCGGCTGCTTGGCGATATGCAAACGCTGGGGATGCTCTTTGAGAATCTCGTCCTGCGCGACGTGCGCGTGTTCCTTTCCACCTACGGCGGTGTCGACAACAGTGTCCATTATTTCCGAGATGAGAAGGGCCTTGAGGTCGATCTGATCGTTGAGCACGACGGGCGCTGGGGAGCCATCGAGGTCAAGCTGAGTGATGCGAAAGCAGACGATGGAGCGAGAAATCTCAAGGCGCTGGAGAGGAAAGTGCTCTCCAATCCTGCCGCCCAGAATGCCGCGCCGGCGTTTTTGGCGGTCGTGGTTGGAAAGGGGAGCATTGCCTACACACGCGACGACGGCGTGGCGGTGATTCCCATGGCGGCACTTGGGGCGTAGTGGTTTTGCGGGCGTGCCGTGCTTCCTTTACCGAAAATCCATTTGGTAAACCAGATGCTCGCGGATAGAATAAAGTTGACGGCAGCCCAAGGGTGATAGCTGGGCAGTGCCGTTGCTTGGTCAAGAGGTCAGTGCCTTAATGGCAGCGACTTGTTATGCTTCGAATGCTGCTTGAGTGCCTCGGAAAGTTCGATAAGCGTCGTGAAGAGCGAGACCAAAGCAACCAAGAGCTCTACGAGCTCTGATGGGCCCGGGATGACCTCTGATTCAAGTCACCGGGCCTCAATCTTTTAATATGAGAAAGCCATTGTCAATAGGCGTGTTTGTTCGAGCCCGGTTTTAAACCGGGCTTTTTCGTTTCCCGTCGGGAGGGCCCGCGCACGCTGCACGTTTAGTCGACGCTTGCCTGGCAAGCTAATATCCGCGGGCTCTTGCGGGCGCGCTGCCGGCGGTCAGCCCGGTATGTCCGCGCACCCCACCGCATTTCGATTCTCCGTCCGGCGCGCTCGTCCGAAACCAGTCTTGTTCACGGGCGCGGCCCTTGGGCTGCCCAAAAAGGGCTCGTGAACGCGCGCCGGCGATGCGTCGAGGCGCGGGCCCTCCCGGCGGGAGGCTTGTTGTCCGACGGGGTCAGCCGAGGGTCCCCTCCGCCCGGCGCCCGATCTCCCAGACCCAGCAGGCGAGCTCGCGCGCGACGGCGGCGTTTGCCTTGCACGAGCTCTTGCCCGCCGCCGCCAGCGCCTCGCGGCGGCGGCAGAGCCTGGCGGTGCAGGCGTCGGCGCGCGCCCGGATCGCCGCGGGGACGTCCGCGCCGGGCGCCGGGGGCTTCGGGCGGGGCGTGCACGTCAGGTAGTGCCACGCCGACTCCACCAGTGCCGTCCTGGCGAGCCGGTTGCCCGTCTTGGTTATCCCGCCGCGCCGCTCGGTCTCGCCGCTCGAGCGCTCCGACGGGACCAGCCCGCACCAGCTCGCGAAGGCCGGGGCCGTCCGGAACCTCGTGAAGGAGCCCGCCTCGGCTGCGAGCCTGAAGGCCGTCAGGGCGTCGATTCCCTTGATGCAGGAGAGCGCCTCGACGGCCGGGCGCCACCGGTCGGTCCGGGCGAGGGCGAGCACCTTCTTCTCGAGCTGCCGGCGGTCCGACTCCGCGGACCTCGCGGCCGTGACGTAGTACTCGAGCACGTCGCGCTGGGGCCCCTCGAGCCTGATCCCGGATATCCACCTCCAGTGGGCGCGCGTCCAGGATCCCTTCCTCGTCCCGTCGGCGTTGCGCTCGTCCCAGACGTGGCCCAGCCTGATCAGGAACATGTTGAGTCGCTGCCTGGCGCGGCGGTACTCCGCCGTGGCGTCGTCGAGGGCGCGGTCGAGGTCCCGGGCGGCCTCGACGGCCGCATCGGGCAGCGGGACCTCCACGATGTTGTGGGTGGCGAGCATGCGGGCGATGAACTCGGCGTCGCGCCGGTCGTTCTTGCGGCGCGCGTCCGCCGCCGGCCTCTGCATCTTGGAGACGGCGGCCACGGCGCAGTCGAGGCCGAGCGCGCGCAGCTCGCGCGCCATGTGGAAGCCGGTGGGGCCGCTCTCGTAGCAGGCCCTGGGCTCCTCGAACCCGAGGGCCCACTCCGCGATCTCGGCGGCGTCCGTCCCGAAGTCACGGTGCACCACCTCGCCGGTGAAGGGGTTGAACGCCGCGGCGGCGACCGATCGCGCGTGGACGTCCAGGCCGATGGAGGTAACATGGGGCATGGGAAGCCTCCTCCCCGCAGGTGCGGTAAGGGCTACCGCACGGGCTGATACTCAAAGCCCATTGTGGCATCCCGAGCCCGCGGAAAGAAGCTGCGCCGCGGGGGAGGCGACCCAAATGGCTTTCTCATATCGTCTTCATCCATTTGAATAGAGCGGGCGACTCTCTTGGGGCCATCTGCATGGCGCGTGCCTGGCGCGCGTGGCACAGCATCCCATTTTTGTGTCCGCACGGGTGGCTACGCTTACCGCAACGTAGCCATTCGTGGAAAGGACGGATGTCATGGCAACGGATAAGACCGGTTATGTGAGCGTTGGCGCCGAGATAGAGGACGAGGTTATGCCCGACCGCGTGATCTTTAGCATTGGCTTTGGTGGTCGCCGCACCACCAAGGAATCGTGCCTGGAGGATTACAACACCGATCGCGCCCGCGTAGCCGCCGCGCTGGCGCCCTTTGGTTTGGATAGCGAATTAACATGCTGTCGGTACACTTGTTATGCGCAGATGACGCGCAAGAAGGCGACGATTGTGGGCTACAACTACTATGCGTACGGTACGGTTGCCGCGCCTGTCGATTCGACTGACTTTGCTGCTGTGTGGACCGCACTCAATACCTGCGAGTCACATGCCGACATGAGCATTCGATTTGAGTTGGCGGATCAGCGCGCGGCGGAAGACGCCCTGATTGCCCGTGCGGTTGAACGTGCTCGCGGCAACGCGCAGGCACTTGCCGTTGCGGCGGGGTCTATGCTGGGCGGCGTCAAGCATATCTCGTATAACAGTCGGGCGGCGGGCTATGGTCGAACATACTGTGTTGCCGCGTGTGCTCCCGATGGGGCGTCCGGAGGCTCCGAGGAGACGGTGCTGGAGCCAGAGCCTATCGAGGTCGAGTGCTCCGTGGATATGGAATGGTGGCTGGAGTAGGAAGCAGGTGCTGAGCGGCTGAGGGACCGAGGCTTCGCTACCGAAAAAACCATTTGTTAAACTCAATGTCCGTGGGTAGAGTAAGGTCGACGGCAGCCCAAGTTGTGGATAGCTGGGCAGCGCCGTTACTTCGATTAAGGGGTCAATGCCTTAACGGCGTCGACCCCTCTTCTTTTGCTTCGTACGCTGCTTAAGTGCCTCGGAAAGTCCGATAAGCGCCGTGAGGAGCGAGACCAAAGCGGTCAGGAGCTTCACGAAATCAATCAGATCGGTCATGGGCATCACCTCCCGTCGCATGGAGGGCGCTGCCCGGCACATGGAACTGCCGTCAACAACTGCCATTCAATCAAAGCGCGGTCATAAATACGAATATATGTTCGATAATAACAGCAACGTGATTCCCTCGAATAGCAGCCTTTCGTAAGGGCGGCAGAAGACGGCGCTGGGCGATTGGGGCTAGACGCGCAGGTCTTCGTCACCGAAAGCCCGTTTGATTAACCAGCCCTCTGTAGGTACACTGCATATTGATGGGCCCGGGATGACCGCTGATTCAAGTCACCGGGCCTAAATCTTTTCATCCATTTGAATAGAGCGGGCGACTCTCTTGGGGCCGTCTGCATGGCGTGTGATTAGCGCATGGTATTGCGCCCAGCTTTCATGTCCGCGCGGCCACCTATCCTTACGGCAATGTAGCCGCTTATGTAACAAGCGGCAAGCAACGGAGAAAGGCCCTAACCGTGTCAGCTGAAAAGACGCCGTGTATCTCGGCTATCGATACGACGAACTTTGCGCGCCAGATTGTGCTGGACTTTGAGTTTGCGCCGGTGCCAAAGCAGCGCCAGCGCCGTGGGCTGCGCAATGAGATTATCGAGGTCGGCGCCGTTAAGCTCGATTACCACGGCAACGTTATGGGCGAGTTCTCGCAGTTTGTGCAGACGGAATTTACCGAAGGCGTTGCATATCCCGTCCGCGAGCTCACGGGGATATCGGCCGTGGACACCGCGATGGCCGATCCGCTCTACATGGTGATAAAAAGGCTCAGCGATTGGATCGGTCGCTACTCCGCCCAGGTGGTCTGTTGGGGCGGTGCGGACCGTCGGCAGCTTTTGACCGAGTGCCAGGCAAAGCACATCGACCTTTCCACATTTCCTACGGACTGGGCCGACCTGCAGGCGTTTTACACCTCGATCATGGACGTTGGCAGCCACGGGCGCGTCTCGTTGGGCGACGCGGCAACGTGGTTCGGCATCGAGTTTGACGAGTCGACGGGCCATGCCCACAGCGCCCTAGCCGATGCGCGCGTGACCGCCAAGCTGCTCAAGCAGGTGATGGACGGGGACTATCACGTGAGTCCGCGCGCCCAAGAAGTCCGCCAACGTTGGGGGATGGGCGAGCGGGCCCAGACACGCCTCTCTAGCAAGTGCCCCGAGCTGGGCGACCTGCTGCTGAAGCTGAAGGCGGCGGGAAGGTAGGGGCGTTAGCTGTCTGCATGGCGCGTGCCTGTCGCGTATCGTTACTCTTCCTGCTGCTTGGCAGGCAAGATGTAGACGTTCTCGGCGTCCACGGCGATCTGCGCGGGGCGGTTGTAGAGGGTGTCGATCTCCTTTACGCTCTGCTTGAACGGCGTGACGTCGGGCGTCTTTGCCTGATGGAGCTTTTCGAGGAGTTTCTCGGATTGCTTGTCGTTGAACTTTCCGATGCTCTCTCCTGCGCCTTCGAGCGCCTCGTCGATGAGTGTATGGTCGCCCACGGGGGTCTTTGCGATGGCGTGACCGAGCAATTTGCCCGCGGACGCGATACCGCCCAGCAGTGCCGCATCGACGGTGTCGTCAGCCCCGCTTCGAGTGCGTTGTAGCAGTCGGTGTAGAGCTCGCGGTACGCGATCGAATCAGCCTCGATCTTCGCAGTGGCGTCCGCGAGCTTTGCGGGCTCGAAGTTCTGGGCGAGCATGGGTTCGAGGAACAGCGAGAACGCGTGGATGTAGGTGGCGAGCTGGCAGTCTTTGAGGTAGTCGAGCACCTTGTCGAGGCGTCTGCCCAAGCCGTCTCGCACCTCGATGAACCCTTTCTTTTTCAGATCCGCCTGTGCCTGCGAGCGGAAGAGTTCCATGTCCTGCGCGGACGACTGCTTGATGTCGAGCACCTTCATATGGGCGTTTGCCATGTAGGTGGCGTTGCCGTAGTTGAGGCCGTAACCGTTGAGGATGTCTGCGAGCGTCTTGAGGTTGCCACGCATGTTGGCCTTGTCGCGCTGACGCATGTACTCGAACATTTCGTCGACGGACTCCTGGATGGAGTCGAGCTTTTGGTTTATCTGCGCGATTGCGGCTGCCATGAATAGCGATGTTGGATCGTAAGGCACCTGCGTGACGCTCGTGGCGATGTCGCCCTCGACTACGTGGAAGCGCGCCTGCCCAAGGCCCTTGGCGGCGTCGCGGTAGCCCCCTGTGAGACCGCTGCCGTCCTTGAACGTGTTGAGTTTCGACGGATCGAGCGGGTTACCATATTTGTCAGTCGCCTGGAGCAGCGTGGGCACGCTCACCGTGTTGGTGACGGTGCGAAACATCGAGGGGAGCGAGGCGAACGCCACGCCGAGTTGGGGAATTCGCTCGAGCGGTAGCTTGATGGCGCCGGAGACGTCCACCCGCTTCTGAGTGAGCGCGAGGTGGATTTTGGTCGATGCGAGCTGTTTTGCCACGAGCTCCTCTCGGCCGTCGTTCGCCGAGGGTTTGGTCTCGTTGTCTGCCATAGCGCGCTCCTTGCTTACGTTGATAGTCGTGGGCATTATCTCATCGCCTGGTGGCTTGCTAGAGCGGGGTAGAGGCCGAGCGTCTGGCGAAACTCGTTAACTGATTGCATTTCAGCGGATTGGGTTGATTATAAGAGAAGGACGGCTATCCATCTGCCCTTCCCAGTTGAGTTCGCTTTGAGCTACTGTTCGTGCCTATGCTGCTTGGGCTCAAGCCTTCTCGCTGCCGTGAAGCAGGCCGTGGCCGCCATGGCCAATGCGATGCTGGCCATCCAAGTGGAGTCGCCGGTTGCAGCGAGCTTTGGTTCATCGGCTGTCGTGCGTCCCGACTTTTTTGTAGCCGCCTCGTCGGCGTCCTTTTCAGGAGTGGCAGGATCACTTTTGTTGTCGCCGGGTGAATCTACGTCGGTCTTTCCGCCCGCCTGCTCCCCTTGGGCCTTCCCCTCCACGGTGAAGGACGCATCGGTCGCCGTCCCGTCCTTCCAGACGGCCGTGACGGTGTGTCCGCCGCCGGCGAGCGTGTCCAGGTAGGACGGCCTGAGCTCGATAATCGTGCTGCCCCTGGTTGCGGTGTAGTTCTCGGCGGAGACCTCAGTTCCGTCCACGAGGAGACGCGTGAACTCATCGAGAGGACCGCTGAAGCGGAAGGTCAGACCGGCCTCGCCGTCCTTTGCATACGCCTGCCCGTCGCCCTTGGTGGCGGCATACAGCGGAGCGGTCACGTCGAAGGTGACGTCCCCCGCGTCGTCGACATCAAAGGTCTGAACGCCGGTCTTGCCGTTACGCTCGGCGTAGGCGGAGCTGTAGACGAAGGTCTCGTGGCCCGTCTTGTCGAGGACCGCGAGGGCTTGGATTTCAAACGAGCCCATCGAGAGCGACGTGGGGAACTCGATTTCGATATAGCCCCTTGCCGCATCGTAGCTGCAGCTCAACGTTTTGCGGGTCTTTAAAGAGTTCGGGTCCTCGACATAGCCGGGGTCGCCGAGGATCGGGGAGACAGACTTTACGCCGTCCGCGTCGCCTACATTGCAATAGATACGGAGGATCCCGCCGACGGGGACCCTCTTCGCGGAGATGGAAACGTTCGAGACCGTGGGCGGGTTCCGGTCGATCGCGCTGCCGGTCACCTCGAAGCACAGCTCGCTCGGGTCGCCAACCGAGAAAGTCGCGCCCGAAATGCCGTTGGCCCTGGCGTAGGAACTCTCGTACACATCGGTCTCGAACCCTAGGCCATCGTGACCGAAAGGCCGATCAGCCTGTGCCTTCCGATCCTATTGCTGTCGAATGTGAGGTCAAACCCGTCGATAGACGAGCCTCCGTGATAATAGGCTGACGAAACAGAGCAGCCGTCGTCCGAATTCTCCCAGCCCTGCCGCAGTATGGGGGAAACGGAGCGAACGCCGTCGGCATCGGAGACGGTCCAAGAGATGTGGAGGTCGGCACCGGTTGCGACCTCCCTGCTCGAGAGCGACACGGAGGACACGGTCGGCGGGTTTTGGTCCTCGGGTCCCTCGGTCACCTCATACTCGAGGGGGTCGGTGGTGAAGGTCGGACAGTCGAGCCCCTTCTCCTCGGCATACGTCGTGTCGTAGACATCGGTAACCCATCCAAGACTATCGGTCACGCCGAGGCCGATGATCCGGTACCTGCAGGGCCGGTCGCTCGGGGAGGTGGAGATATCGAAGCCCGCGGTCGTGTTGCCGGTCGACGAGAAGGCGAGACGGGAACTGATTCCATGGTCTCCGGTATCGTTTTCGACAAGGACTTCGACTATGGGCGTGACGGACCGTACCCCGTCAGGGTCATCGACGCTATAGCCGACATGCAGCGTGGAGCCGGCCGTGACTGTCGTCGCGGATATCGTCACGTTGGAGATGCTGGGCGGGTTCGGGTCCGACGCGGCTAGGGCGGTTGAGGGCAAAGCAAGCGCTACGGTGGCGGACAGCGAGGCGAGCAGGCTAAGCGCGAAGCGCCTGGAGAATTTCAAGGAGGTCATTGGTGGTGCCGATCTTCCATAATTGTTGCAGCGATACCAGTATATCTTTGGCCCATGCTAGCCAGATGTTCTTTCCGCGAACGGCTCGTTAGTTTAGAGACGGCATATGGACGCCTGTCTCGTCCACGTTTCTCGTAAGGGCGATTATAAGGACATGAAGAGACTTTCTCGGAACAATCAATTGGGGATATCAAAGAAATGCTGGACGCCTCCTGATCGCTCAATGCCTTTGAGGTGAAATGCGGCGCATCGGCTACGTTGTTGAGATCATTTATCGAGCGATACGTCATTCCAGCTGAGGCCACCGTCATGAGGCTTCTGTTCCTACACCCCCCCCGCAATCCCGCGCGCGGCACCCAACAGCTCGTACTCCCTCTCGCTCCACTGGCACAGCTCGGCAGTCTCGACGGCGTCGCGACACAGGTCCAGAAACACCTCAGCTCCCTCGCAGAAGCACTCGCGGGCAAAGTCACCCGAACCGCTTGCGACGCACGTGCCGTCGGCAAACAGCTTCCAGCTAGACAGCTCGCGCGAGTCGTCTCCAAGCAGCTTGATCTGCAGTACGTGCGGGTCGCCGGCGGTGTAGAGCTCTTTCTCGAGCGCCTGCACGGTAAAGCGCATCTGGTGGGGGAGACTGCTCTTGACCATGGCCGAGGCATAGCCGTTCGGCTTGTCCAGAAGATGCATTCGTTTTGGCTTGGCTGCCAGGTTGTGGAAGTTGCGCTCACTGCGCACGGAGAAATTGTCCATACGGACTCCTTTCATCGATATTGGCAGGGCCACCGTGCCTCTTGGCCGGTTGGCGTCGGGATCGTGGAGCCAACTCTCTACCCCGACTCTGGATAAAACGCGCCCGCTCCTTGCGGGCACGATGGGGTCTATCAACGTGTACGGACAGAAATCAAGCGCCATCCGCGAAATGACGCGCGGATGGCGTTGGTTTCCCAAGTGATTATTCGGCTTCCATCCGGAAAAGTGTCGAAATCAGCCGTGTAAAAGTACGGAAAAGTGTCGAGATAGGCACCTTAAAACTTCGGAAAAGTGTGGCTGGATGACAAAACAGCACTTAGAAGTCGGTGCTGGATGCGGGATCCTGTGGTCGCCTTCAGCCCTCGCTACTCGTCGTCCTCGTCGTTGGGGTCGCCCTTGAGGGTGTTGATGTCCAGGTACTGGTTGTCGTCCTCTTTTTGCTGGGTCTCCGACTCCGCTTGGGTGGGGCCGCGGAACAGCTGGAACCCCTCAAACGCAATGACACCGAGCAGGGCAATGATAATGGCGATAAAGGCAACCTTGACTGCCTGCGGAAATTCCGAGAAACGCAGCGCCTTTTCCTCGGCGTAATAATCGGCGAAGCGCTCTTCGCCCGTGCTTTTGGTATACGCCGGCGCGGACGCGGCCTCCGGGTCATATTCCGGTGCAGGCGTGGCGGCGTACGGATCGTTGAGATAATCGCTCGATGCGGTGCCATAATCCTCGGTCTCGATGCGACCGGTGCCAGCATAGCCATCGGAATAACCGGAATATGCCGCACCGCCCTCATAGTCCGCGGCGCTCGTGTTGGCGGCAAAAAGCGGGTTAACTGGAACATCGAGCGCCGGCATGCCGGTAGAGGTCTCATCCAGATCGGTTGCAGTCCAGGAATCGTAGGCAACCTGATGGGCAACGGGCTCATCGAGCCTTGCGACCGGAGGCTTGCGTGCCGCAGGAACAGGCAACTGCTGGGCGCTGTACATAACGGTGCTGTCGGCCGATTTGCCCTGCGTCGCTGCTGCGAGAAATGCCGCCGTCTCGGACGGGTCGCTTGCGGGGCGGGGAGCGGGCGTGGGCGCCGAAGTGGGTGCGGGCGTAGGCGCGGGCGTCGAAACAGGCGACTGCGCAGGAGTCGGCGCAGATACGGGCTCAGGCGCAAGTGCGGGATTGGGGCTTGACGGGCGAGCCCCGCCGCCGCCCATGAGTTCGTCGGCGGTCCACGGGCGATCATCCATCACGTCGTCAAGGCTCAGCGAAAACAGGTCGTCTTCACCCTCATCGAACATGCGGTGCACATGTCCACCAATTGCCGGAATCAATCCGCGACCGGTGCATGATGCCTTGCTCAACGCCATTCTGTTCCATCCTTTCGAAATACTAATGACATCGATTATATGGAACTTCCCAAGCGGCCCGGTCTTGGATTCGTGCTTTCCAGAACTCGCACCCAAAAGGGGAGGGGCAATCCAGGCGAGTGCCTACTTGTCGCCGGCCGCCGCCTTGGCCTCATTGAGGTAGCTATAGAAGCTGTACTTGGAGATGCCAAAGAACTCGCAGGCGCGCTCGCTCGACTTGGAAATGAGGAAGGCACCGCGACGGTCGAGGTAGCCAATGGCACGAATGCGCTCGTCTTTGGTCATGAGTGCCGCGGGCTTGCCCACAAACTGCTCGCACTCGTGCAGCAGGTCCTCGAGCAGGTCGCCGATGTTCTTGGTAATGGGCTCGGGCTCGGTATAGCCCGTGCCGCCGGTGCCGGTAAAGGCGTCGAGCGAACGCTCAAAAGCCTTCATAAGCGTAATGTCAAAGTTGATGCCCAAAATGCCGACGGGCTTGCCCTCGTCGTTGCGGATAAAGATCGTCGACGATTTGAGCAGCTTACCGTCGGTGGTTTTAGTGAGGTACGGCTCGCGGTCGTGTACGTCGGTGGCGCCCTCGTGCATGGACTCAAACACGATATGGCTGGGGCCGTCACCCAGTTTGCGCCCGCTGACGTGGCCGTTTTCGATCACTACGATGGAGTGGTCCACGTCCTCGGTCTCCAGGTCGTGGACGACGACTTCACAGTTGGGGCCAAATTGGAGTGCCAGGCCGTGTGCAAGGCGCTTATAGAACTCAATCTGTGCGGGGGTCATAGGTACCTTCCTAAAAATTAGTTTGGGCACACTTTGCCATAAACCACACCTGTTCGCAAATAGCGAAAGTGTCACTGCGTTATGTGACCGTTCGTCGGCGAAAAGGTACCGATTACGGCAACAAACAATTTGTTAGGTTTGCCAACCAAAAAGTGTGATAGAACAGTGCTAACAAACTTTTTGTTTGGCATCCACATAAAAGTTCAGTCGCATGAATGGGAATGGGCTGAAACGCGTATGCGGGGGCCGGCAAGAGAGGACTTAAGGAGTTCACCGTATGGCCGATAAGATCCAGTGGGCGGGCAACACGATGCCCAAGAGCGATGACAAGCACTTGGGAATCATGAGTCTCGACCACGTGAAGAAGGCCCGCGCCTTCCACCAGTCGTTCCCTCAATATACCGTCACTCCGCTTGCCCGTCTGGACGGTCAGGCTGCGCGCCTGGGCCTGTCCAACCTGTGCGTTAAGGACGAGAGCTATCGCTTTGGCCTCAACGCCTTTAAGGTCCTGGGCGGCTCGTTTGCCATGGCCAACTACATTGCCGACGAGACCGGCAAGGACGTTGCCGAGTGCACCTTCGATTACCTGACTTCCGATCAGCTTGCCAAGGACTTTGGCCAGGCTACCTTCTTTACCGCCACCGACGGCAACCATGGCCGCGGCGTGGCATGGGCTGCCAACAAGCTGGGCCAGAAGGCCGTCGTGCACATGCCCAAGGGTTCCACCAAGCCCCGCTTCGATAACATCGCCGCCGAGGGCGCCACGGTGACCATCGAAGAGGTCAACTACGACGAGTGCGTGCGCATGGCGGCCGCCGAGGCCGACGCCTGCGAGCGCGGCGTTATCGTTCAGGACACCGCCTGGGAGGGCTACGAGAAGATCCCGTCTTGGATCATGGAGGGCTACGGCACCATGGCTTCCGAGGCTGCCGAGCAGCTGCGCGAGATGGCCATCAACCGCCCGACGCACGTCTTTGTCCAGGCTGGCGTGGGCTCGCTGGCCGGCGCCGTGGTGGGCTACTTCACCAACCTGTATCCCGATAACCCGCCGACCTTTGTTGTGGTCGAGTGCGCGCCTGCCGCCTGCCTGTACAAGGGTGCTGCCGCCGGCGATGGCGATCCGCGTATCGTGGACGGCGACATGCCTTCCATCATGGCCGGCCTGTGCTGCGGCGAGCCCAACATCCTGGGCTGGGATATCCTGCGCAACCACACCACCGCCTTCGTGTCTTGCCCCGACTGGGTCACCGCTCGCGGCATGCGTACCCTGGGCGCCCCCGAGAAGGGCGACCCGCGCGTCATCTCCGGCGAGTCCGGCGCTGTGACCACCGGCCTGGTCGAGACCCTCATGCTCGATCCCGAGTACGCCGAGCTCAAGGAGCTCATCGGCCTGGACAAGACGAGCTCCGTACTCTGCTTCTCCACGGAAGGTGACACGGATCCCGACCAGTACCGTCGCATCGTCTGGGAAGGCGAATACCCCACTTGCTAATACTGGGCGGAGTAAATAGGTATCGCTCCGCCACCTCACAGGTAGATTCCTTCGTTTGAAAGGTTATGAACAATGGCTAAAGAACTCGATTTCGACGCTATCAAGGCTGCTGCTGAGTCTCATCGTGCTGATATGACTCGCTTCCTGCGCGCCATGATCTCCCATCCCTCTGAGTCCTGCGAGGAGGGTGAGGTTGTCGCCTGCATCAAGGCCGAGATGGAGAGCCTTGGCTATGACGAGGTCAAGGTCGACGGCCTGGGCAACGTTATGGGCTTTATGGGCGAGGGCGACAAGATCATCGCCATCGACTCCCACATCGACACCGTCGGCATCGGCAACATCGAGAACTGGGATGCCGATCCCTACGAGGGCTACGAGACCGACGAGATCATCTACGGCCGCGGCGGCTCTGACCAGGAGGGCGGCATGGCTTCCGCTACCTACGCTGCCAAGATGATGAAGGACATGGGCCTCATCCCCGAGGGCTACAAGATCATGGTCGTCGGCACCGTCCAGGAAGAGGACTGTGACGGCATGTGCTGGCAGTACATCTACAACAAGGACGGCATTAAGCCCGAGTTCGTCATTTCCACCGAGCCCACCGACGGCGGCATCTATCGCGGTCACCGCGGCCGCATGGAGATCCGTGTCGACGTTCACGGCACCTCCTGCCACGGCTCCGCTCCCGACCGCGGCGACAACGCCATCTACAAGATGGCCGACATCATCGCCGACGTCCGCGCCCTCAACAACAACGGCTGCGACGAGTCGACCGACATCAAGGGTCTCGTCAAGATGCTCGACCCCAAGTACAACCCCGAGCACTTCGAGGACGCCCGCTTCCTGGGTCGCGGCACCTGCACCGTCAGCCAGATCTTCTACACCAGCCCCAGCCGCTGCGCCGTGGCTGACTCCTGCGCCATCTCCATCGACCGTCGCATGACCGCCGGTGAGACCTGGGAGTCCTGCCTGGACGAGATCCGCAACCTGCCGGCCGCCAAGAAGTACGGCGACGACGTGAAGGTCTCCATGTACATGTACGACCGTCCGTCCTGGACCGGCGAGGTCTACGAGACCGAGGCATACTTCCCCACGTGGATCAACAAGGAGACCGCTCCGCACGTCAAGGCCCTCGTCGACGCCCACAAGGCCATGTTCGGTGACGAGCGCATCGGCTGCGAGCCCAGCATGGACAAGCGCACCGGTCGCCCGCTGTGCGACAAGTGGACCTTCTCCACGAACTGCGTTTCCATCCAGGGCCGCTACGGCATCCCCTGCGTGGGCTTTGGCCCGGGTGCCGAGTCTCAGGCTCACGCTCCCAACGAGGTCACCTACAAGGACGACCTGGTCACCGCTGCCGCCATGTATGTGGCTGCCCTGAACCTCTACGATCCGAGCCAGGCCGATGGCGATGCCACCGTGTTCCGCGCCGGTCTGACCAACAACAAGATCGATTAGTCCCATTCTTCGATCCTGTTGAGCCGGGGGCCGTTCGTGTCCCCGGCACCCCCTGTTGACTTGGGGCCCGCGGTCGTTATCTCCCATGCTTCCTCAACGGTGGCGGGTCCTCGTCATGGTGCTCTGCATGTTCTAGCCACACGCGCATGCCGGAGCACATCTACTCATTGCGATCGTTTCATCTTTAGAAAGGACATTTCCATGGACGCTAAGTTTACCGAGCTCGTCGAGCAGCTGAACGGCCTCGATTTTAAGGGTATGTACGGCAGCGACTTCCTGCACACCTGGGACAAGACCACCGATGAGCTCAAGGCGCTCTACATCGTCGCCGACGCCCTGCGCGAGCTGCGTGAGAACAACGTCTCGTCCAAGATCTTCGACTCGGGCCTGGCTGTCTCGCTGTTCCGCGACAACTCCACCCGTACGCGCTTCTCCTTCTCTAAGGCTGCCAACCTGCTCGGTCTTGAGCTGCAGGACCTGGACGAGAAGAAGTCCCAGATCGCTCACGGCGAGACCGTCCGCGAGACCGCTACCATGATCTCCTTCATGGCCGACGTCATCGGCATCCGCGACGACATGTACATCGGCAAGGGCGATGCCTACATGGCCGAGGTCTCCGAGTCCGTGCAGCAGGCCTACGAGGACGGCGTTCTGGATCACCGTCCCACGCTCATCTCCCTGCAGTCCGACTCCGATCACCCCACGCAGTCCTCTGCCGACATGCTCTACCTCATCAACGAGTTTGGCGGCCTCGAGAACCTCAAGGGCAAGAAGGTTGCCGTCACCTGGGCCTATTCGCCCTCTTACGGCAAGCCGCTGTCCTGCCCGCAGTCGCTGATCAGCCTGCTGCCCCGTTTTGGCATGGACGTCACCCTGGCCCACCCCGAGGGCTACGACCTCATGCCCGAGGTCGTCGAGCGCGCCAAGGGCTACGCCGCCGAGTCCGGCACCACCTTTAAGCAGGTCAACACCATGGCCGAGGCCTTCGAGGGCGCCGACATCGTGATCCCCAAGAGCTGGGCTCCGTTTGCCGCCATGGAGAAGCGTACCAACCTGTACGCTGAGGGCGACGACGCCGGCATCGCAGCGCTCGAGAAGGAGCTGCTCGCCCAGAACGCTACCCATCAGGACTGGTGCTCCACGACCGAGCTCATGGAGAAGACTGCCAACGGCCAGGACACCATCTTTATGCACCCGCTGCCCGCCGACATCTCCGGTGTCTCCTGCGAGCACGGCGAGGTCAACGCCGACGTCTTCGACATGCACCGCGTGGGCATGTACAAGGAGGCCAGCTACAAGCCGTACGCCATCGCAGCCATGATGTTCCTGCAGAAGGTTGCCGATCCCGCCGCTACCCTCAAGGCCCTCGACGAGCGCAACACCGCCCGTTGGCTCCAGGCCTAAAGCTGGGCTGAGAAATGGCTAAGCGTATTGTTGTCGCCTTGGGCGGAAACGCCCTCGGCGCCAACCTTCCCGAGCAGATGGAGGCCGTCAAGACGACTTCTAAGGCCATCGTCGACCTGATCGAGGAAGGCAACGAGGTCGTCGTCGTGCATGGCAACGGCCCCCAGGTGGGCATGATCGCCAACGCGATGGCCGAGCTCACGCGTTCTAATCCTCAGAAGTACATTCCCTGCCCGCTGTCCGTTTGCGGCGCCATGAGCCAGGGCTACATTGGCTATGACCTGCAAAACGCCCTGCGCGAGGAAATGCTCGACCGCAATATCGACAAGGGTGTCGCCACCGTGCTCACCCAGGTCGAGGTTGCGGCAGACGATCCGGCCTTTGCCGACCCGGTCAAGCCGATTGGTCCGTGGATGAGCGAGGCCGAGGCCAAGGAGCTGGAAGCCGACCGCGGCTATCAGTTCATCCACGACGAGAAGCAGGGCTTCCGTCGCGTGGTTGCCTCGCCCAAGCCCGTGAACATCGTCGAGCTCGACACCATTAAGTCGCTCGTCGAGTCCAACCACGTGGTGATTTCCTGCGGTGGTGGCGGTATTCCCGTCACCAAGGCCCAGGGCAACCACCTTAAGGGCGCTGCTGCCGTCATCGATAAGGACTTTGCGGCCGAGAAGCTCGCCGAGCAGCTCGATGCCGATGCCCTGATTATCCTGACGGCCGTGGAGAAGGTTGCCATTGGCTTTGGCACCGACCACGAGCAGTGGCTCGACACGCTGACCGCGGCTGACGTAAAGCGTCTGTCCGAGGCCAACGAGTTTGGTCGCGGCTCCATGCTGCCCAAGGTCCAGGCAGCCTCGACGTTTGCCGAGAGCAAGCCGGGCCGCACGGCGCTCATCACGCTGCTCGAGAAGGCGCGCGATGGCCTTGCCGGCAAGACCGGTACCACGTTTACCGGCGACGCTGAGTAGGCATATCTGCACCATTGAGGAGGGTGCCCTGCGTCGCGGGGTGCCCTCCTTTGTGCTATGGGGAGCCAAGGGGCGTTCGCTGGAAAACGAGTGCGTGCCTGTTCCGACGGAGTGCGAGCTCGGTATGGTGGGTATAGCAGCTATGGTGTCCAAGGCAGCCAGGGGAGGTTTGCGGAGATGAAACTCGGTTGCGTGATTATGGCTTCGGGCGAGGGCAAGCGGTTTGGCTCTAACAAGATGCTCGCCGATATCTATGGCGAGCCGCTGATTGCCCGGACCATCGATTCGGTTCCCCGGGGCTTTGACGTCGTGGTTTCGACGCGTTGGCCCGAGGTCTCCCAGATTTGCGAGGACAAGCATTGCCCGTGCGTGCTGCACGATGGCGAGCTGCGCAGCGAAAGCGTCCGTGCGGGCCTTTCGTGGGGAGTCGAACGCAACTGGAAAGGTTGCCTCTTTTTACCGGGCGACCAGCCGCTCGTGAGTTCGGATTCTTTTGAGGCTATGGTTCGTGCATTTGACGAGTGTGGCCGCAAACATCCGGTGCGTCTTGCGTGTAACGGTGAGCCTTCGAGCCCGGTGCTCTTTCCGGCGGAACTGTTCGATGCACTTATGTGTCTTGAGGGCAAGGACGGCGGGGGCTCGATTCTCAAAGGTCGCACCGACGTGGTGCTGGTCGAGGCGCGTGCCTACGAGCTGTGGGACGTCGATACCGTCAAGGGACAGCGACGCATAACGGAGCATATTGCCGCCTGCTCGTATTTTGATCGCGTGGCCAACTGTATTAATCAATAAGGAGCAACATGATCATCATCAAAAACGGCGCGCTCGTGACGCCCCAGGGGCTTCGCCGCGCCGATCTTGCCATGGAGGGCGACAAGATTGTGCGGATTGCCGCGGCGATTGAGCCGGCCGAGGGCGATACCGTCGAGGATGCCGTGGGCTGTTGGGTGTTCCCCGGCTTTATCGACGGCCACACGCACATGCAGTGCTGGACTGGCATGGATTGGACAGCCGATAGCTTTGAAACCGGCACGCGTGCGGCTGCCTGCGGCGGTACGACGACCATCGTGGACTACGCGACGGCCGATCGCGGCGTGACCATGCCCGACGCCCTTGCCGAGTGGCATCGCCGTGCCGACGGAACCTGCACGGCCAACTACGCCTTTCATATGGCACTCGCCGAGTGGAATGAGCGCAACCGCGCCGATCTTTCGGCTATGCGCGAGGCGGGCGTATCGTCGTTTAAGACCTACTTTGCCTATGACCACCTGCGCTTGGACGATGCCGAGACACTTGAGGTGCTGGAGGAGCTCAAGCGCGTGGGCGGTATCCTGTGCGTGCATTGCGAGAACGGCACGTTGGTCAACGCGCTGCAGAAGCGCGTGTTTGAGCAGGGTATCCACGGGCCTGAGGGCCATGCGCTCAGCCGTCCGGACGTGTGTGAGGCCGAGGCCGTGAGCCGCCTGCTGTATCTGGCTCACTTGGCCGGGGACGCTCCGGTCAACGTGGTACACCTTTCGACCAAGCTGGGGCTCGAGGCCATTCGCGCTGCCAAGGCGCGCGGGCAGAAGAACATTTATGTCGAGACCTGCCCTCAGTATCTGATGCTCGACGACACCTGCTATCTGGAGCAGGGCGAGGACGGCTTTGCGGGTGCCAAGTATGTGATGAGCCCGCCGCTGCGCCGTGCGGGTGACCGTGCGGCACTGCGTGAGGCGCTTGTGGCCGGCGAGATCGATACGATTGCGACCGACCACTGCAGCTTTAACCTGCACGGGCAAAAGGACCGCGGGCGCGACGACTTCCGCGCGATTCCCAACGGCGGGCCCGGCGTGGAGCATCGTCCCGTCGCGATTGCCACGAGCTTTGAGGGACAGCTGGGACCCGAGGATCTGTGCCGTTTGATGAGCGAGAACCCGGCGCGCGTGTTTGGCATGTACCCGCGCAAGGGCTGTCTTGCCGAGGGTGCCGATGCCGACGTGTGCGTGTGGGATCCTTGCGCGCGTTGGACGATCAGCGCCGCGACGCAGCATCAGGCCGTGGACTACACGCCGCTCGAGGGCTTTGAGGCACATGGCCGCGCCAAGGCCGTGTTTGTGAACGGCGTGCTGGTGGCGCGCGATGGCGAGCCCACCGGAGCCCAACCCGGCCGCTACGTGCCCCGCTAGCAGCAAAGATGCCGTGTCCCCTCCTCAGTTGCGGTGAAATACGGACTGTTTGCGGCCGTCGGGCGGCCAAACAGTCCGTATTTCACCGCAACTGAGGAGATGGGGCCGGCTACTTGAGGCTGCTGGCGACGACGGGGCGGTCGAGAGCTGCCTCGAAGCGGTCGGCCATCGTGGGGTCGCTGAGCGTGTCGACTTGGTTGAGCATGACGCGTGCGGTGCTGAGTTTCAGCGCCTGCATCTCGGCATTGAGCACCATGGCGACGCGCTCGGGCGTGGCGATGTCAGTGAGCTCGCAGCCGCAACGCTCGCAAAAGAGCTCGGGGCGGTGGACAACCTCGGCGACGGGCTTGCCCAGCCCCGAGGCGCCGACGACCCAGACAACGTTTGCTGTGCCGGAGGGAATTACCGGCTCCCAGGCGGCATGCGCCTTGAGCGGGAGTCGCTTGCTGCCATCTGCCTCGGCCAATACATAGTCAAAGCGCTGCGCCAGCTCGTTGAGCGGCTCAACGGGGGCGGAGAGCTTGCCTGTCTCCGGGCCCAAAACACCCGCCTGGCAGATACTTCCGCGGTTCATGCCCGCGCATGCCTCGCAGGTGCAGCCGGGAACATGCAGGGCCCCCGGCTTCCAAGGCGCGGCGTCCAGGCGACGATTCGACCCGTCCCATGGTACGCCGGCGACGGGAAACATGTGCGTGGTGGTACAGAGAAGCACCCTGCCGCCGGCGCGCATGAGCTCGAGACCCAACGCACGCAGCAATGTCGACTTGCCGCCACTGCCGATAATTGCGGTAATGCCCGGCTCGATCTTGAGCGCGGAGGCAAGGTTTCCGGTCGTCGTTTCCATCTGTTCACCGCCGTATAATACTGTGATAATAAATAATCATCAGAGTAGCGGTCGAACCGCTTTTGCTCTGCTCAAACCGTAGCACAGGGAGGTGCCCCGGGAATGCTCGTTTATGTTCGCGGCGCCGGCGATATCGCCACGGGCGTCGCCGCTCGCTTGGTGCGCGCCGGCGTGTCGGTCGTTATGGCCGATATCGCGGTTCCCACGTGCATCCGCCGCACGATCAGTTTTTGCGAGGCCATTCGTCTGGGCGAGGTCGAGGTCGAGGGTATTCGCGCTCGCTTGGCACAGACGCCGGCAGAGGCACTTGCGATTACCGAGGCCGGAGACGTCGCCGTTGTGGTGGACCCCCAGGCCAAGATGCTCGGCGAGCTGAAACCCGCTGCCGTGGTCGACGCGATTCTGGCTAAGCGCAACTTGGGCACCACGCGCGACATGGCGCCTGCCGTCATCGCCGTGGGGCCGGGCTTTACCGCGCCGGTTGACTGCGATGCCGTGGTCGAGACCATGCGCGGGCATTTTCTCGGCCGTGTCATTACCCAAGGTTCGCCCCAGCCCAACACGGGCGTGCCAGGCATTATCGCCGGCTATGGTAAAGAGCGCGTTATCCACAGCCCCGCCGCCGGCGTGTTTCGGTCCGACCACGCAATCGGCGACATCGTGAGCGCCGGAGACGTGATTGGCTATGCGGGCGATACGCCCATGTGCACGCAGATCGATGGCTGTCTGCGCGGGCTTTTGGCGAACGGCGTGCAGGTGACTGAGGGCTTTAAATGCGCCGATGTCGATCCGCGCGGCGATGCCAGCTATATCAACTACATTTCGGACAAGGCGACGTCGGTCGGCGGCGGCGTGCTCGAGGCACTCGCTATGCTCACCGGTGTATTCCAGGGATAGGAAATTGCAATGGAAAAGCTCGATGTGGTGAATGCTGCGCTTGATGCACTGAAGGCCGGTAAGACGTGCGAGCTGGTGGTCGTGGCCGGTACGGCGGGGTCGTCACCGCGCGGTGTGGGCGCCTGGATGACTGTCTTTGCCGACGGTAGCCAAGCGGGCACCATCGGTGGCGGCAAGATCGAGCTCTTTGCGCTCGATGAGGCGCGCGAGCTGCTGGCCGCGGGGCAGTCGCGTCTGGTCCGCTACACCATGGGCGGCGAGAACTCCGATACCGGCATGATCTGCGGCGGAGCCATCTGCCTGTGCTATCTGCATCTGGACGCGACCAAGGCACCGTTGTTCCAGTCGGTTGCCGACGTCTTGGCGTATCGACGCATCGGCGACTTCGTCATCGACTTTGAGCCGTTTATCGCAAGCGCGCTCGAAGGCGATGTTGCCGAATATCATGGCGAGGCATCGCGCCATACCATTGCCGGCTGCCCCGAGCTTTCGCTGGTGGAGGAGGGGAGTAAGGTTACTTACACCAACGCCGCCTCCGAGATTCCCCCGGCGCACATCGAGACGCTCTGCCCCGAGGGCCTAACCTATATCTTTGGCTGCGGCCACGTGGGCGCTGCGACGGCACGGGTGCTCACGGCGGCGGGCTTTGCCGTCGTGGCGTGCGATGACCGCCCCGGCACGCTGACGCCCGAATGGGTGCCCGGTGTCTACGACCGTCGCCTGGTCGATTACAAGAATCTGGGCGAGCAGTGCCCCATCGGTCCGCGCGACTTGGTGGTCGTGGCCACGGCGGGTCACAAGTCCGATATCGACGTGGTGATTCAGGCCATGCGCGCCAAGCCTGCCTACCTGGGCTGTCTGGGTTCGCGCCGCAAGACGGCCTTTGTGCGTGCCCGCCTGGAGCAGGAAGGCTTTACGCAGGACCAGATCGACGAGCTGCACCTTCCGATCGGCGTTGCCATCGAGGCCGAGGACCCCGAGGAGATCGCCATCTCCATTGCCGCCGAGATGATCCACCTGCGCCGCACCAAACTCGTTCCCCGCAAGCGCTAATCGCATCCCCACCAATAAGTTGCGGTGAAATACGGACTGTTTAAGCCTGTTAGGCCGCCAAACAGTCCCTATTTCACCGCAACTGCTTTTTGGGATCCATTTGTGCGGGGGAGTTGTGGAGTTGTGCAGGCAGACGAGGTTTTTCTGGAAATACGCTCCCGATGCGCGTATAGTACCGATTGTTTTGTCGGCTCCTGCTGCGTCGAGTCCAAACCGCAAAATGCCATGAGCGGCGCGGATGCAGCCAGGAGGCACGAGGACAACCCATCGTGGCCACGCCCCGTGCTTAAAACCCCAAGAAGGAGTGAACAATGGCAGAAGAGAAGTATGTGCCGCGTCTGAAGACCAAGTACAACAACGAGGTCAAGCAGCAGCTTCAGGACAAGTTCCAGTACGAGAACGTCATGATGATCCCCAAGTTTGAGAAGATCGTCGTGAACATGGGTGTCGGCGAGGCCGCTACCGATTCCAAGGCCATCGACGGTGCCGTGCGCGACCTGCGCGCCATCACCGGCCAGCAGCCGATGATCACCCGTGCCCGCAAGTCCATCGCTACCTTCCGCCTGCGCGCTGGTATGCCGATCGGCTGCAAGGTTACCCTGCGTGGCGACCGTATGTGGGAGTTCTTCGATCGTCTGACCTCCGTCGCGATCCCCCGTATCCGCGACTTCCGCGGCATCTCCGCCAAGAGCTTCGACGGCCGTGGTAACTTCTCCATGGGCGTCACCGAGCAGCTCATCTTCCCCGAGATCGACTTCGACTCCGTCGATCACCAGCGTGGTATGGACATCACTTTCGTGACCACCGCCAACACCGATGAGGAGGCCAAGGCCCTTCTGGACGCCTTCGGTTTCCCGTTCAAGAAATAGGTTCACCTGCCCTATAAGCGCCGTTTCCACAAGGGGGCGGCGCTTGGGGCGAACAATACTCTATGTGAGGAGGATATAAGTGGCTAAGACATCGATGATCGTCAAGTGCAATCGCAAGCAGAAGTTCTCTACTCGTGAGTACACGCGCTGCCAGCGCTGCGGCCGTCCGCACTCTGTGTACCGCAAGTTCGGCCTGTGCCGTGTCTGCTTCCGTGAGCTTGCACTCAAGGGCGAGCTTCCCGGCGTTAAGAAGGCCAGCTGGTAAGTCACTACCAGCGTTTCAAGCATCCGTTTGGAACAGGGAAAACGCGCTAAAAAGGCTTTGCCGTTAAGGGCGGTGAAGAACCAAGAGCACGTGTTCATCAAGAACGAAGGAGAATCTGTATGAACCTTACAGACCCGATCGCAGATATGCTTACGCGCATCCGTAACGCTAACTCTGTGAACAAGGCCACGGTCTCCATGCCGAGCAGCAAGAAGCTCGTCGAGATCGCTCGTGTTCTGCACGAGGAGGGCTACATCGAGGGCTACGATGTCGAGGACACCGTTCCCCAGAAGACTCTGCACATCACGCTTAAGTATGGTCCCAAGAAGGCTAAGGTCATCAACGGCATCCGCCGCATTTCCAAGCCGGGCCTGCGTAAGTACACCGGCGTTGCCGACATGCCCCGCGTCCGCGGTGGCCTTGGTACCGCCATTATTTCCACCAGCCATGGCGTCATGACCGACCGCGATGCTCGCAAGCACAACGTCGGCGGCGAGATCATCGCTTACGTCTGGTAATTCGCTCGGTAGGTAGAAGGAAAGGAGATCACCGTGTCTCGTATCGGTAATAAGCCTGTCCAGATTCCCGCCGGAGTCGAAGTGGCAGTCAACGGCAACAACGTTGTCGTCAAGGGCCCCAAGGGCCAGCTCGAGCTCGATGTCTTTGAGAAGCTCGCTATCAACGTCGAGGACAATGTTCTCACCGTTTCCCGTCCCGACGACGAGCGTGAGACCCGTGCCCGCCACGGCCTCACCCGCGCCCTCATCCACAACATGGTTGTTGGCGTTTCCGAGGGCTTCGAGAAGAAGCTCGAGCTCGCCGGCGTCGGTTACCGCGTGCAGCAGAAGGGCAAGAACCTCGAGTTCTCCCTGGGCTTCTCGCACCCCGTGATCGTCGAGGCTCCCGAGGGCATCACCTTCGAGGTTCCCGACAACACCCACGTGAACGTCAAGGGTATCAACAAGCAGCAGGTCGGTCAGATCGCCGCTGAGATCCGCGGCCATCGTCCTCCCGAGCCTTACAAGGGCAAGGGTATCCACTACGTTGGCGAGCACATCCGCCGCAAGCTGGGTAAGGCCGCCAAGTAGTCGTAACCGACTCACTCGCATAAGACCAGCACCCCGTCAGGTGCTGGCAAGATCAACCTTTTTAGGAGTTTACGTATGAACAAGCATAAGGCGAAGCTGGAAGGCCTCAAGCGTCGTCAGCGTCGTGTTCGCGGCAAGGTCTCGGGTACCTCCGAGCGTCCGCGTCTTCGCGTGACCCGTACTAACGCCA
Source organism: uncultured Collinsella sp. (assembly GCA_900541235.1). Lineage (GTDB taxonomy): Bacteria > Actinomycetota > Coriobacteriia > Coriobacteriales > Coriobacteriaceae > Collinsella. Next base: position 20,899 of record UQIW01000018.1, on the reverse strand, counting down.
ACATCTATGCCCAGATCATCGACGACAGCAAGGGCTCCAGCCTGACGCTCGTCTCTGCCTCGACCCTCGAGGCCGAGTTCAAGGGCACCCACACCTCGAACAAGGAGGCTGCGGAGAAGGTCGGTCAGCTCGTTGGCAAGCGCGCCATCGAGGCCGGCATCACCAAGGTCGCCTTCGATCGCGGTGGCCGTATCTACCATGGCCGCGTCAAGGCCCTCGCCGACGGTGCTCGTGCCGCCGGTCTCGAGTTCTAGGAGGTATGTAGCACATGGCTCGTAATCAGAAGCAGCAGCGCGAGGCCTCCGAGTTCGAGGAGCGCGTCGTTTACATCAACCGCGTGTCGAAGACCGTCAAGGGTGGTCGTCGCATGAGCCTCGTCGCTCTCGTCGTCGTTGGCGACGGCAAGGGCAACGTCGGCGTTGGCATGGGCAAGTCCGCTGAGGTGCCCATGGCCATCTCCAAGGCATCTCTCGATGCCAAGAAGAACATGTTCCACGTGCCGGTGACCGAGCAGGGCACCATCCCGCACGAGGTTCTCGGCCACTTTGGTGCCGGCCGCATCATCATCAAGCCCGCTGTCGAGGGTACCGGCGTTATCGCCGGCGGCGCTGTGCGTCCCCTCTTTGAGCTTGCTGGCATCAAGAACGTCCTGTCCAAGTCCCTCGGTACCGACAACGGCCTCAACATCATCAAGGCTGCCGTCGAGGGCCTCAAGGAGCTCTCCAGCCCTGAGGACGTCGCGGCTCGCCGTGGCCTGACGGTCTCCGAGATGTTCGTCGGTAAGGAGAACTAAGCATGGCTGACACCATCAAGATCAAGCAGGTCCGCAGCACCAACGGTTGCAAGCAGGACCAGGTCCGTACTGTCCGTGCCCTCGGTCTCCACAGGATCCGCGAGGTTCGCGAGATTGCTGACAACGAGTCCGTCCGCGGCATGATCTTCAAGGTCAAGCACCTTGTCGAGATTGTAGAGGAGTAGCAAATGCAGCTTCACGATCTTACTCCCGCGCCCGGTTCCACCAAGAACCGCAAGCGCGTCGGCCGTGGCAATTCTTCGGGTCACGGCACCACTTCTGGCCGCGGTCAGAAGGGCCAGGGTTCCCGCTCTGGCGGCACCAAGGGTGCCGGCTTCGAGGGTGGCCAGACTCCGCTGGCTATGCGCCTGCCCAAGCTTCCGGGCTTCCGTAACCCCCGTCGTATCGAGTACACCGCTGTTAACGTTGAGCGTCTCGAGCGTAAGTTCGAGGACGGCGCTGTGATCGACGGTGCCGCTCTTAAGGCCGCTCGCATCACCAAGAGCGAGTTCGAGCCCGTCAAGGTGCTCGGCAATGGTGAGCTCACCAAGAAGTTCACGGTCAAGGTCGACAAGGTCAGCGCTTCTGCGCAGGCCAAGATCGAGGCCGCCGGCGGAAAGGTCGAGCTGCCGTGCTAAATGGTCTTAAGAATGCTTTCCGCATCAAAGAATTGCGCGAAAAGATTCTTTTTACCATAGCTATGCTCGTCGTGTACCGCATTGGTGCGCACGTTCCTGTGCCCGGCATTCCCTTCCAGGGGATGCTGGGCCTTTTCTCGACCGATAACAATTCGGTCGCCGCAGGTGCTATGGCCCTCCTGAATCTTTTCTCTGGCGGCGCGTTGAGCTATGTGTCGGTGTTTTCGCTGGGCATCATGCCTTACATCACCAGCTCGATCATCCTCCAGATGCTCCAGGCCGTTGTGCCTTCCCTGCATGAGCTTGCCCGCGAGGGCGAGGTCGGTCAGACCAAGATTACGCAGTATTCGCGTTACCTCACCCTTGCTCTGGCAATCCTCAACTCCGTGGGTTACCTCTTCCTCTTTAAGAGCTTCGGCATCAGCTTCAATGGCGCCGGCGCTCCCGAGATCATCTTCGACCTCATGATCGTCGGCACGCTCACTGCGGGCGCCATGCTGATCATGTGGATTGGTGAGCTCATCACCCAGCGCGGTATCGGCAATGGCATGTCGCTGATCATCTTTGCGAACATCATGGCCGGTCTGCCGCAGGCTATCTTCTCCAGTACCGAGGGCAATGCCGGTGGCATCATCACCATGGTGATCATCTGCGCCATCATCCTGCTGGTTATCCCGCTGATTGTTTTCCTTGAGCGCGGCCAGCGCCGCATCCCGGTCTCCTACGCTAAGCGCGTCGTGGGCCGTCGCATGATGGGTGGTCAGACCACCTACCTGCCCATCAAGGTCAACACCGCGGGTGTCGTGCCAATCATCTTCGCTTCGGCGCTGCTGTACTTCCCGGCTCAGATTGCCGTGTTCTTCCCCGGCATCGGCTGGATTCAGGCAGTTGCCTCTGCGCTTTCGCGCGGCTGGCTCAACTGGGTGCTTAACGTTGTCCTCATCGTGTTTTTCGCGTACTTCTACACCTCCATGGTGTTCAACCCCGATGACACGGCCGACAACCTTAAGAAGCAGGGCGGCTTTATTCCGGGCGTGCGTCCGGGTAGGGCTACCGCGGCCTACATCAAGAACGCGCTCAACAAGATTACGCTTCCCAGCGCTGTCTTTTTGGCGCTCATCGCCATCGTGCCTTCGATCATCTTCTCCTTTACGGGTAACCAGCTGATCCAGGCATTTGGCGGCACGTCCATCCTCATCATGGTCGGCGTCGTGCTCGACACGGTCGATAAGCTCGAAGGCCAGATCAAGATGTATGATTACGATGGATTCTTTAAATAGGCTAGAGGAGGATTGCTCATGAACCTCGTATTGCTCGGAGCTCCGGGTGCCGGTAAGGGTACCGTCGCACAGGAGCTCGTCGCCGAGTTTGGCGTCGCTCACATTTCCACGGGCGACCTGCTGCGTGCTGCCGTCAAGGGTGGCACCGAGCTTGGTATTCAGGCTAAGAAGTACATGGACGCTGGCGAGCTCGTTCCCGATCAGCTCGTGATCGACCTTGTCAAGGAGCGCCTTGCCGCCGATGACGCCCAGCAGGGCTTCATCCTCGACGGCTTCCCGCGCAACACCGCCCAGGCCGTGACGCTCGATTCCGAGCTCTCCGCCATGGGTCGCGAGATCGACTGCGCCCTTCTGGTCGATGTAGCCCCCGAGGTCATTATCGATCGTCTGTCTTCGCGTCGCACCTGCCGCGCCTGCGGTTACACCGGCACCGCTGCCGATGCTATCTGCCCCAAGTGTGGCGGCGAGATGTATCAGCGCGACGACGACAAGCCCGAGACCATCAAGAACCGTCTCGACGTCTACGAGAAGTCCACGAGCCCGCTCGTCGACTACTATCGTGGCCAGGGTCTGCTCAAGTCGGTCAACGGTGACCAGGCTCGCGAGACCGTGTACGGGGATGTCAAAGAGGCTCTCGGTCTATGATCAAGATTAAGTCTGCAACGCAAATCGAGCAGATGAAGAAGGCAGGAGCGCTATCTAAGATGGCGCTCCGCCACGTTGGAGCCATGGTGCGCCCCGGCGTTTCGACTTTTGAGCTCGATCAGCTCGCGGAGCAGATTATCCGCATGCATGGTGGCACCCCAGCCTTTAAGGGTTACGGCGGGTTTCCCGGAACCATTTGCGCATCGATTAACGATGCCGTGGTACACGGTATTCCCAACCCCGACATGATCCTGCGCGATGGCGATATCATCTCCATCGATACGGGAGCCGTTGTCGACGGTTGGGTCGGCGATAACGCTTGGACGTTTTTCGTCGGCACCCCCACGCCCGAAGCCAAGGCTTTGTGCGAGATCACGCGCGATTGCCTTAAGGCTGCCATCGAGCAGGCTGTTCCCGGTAACCATATCGGGGACGTCGGTTATGCCGTTCAGTCCCTCGCCGAGTCTCACGGTTACGGCGTGCTTCGCGATTATGTGGGCCATGGCATTGGCCGCGTGATGCACGAGGACCCCAACGTTCCTAACTATGGAAAGAAGGGGAGGGGCGTTCGCCTCCAGGCCGGCATGGTCATTGCCATCGAGCCGATGGTTACGATGGGTTCCAACCATGTGAGCACGGGCTCCGACGGTTGGATCGTCACGACCAACGACCACCTGCCCGCCGCGCACTACGAGAACACCGTCGCCATTACCAATGACGGCCCGGTGATTCTCACCACGGATGCGCAAGGTGCTTGGTGTTCGCTCCAAGGCGGAGAAATGTAAAAGTCGCCGCCCCCTGATGCCCAACCTCGCCTTTCAATTTCGAAGGCATGACCCCAAGGTCTATGCCTTCTCATTTCAAGGCGATCTTGGGCATCAGGGAACGGCTTTGTTTTACATTTCAAATGTAACAAGTTCCACTTAGTTGTGGAGCCATTACGAAGTTATTACGATGCGTATATACGTGTTGTAGAATACTCAATCGCTGTCGTTTTCTAGAGAAAGATGATTGCTTGTGAAGAAGGAAGACGCAATTGAGCTCGAGGGTACGGTAAAAGAGCCGCTGCCCAACGCCATGTTTAAGGTCGAGCTCGAGAACGGTCATTCGGTTCTGTGCAACATTTCTGGCAAGATCCGAATGAATTACATCCGCATTCTCCCCGGTGACAGGGTTGTCGTGGAGCTTTCCCCGTACGACCTGACCCGCGGCCGCATCACCTATCGCTATAAATAGCGGCACGCATACACGCTCTTTTCCGACTGCAGGCTTAGCTCAACCTACGGTCGGTTTGTGTGTGAAGACCAGCCATAGTTTTAAACGCCTGCGGCTGGGCGAGTAGATAGTAGGGAAGTAGTTTGAGCGCTACCGAAAGGAAGAACGATGAAGGTACGTCCTTCGGTCAAGAAGATGTGCGATAAGTGCAAAATCATTAGGCGCCATGGCAAGGTCCTCGTCATTTGCGAGAACCCCCGTCATAAGCAGCGTCAGGGTTAAGAGAGGAGACTACGTTGGCCCGTATTAATGGTGTCGACCTCCCGCGTGAGAAGCGCGTTGAGATCGGTCTGACCTACATTTACGGCATCGGCCGCACCACTGCGACGAAGATTTGCGTCGAGTGCAACGTTAACGTGGATACGCGCGTTAAGGACCTCACCGAGGATGAGGTTAACGCCATCCGCGATTATATCGATAAGAACCAGATCATGGTTGAGGGCGACCTCCGCCGTGAGCGCAACCAGAACGTCAAGCGCCTTATGGACATCGGCTGCAACCGCGGCCTTCGTCACCGCAAGGGCCTCCCGGTCCGCGGCCAGCGCACCCACACTAACGCTCGTACCCGCAAGGGCCCGAAGCGTCAGATCGGTGCTAAGAAGAAGAAATAAGGAGCGCTAGATAGATGGCTACTGCTAAGAAGAACGTTCGCGCTGCCCGTCTGAAGCGCGCGGACCGTAAGAACATTTCCGTGGGCCAGGCTCACATTCGTTCTACGTTCAACAACACGATCGTTTCGATCACCGATCCCCAGGGCAACGTCATTTCCTGGAAGTCGGCTGGCCAGGTGGGCTTCAAGGGCTCCCGTAAGTCCACGCCGTTCGCTGCCCAGATGGCTGCCGAGGCTGCTGCCAAGCAGGCCATGGAGCACGGTATGAAGAAGGTTTCCGTCTTCGTCAAGGGCCCCGGCTCCGGTCGTGAGACCGCCATCCGCTCCCTCCAGGCTGCTGGCCTCGAGGTCTCGAGCATCCAGGACAAGACCCCCATTCCGCACAACGGCTGCCGCCCCAAGAAGCGTCGCCGCGTGTAACTGAAAGGATCGTATCAATATGGCAATCGACAGGACTCCTGTTCTTAAGCGCTGCCGTCAGCTCGGGATCGATCCCGCTGAGCTCGGTTACAGCAGCAAGAAGGAATCTATCCGTCAGCCCAAGCGCCGTCGCAAGGAATCTGAGTACGGCATGCAGCTGCGCGAGAAGCAGAAGGTCAAGTTCATCTATGGCGTTCTGGAGAAGCAGTTCCACGGCTACTTCAACAAGGCCCGCAAGATGAACGGCGTCACCGGTGAGAACCTCATGATCATCCTTGAGTCTCGCCTCGACAACGTCGTCTTCCGTCTTGGCTTCGCCCGCACCCGCAAAGAGGCTCGTCAGTCCGTCCGTCATGGTCACTTCACCGTGAACGGCAAGCGCGTGGACATCCCGTCCTACCGCGTCAAGGCCGGCGACGTCGTCGCTGTCGGCGAGAAGTTCCGTGACCTCCTCCCCATCAAGGAGGCCCTGATTTCCTCCGAGCGCTTTGAGGTTCCTGGCTGGCTCGAGGTCGATATCGAGAAGCTGTCTGGTAACGTGCTCGCTCTGCCGACGCGTGAGCAGATCAGCGGTGATATCAACGAGCAGCTCATCGTCGAGCTCTACTCTAAGTAGTCCATCCGGGCTGCTGAGGCTGGAGGTAATACATGTCAGAATTCATTAGGCCTCAGGTTCAGGTCGAAGAGATCAACGAGACGTCTGCTCGTGTCTCCGTCGAGCCGCTCGAGCGTGGTTACGGCGATACGCTGGGTAACTCCCTTCGTCGCGTTCTTCTGTCCTCGCTCGAGGGTGCCGCTGTCGAGGCTATTCAGATCGATGGTGCGCAGCACGAGTTCATGACCATCCCTAACATGGTCGAGGATGTCACCGACATCGTCCTGAATGTCAAGGGTCTTGTCTTCAGGGCTCTCGGCACGACCGACGAGGCGACCGCCACCATCTCGGTTGACGGCCCCTGCGAGGTCACCGGTGCGGACTTCTTTATTCCGTCCGAGTTTGAGCTGGTCAACCCCGAGCAGCACATCGCTACGCTCACCGAGGGTGGCCATCTCACCATGAGCATGCGCATCGGCTATGGCCGCGGCTATGTTTCTGGCGAGGCCAACAAGCGCGATAACGATCCCATCGGTGTGATCCATGTCGACTCGCTGTACTCGCCGGTTTCCCGTTGCGCCAAGCTCGTTGAGGCTTGTCGTGTCGGTCAGCACACCGACTACGACCGCCTTGTCCTCGAGATCGAGACCAACGGCTCCATCGCCCCGCGCGACGCCGTGGTCCAGGCTGCCAATATCATCAACCAGCATATGGCCGCCTTTATGAACCTTGCCGAGACCCCCGAGGTCGAGGAGGAGGCTTCGATCTTCGCTCCCGAGGTCACCAACGACAACGCCGAGCTGGACAAGCAGATCGAGGATCTGGACCTTTCCGTCCGTTCCTACAACTGCCTTAAGCGCGCCAGCATTCACTCGGTCCGTCAGCTCGTTGAGTTCTCGGAGAACGATCTGCTCAACATCCGTAACTTCGGTGTTAAGTCGATCGAGGAAGTGAAGGACAAGCTTGAGTCCATGGGCCTGAGCCTGAAGGCTTAATGCTTCGCATATTTGAGGAGAAACTAGACCATGCGTCACAACGTTAAGAAGGGCCTGAAGCTCGGCACCGATGCGAGCCACACCAAGGCCATGAAGAAGAGCCTTGCTAAGGCCCTCTTCGAGAACGACCGCATCAAGACCACCGAGACCCGCGCTAAGGCGCTGCGTTCGGTCGTCGACCCGATCATCACTTGGGCCAAGAAGGGCGACCTGCACTCTCGTCGTCTGGCTATCGCCAAGCTCGGCGATAAGCAGCTCGTTGCCGAGATCTTCGACAAGGCTGCCCAGGGCATGTGGCAGGACCGCAACGGCGGTTACACCCGCATCATGAAGCTCGGTAACCGTAAGGGCGACAACGCTCCCATCGTTATCATGGAGCTCGTCACCGAGCCTTGCACGCCTAAGGCCAAGAAGGCTGCTCCGGCCCCCAAGAAGGCCGCTGCTCCCAAGAAGGTCGAGGCTGTCGAGGAGGCTCCTGCTGAGGAGACCGCTGAGTAGACATTCCGTCTGCATAGGCTATATTCGAGGGGTACGTTCGCGTACCCCTCTTTTTTTGTCGCGATACCGTTACTTGTTTGTTGGGAGCGCCCATGACTGCGCCGTCTGATTTCAATTCGATTTCCGAGCTTGACGCCACGCTCGTATTTCGCGTGGCCTATGATGGCTCGTCGTATAGCGGATTTGCCGAGCAGGCGGGACAGACGACGGTTGCGGGTGAGCTGCGTCGAGCCATCGAGACGCTGCTTCGCCGTCCGATCGATCTGACGTGCGCAGGTCGTACCGATGCCGGCGTGCATGCCGTGGCTCAGTACATCAGCGTGCCCGTAACGAACGCTGAGCTCGCCCTTACGCGCCGTAGGTGGCTGCGGGCTATGGATGCCCTGCTGCCCAAAGATATCGCCATCAACGAGGTCTACAAGGCTCGTAAGGGCTTTTCTGCGCGCTTTGACGCGCGCTCTCGCACTTACACCTATCGCATTGCCGATCGTGATGCGCGGCCCGTGCTGTCACGCGGTGCTGTGTGGTGGCATCGCTATCCCCTCGACGTCGATGCGATGGCGGCCGCCTGCCCTGCGCTTTTGGGCGAGCAGGACTTTAAAAGCTTTTGCAAGGTTGCCTCTGCCGTGGGCAAACCTACGCACCGCTGCGTAATGCGCGCCGAGTTTGGCCATGAGGTTGCGTTTGGCGAGGACATCCTGACGTTTACCATCGAGGGCAATGCGTTTCTGCATTCGATGGTCCGCACGATCGTTGGCACGCTTGTCGAGATTGGCATGCATCGCCGTAAACCCGAGTGGATGCGCGAGGTCATCGATGCTTGCGATCGTACCGCTGCGGGCCCCACGGCTCCTGCCTGCGGCCTTACGTTTATGGGCGTGGATTACGATCCCGCCGAGCTTGTCGTGCTCGACTAGGGGAGGGCTTGACGCGCCGTTCGTCGGCATCTGTCATCTGTGGGCTGCGCGTGTGCAACATCTGTTCTTGGCGTGCAGTGCAACCGGTGTCTCATTGCTTTTATTTATGGGGTGTACCATGAACCACGGTTTGATTCATTGCTGTCGAGAGGACGGATAACTTGGTTCGACGTGGCTCGCATCCGCGACTTTCGGTGATCCTTGTGGTAGAAGGTTCGCCCAGCTATGCGATGCGTGCGCTCGAGAGTATCCAGAACCAAGACCTCTACGATTTGCAGATTGTCGTTGTCTGCCGCGATGCTGCGCCCGGTGCGCGCCATTCGCTTCAGGTTGCTGCCGATAGGGACATCCATATTGATTTGATTGACGTCGAGGACGCGAAGCGCGGCGCTTGTCTTCGTGCCGGTTTTGATGCCTCGCGCGGCTCTCAAATCATCGCCATGAACGCCGATGAGTGGTTTGCTCCGCAGGCCCTTTCCAAGATGGTCGATATCGCGTGCGATACTGCGGCAGACATTGTGCTCCCCTCGGTGTCGCTCGATCGATACGATGCGCATCGCGAGCGTCATTCGCGCGTCTTGGATGCTGCCTCTATTGCCATAGAAGACGAGTCTTCTATGGTGACTGGGCTGCCCCAGTTGATTTTGGGCGGCCTAGTCGCTCAGACCTCTGGCGTGATGTATAGCCGTCCGCTGTTTGAGGCATGCCTGTCGCGCGGCAAGGCGTACCGTACGGTTGAGTTTATGGCTTATGCGCTCTCGCAGGCACGATTCGTGTCCGGCTGCGGCGACGCTTGTTTCCACGCGGTGGCACCTAAGCTTACAGATGCCTTTGATCCCACCATGTATGCCAGGATATCCGATGACACTCGAGCGCTCGACGAGCTTGCGGACTCACTCTCGGAAGCAGATAGCGGTGGTCGGCTCAAGCTGGCAAGCCAAAAGTTCTACTTTGCCGGACTGGTCGCCTGCATCGAGAATTTGTGTCTGAGCCCGCATGGGGTGTCGTCAATCGAGCGTTCCGCCCGCATGCGTGATATGCTCGATGCGCCTCGAACCCGTCAGATGGTCGCCGCGCTCAAGGATAACCATCGGGGGCTCGGTCTGTTGTTTGGGCCGATCGCCAGCGCCAAGCCCGCGCGCTGCGTGATGTGTACGCATCTGGCAGCTTTTCTTAACCGGACGGGCACAAAAACCGCCTAAACGGCTCATCTCGAAACAAATTTGCATAGAATTGTTTCGAAATGCGTTCTTATACACAAAAGCCTTCAAATAGCGTTAAACTATTCAATCACTAATTGATTGTCTCCGCTATCTTTTGGAGAGAGGGTTTGTATGGCTAAAAAACGCAATGGGCGCCAGGATGCCATTAGAGATATTGTGCGCAATAAGGACGTCCGCACGCAGCGCGTGCTGGTCGATGAGCTCCGCGCTATGGGCTTTGATTGCACGCAGGCGACTGTCTCTCGCGATATTGCCGATATGGGGCTGCGTAAGCTCCCTGAGGGCATCTATGTTCTGGCAGAGGACCTGCACCTGCAGCGTATGGTTTCCGAGCTCGTAACGGGCGTTCTGCGCACCGATAATCTGGTTATGATTAAGGCTCAGCCTGGCACGGCTTCCGGCATCGCCGCCGCCGTTGATGCGGCAGAGCTGCCCGATGTGCTTGGCTCGCTTGCCGGCAACGATACGATTTTGGTTATTGCCCAGACGGCCGAGGACGGCGAGCGTCTCGAGGCGCTGATCAATAAGCTGAGCAATTCTCGCAAGTAGGCGTGCGGGTCGTGCGCTCGGCACCGTGCGCGCTGACATAGTGGCTTGTAAGGGGTATCGACGTTGGTCGGTGCCCCCTTTTTTTGTCTGCCGGTATAAAGACCGCCCATCAGGTCGCTTTAAACTAAAAAGGCCCCCGAGCAGTTTAATAAGCTGCTCGGGGGCCTTGTTGCTTATGGCCGGATGATTTCTAGCCGACCGTATCGTCAGGCGTGGGCGAGGGGTCGGGAGTGGGTGTAGGCGTAGGCGTAGGCGTGCCGCCATCGCCGCCGGTCGAACCACCAGTGGAGCCGCCCGTCGAGCCACCGGTCGTACCGGTGCCGCCGGTGGTGTCGCCGCCCGTGGTCTCGGTGGTCGTGGTCGTCGTGGTAGTCGTTGTGGTGGTTTCCTCTTCGTCCTCGTTTTCGTCCTTGTCGTCGTTCTCCGTCTTCTTGGTGTTGTTGGTGCCGTAGAACTTCCAGACGCTGTTGTTCTTGTAGGTGGGCGCCGTTCCGGTCGCAAACTCCTCGCGCTCGGTACCGGTCAGAACGGTGTTCATAAATCGCTTAAAGACAGGCAGGTTGGTGCTGTCGCCCAGCAGGTCCGTGCCGTATTTTTGGATGGGGATCTCGCCCGCGGAATAGCCGGTCCACAGGGCGCACGCCAGCTGCGGGGTATAGCCGCAGAACCACAGGTTAGTGGTGTTGTCGGTGGTGCCCGTTTTGCCGGCATAGGGCTGGTTGACGCTCAGAGCGCCAGCAGCACCCGTACCGCCGCCCTTCATGACGCCGGACAGAACATCGGTGACCGCGGCGGCCTCGCCCTCGGTAAGCACCTGTGAGGGATTGTCGGTGTGCTGGTACAGCACCGAACCGGTGCGAGAGTCAATCTCGGTGATGGCGATCGGCTGGCGATAGTAGCCGCCGTTGGCAAACGTCGCGTAGGCAGCGGCCATCTCGAGCGGCGAGATCGAGCCGGTGCCGAGCGTCATGACGGGAACGTCCTCGATGTTGTCCTTGGCGGGATCGATGCCGAGCTTTTTGACGAGTGAGATGATCTTGCTGTTGCCGACGGCTTCCGCCACCTGGATGTAGCCGGTGTTGGAGGAGTATGCCGTCGCCTGCTTAAGCGTGATGTTGCCATAGCTATGGTTGGCGTAGTTTTGGACCTCGGTCGTGGTGCCCTTGGCCTTGAGCGGCGAGTTGCAGTTGAGGGTGACGTTGGGGTTCATGCCGTTTTGGATGGCAGTTGCCAGCGTAAAGGCCTTGAAGGTGGAGCCGACGGGACGCTTGGCCGTGGCATGGTTTACGTGGTTCTCGTCGGCGTTGTAGTCGTAGCCGCCCACCATGCACTTGATGTAGCCGGTCTTGGGGTCGACGACGACCATGCCCATGTCCAGGCCGTCGAGTGAGAGCGTGTCGAGCTGCTCGCGGACGGCATTCTCTGCCACCTGCTGCATCGTGGGGTCGATGGTGGTCTTGACGGTCAGACCGCCCTTAAAGAGCACGTCGGTCGAGAACTCCTGCTCCAGCAGCTGCTTGACATAGGCGACAAAGTAGGGCTGCGAGTATACGTCGACGCCACTGCCCGAGATTTCGGTCACGTTGAGGGTGATGGGCTCAGCCTGTGCGGCATCGTGCTCCTCCTGCGTGATGTGGCCCAGGCGCAGCATGTTGTCAAGGACCTTGTTGCGGCGAGACAGTGCCAGATCGGGATTGACCGTGGGGTCGTACTGCGAAGGCGAGTTGGGAAGGCCGATCAACAGTGCGGCTTCGCTCAGGGTGAGGTCGGCGGCGCTCTTGGACAGGTAGGTCTCGGCTGCGGCCTCGATGCCGTAGGCGCCGTGGCCGTAATAGATGGTGTTGAGGTACATCATGAGGATCTCGTCTTTGGAGTACATGTCCTCCATCTTTACGGCGATGTAGGCCTCGCGCACCTTACGCTCGATGGTCGAGTCGAACTGCTCCTCCTGCAGGATGGTGTTGCGCACCAGCTGCTGGGTGATAGTCGAGGCGCCTTCGTGCCCGCCGCCGAGGGTTGCCACCGCAGCACGCGCGATACCCCACAGGTCGATACCGCCGTGCTCGTAGAAGCGCTCGTCCTCGACGTCAACGGTGCCCTGCAGCACGTAGGGGGAGACCTCGTCCTTGGTGATGGACTTGCGGTTTTGCGTGTAGAAGCTTGCGATCTTGTTGCCGTTGCAGTCGACGATCTCGGTGGGCTCGCTCACCAGATACGCGTTGGCGTCGGTGTAGTCGGGCAGATCGGACAGCCAGCGGTTGACGTTGCCGACCATGCCGATGCCAAATGCCACGCCCGCGATAAGCAAAAAGCCCAAAAACGAGAGCAGGATTATGGGCAGAGCATGCGTCTTTGAACGGCTGTGTCCCTGTCGTTGGCGAGGACCCATATATTGACCTCCAGGTATGTCGTGCCGGACGGTGGATGTGCCGTCGGGGCAGGATGGACATAAGTTATTACACGATAAACCAAACGGGGTGCGCGAGGCCTCGTGTATGCTGGAAGACGGCATTTTTCAGAGTGAATGCATACCTTGGTAAGGAGTTTGTCGATGGCGATTCGGACGATGGGGCCGAGCAGACAATACGAGACTGGACTGGATGCTGCCGGTGCGGCGCTGCCCGAGCTGCTGGCGCCTGCAGGCGGGCTCGACCAGATGCTTGCGGCCATCGCCGCGGGCGCCGATGCCATCTATGCGGGGCTGGGCGGCTTTAACGCCCGTGTGAGCGCCCATGGCTTTACGGATGACGAGTTTGCGCGCGGCTGTGCCGTGGCGCATGCCCATGGCGTGCGCGTGTACGTGACGCTCAACGTGTTCGTGTTTGACGATGAACTGTCCGACGCGGTGGCGTTGGGAGCTCATGCACTGGAGCTGGGCGCCGATGCTCTGATTGTCGCCGATGCCGGGTTGGCCTGCGCGCTGCGCGCGGCGATTCCCGGGGTCGAGATTCACCTGTCCACGCAGGCGGGCGTTCATAGCGAAGGCGCCGTGCGGCTTGCCGCCGATGAGCTGGGGGTCGAGCGCGTGACGACGGCACGCGAGCTGACGGTCGACGAGATTGCGGCGCTATGTGCCACGGGCGTGCCCATCGAGGTATTCTGCCACGGTGCGATTTGCATCGGCTATTCGGGGGCGTGCGAGTTCTCGGCCCTGCGGCGTGGGCGCTCGGCGATGCGCGGCGACTGCACGCAGCCGTGCCGTCTGGCGTACGACCTGGTGGACGAGGCGGGGCAGAGCGTTGTCGCCGTCGAGGGAGATCGCCTGCTGTGCCCGCGCGACTATCTGGGTATTGCGCATCTGCCCGAGCTTGTAGATGTCGGCGTGGCGTCGCTCAAGATCGAGGGGCGCATGAAGAACCCCGATTACGTATTCAACGTGGTGCGGGTGTGGCGCCGGGCACTCGATATGCTGTGCGACGGCGCGCGGGACCCCGGTGCCGTGGAAGAGCTTGAGCGCGAGCTGGGAAGGTCGTTTAACCGTGGGTTTACCGATGCGTACCTGCGAGGACGTTCGGGTGCCGAGCTGATGAGCTTTGAGCGCGCAATTAACCAGGGCGTGCGCGTGGGGCGCTTGGTTGCTGTGGGCCACGAAGAGGTGACCGTTGAGCTCGACGCCGCCGTGGCGGCGGGTGACACGCTCGAGATTCGGTTCTATCCGGGTGTCGACGCGCGTCCCGATGTACCCAAGCGCTGGCCGCAGGTGCCCTGCCCGGTGGATGCAGCAGCGGGGAAGCGCGTCGTCGTGCATTGCAAGCGTAAGGTGGACGCGGGCTGCGAGGTGTACCTGATTCGCAGCGCCGGCGTATTGGATCAGACGGCGGCGGTGTTGGAGCGCATGCGGGCCGAGGCGGATGCGATTGCGCCCGTTGCGCGTGCCGTTGAGGTGCTGCCCTTTGAGGGCGTTGCGGTGGATGGCGGTACGTCGACGGAGTCGGTGGAGTGCGCGGTTCCCGCTCGCATGGTTTTTGCTTGGCAGCTGATGGATGCCGACCCGCGTGGAGAACTCGATTTGTCCGACGTCGTTGTGGTGCTTGACGAGGTGTGCCGCACGGGTGACGCTGACCGGACTCGCTCACTGATACAGCGTGCCGGGCGCGTCGTCTGCCGCAACCTGGGACAGGTGGTGATCGCTCGCGAGCTGGGCGTGACGTTTGACGTGGCGGCGCCGGTGTTCTGCGCGAATCGGGCCACGCTTACCTGGCTGCGCGGAATCGGTGCGGGGCGGGTGTACTTGCCGGCCGAGTTGCTCGGCAATGATGCGGAGCGTATTGCCGAGCTGGCTGCTGAACCCGGCGTCTTGGGTCCGGTCGATGCCAACCGTCCCGAGCTTATGGTGTGCGAGCACTGCCTGCTGACCGCCGAGGGCGTCTGCGCCACCGATGCGACGGGACAGGTCCGTTGCCGCGACTGCTTGCGTCGTCGGCAGGTGCGCTATCTGGTCGAGCGTGACGGTACACGTCTGCCAGTTGCCATTGACGCATGCGGAAGGACGAGGATTTTCCTGTCGTAGGTGCCGCGTCGCGTCAGTTTGTTATCATAAGAGAGTTTATGGACTTCCAGCACCGCCGTTTTCGGCGAGGGTGCTATAGCAAAAGGAGGATACCCAATGCTGTCTGTTGACGAGCAAATGCGTATCATCACCTCGGGCGCCGCGCAGATCGTTCCCGAGGCCGACCTTCGCAAGAAGCTTGAGAAGGGCGAGCCCCTCAACATCAAGCTCGGCGTCGACCCCACCAGCCCCGACCTGCACCTGGGCCACGCCGTGCCGCTGCGCAAGATGCGTCAGTTCCAGGACCTGGGCCACAACGTCACCCTTATCATCGGCAACGGTACCGCGCTGATTGGCGATCCCTCGGGCAAGAACTCCACCCGTCCGCAGCTTTCGCAGGAGCAGATCGAGGCCAACGCCGAGACCTACGTGAGCCAGGCCATGAAGATCCTGGATCCCGAGAAGACTACCATCGTGCACAACGGCGATTGGATCCTTTCGATGGACCTTGCCGGTCTGCTGCAGGTGTGCTCCAAGTTCACCGTCGCCCGTATTCTCGAGCGCGACGACTTTACCAAGCGCTACCAGTCTCAGACGCCGATCGCCCTGCATGAGTTCCTGTATCCCGTGATGCAGGCTTTCGACTCCGTGCAGATCAAGGCCGACGTCGAGATGGGCGGCACCGATCAGCTCTTCAACCTGCTCGCTGGCCGTGAGCTCATGGAGAAGATGGGCATGGAGCCGCAGATCGCGCTCACCATGCCGCTGCTCGAGGGTACCGACGGCGTGCGCAAGATGTCCAAGTCATACGGCAACTACATCGGCCTGACCGACGCGCCCAAGGACATGTTCGGCAAGACCATGTCCATCCCCGACGAGATGATCGGCAAGTACTATCGTCTGGCCAGCTCGCTCACCCCGGCCGAGGTCGACAAGATCGACGCCGCCCTGGCCGACGGCTCTGCCGATCCCTATGAGCTCAAGCGCGCTCTGGGTCGCGACCTGTGCGACACCTACCACGGCGCCGGCGCCGGAGACGAGGCTCAGGCCGAGTTCGACCGCGTGTTCAAGGAGGGCCAGCTTGCCGACTTCCCCGAGAAGCATGTCGAGCTGACCGTCAACGACGAGGGCCAGATCTACCTCGCCGGCCTGCTCAAGGACTTGGGCCTTTCGGCGAGCGCCGGCCAGGCTCGTCGCGATATCGACGGCGGCGGCGTCAAGATCAACGGCAAGGCCGTGGCTCCCAAGAGCTACAACATCGATCCGAGCGCCCTCAAGCTTGGCGACACCCTCTCCGTGGGCAAGCGCAAGGGTTTCAAGTTGATTTAGTTCCGCCGTTCTAACGAACGGCGGACCGGCCGACGCTGCGCGGGCCGCATTTGGACAATCTGACGTTCAACTTCAAGGGCGCGACCAGAAGGTCAGCGCCCTTTCGTTTCACGTCACCTTGTCTCAAATGCGGCCCGTTCGCTGCCGTTGCCAAAACATCGGCGCTTCCGTTGTTGGCACTTGGGGACGTTCCTTTTGTGGCACTTGGGGACGTTCCTTTTGTGCCGGCACTTTGGGACACTCCTTGTCATTGGTGCAAAGTAACCTGCCCCCATTGCGCTGAGCAGCGTGTGCCGTTAAGCGGAGAGGCGTATTGTTGACCCATCGTTTGGGCATACAATGGCTATTGGTTTGCTGCGGTGAAGGTCTGTCCGCTCCGCAGCTTTTTTCTACGGTTAAAGGAGTATGTATGTCCGTTGAGGTCATGAGGTCTGTGATCGAGGCCGCCGAGGGGCGCGTGCCCGTCGACACGCTGTTTACCAATGCGCAGATTGTCGACGTGTATGGCCAGCGTGTGGCGCCCGGTAGCGTTGCTGTCAAGGACGGTGTAATCGTCGGCGTGCTCTACGATGGTCGCGACGATGCCGCTGGCACCTACGAGGCAACTGAGGTCATCGACTGCCAGGGTCGCTATCTCGCTCCCGGTTTTATTGACGGGCATCTGCATATCGAGTCTTCGAACATCCGTCCCGCCGAGTATGCTCGCATGGCCGCGACGCGCGGTACTACCACTGCCATTGCCGACAGCCACGAGATTGCCAATGTTGCCGGTCTCGACGGCTTGCGCTTTATGATCGAGGACGGCCGCCGCGCACCCATCTCCATCAAGTACATGATGCCTTCGTGCGTGCCCGCGCTGCCCGACGAGCAGGCCGGTGCCGTTATTTCGGCTGCCGATATGCAGGCGTTTTTTGCCGAGCATCCAGGCGATGTCTTTGGTCTGGGCGAAATGATGAACCTGCCGGGCGTCTTTATGGCCGACCCCGAGACCTGTGCTCGCATCGATGCTGCCGACCAGACGCCGTCCAAGCAGGTCGACGGCCATGCTCCGCTTGTTGCCGGCAAGGATCTCAACGCCTATGCCGCAGCGGGTATTATCGCCGACCACGAGTCGACGATTCCCGAGGAAGCGCTCGACAAGCTATCCCGCGGCATGTATGTCATGCTGCGCGAGGGCACCTGCAGCCATGACCTTGCCAACCTGTCGCCTATGCTGCTGGAAAACCCCGCCCGTGCTCGCCGTTGCTGCTTTGCGACCGACGACCGCGCCCCTTCCGACGCGCTTTCGACCGGCATGATCGACAACGCCTGCCGCGTGGCTATCGAGGCCGGTATTGACCCCGTGGTTGCCATCTCTATGGCGTCCCTGTCCACGGCCGAGGCGTTTGGCCTGGACCACGGTTGCCGCGACCCGCACGAACTGCGTGGCGCCATCGCCCCGGGCAAGCGTGCCGACCTGTTGGTGCTCAACGACCTGACGTTTGCCACGGCTCCGCATCGCGTGTATGCAGCCGGCGCGCTCGTGGCACAGGACGGCACTTTTGTGGGCGAGGTTGCGCCCGAGACCGCCGAGGTCGCAGCGCTTGCCGATGAGCTGCGTGCTTCCGTTAAGCTGCCGAAGCTATCGCTCGACGTGTTCGACTATGCCTTTAAGCCGGGCGAGGCCGTGATCGACGTGGTGCCGGGCAAGGCCATCACGGGCATGGTTCGTCCCGAGAATGCCGAGGGTCTGCGCCGCATTATGCTGATCGAACGTCACGGTCGCGGCGTGTCGCTGCAGGCCGAGGGCGCCGATGGCGACGGTCCCGCCGGCATGGGGCTCGTCGGCAAGCATATCGGCCGCGGCTGGGTGCGCGGCTTTACCATCACAGGCGGCGCTATCGCCTCGACGATCGGCCACGACTCGCACAACGTGTGCGTGGTGGGCGACAATGCGGCGGATATGATGACTGCCGTTGAGGCCGTGGGCCAGGGCGGCCACGTGCTGGTGCGCAACGGCGAGGTCGTGGCGCGCATTCCGCTGGCGCTCGGTGGCCTTATGAGCGAAGGCACGGCCGAGGATGTCGCCGCGCAGCACGACGACTTTATGGTCAAGGCGCGCGCCATGGGTATTGAGCCGCCGCTCGATCCCATCATGGGCATCATCTTCCTGCCCCTGCCGGTGATTCCGACGCTCCGCATCCGCCCCGAGGGCATGTTCGACGTCACCACCTTCACCTACGCCGACTAGTCATCGGGGACGCACTTAAACGACTAGTTGTAACGTTTACGCCCGCGGAGTCTTATTTGAGCTCCCTTTGGGTACGTTGGAATCGGATACGCGTTCGATTCCAACAAGCCCGAAGGGAGCTTTTCTATGTTTAAACTGATTGCATCCGATATGGACGGCACACTGCTTGACGAAAACGGCCAGGTGCCTCCCGAGACCTACGAACTGATTCTGGCGCTACACGAGCATGGTGTGCATTTCGCTGCATCGTCAGGTCGTCGCTACGATCGCCTGTGTGAGTTCTTTGCGCCCGTTCGCGACAAGATGGACTTTGTCGCCGCTAACGGCGCCCAGGTCTACGCCGACGGTAAGATGGTAGACCGTGAGGTGTATTCGCACCTGGCGATTCGAAGGCTCGCCCAAGCCGTCAGGACGTTTCCCAATCTGCATCTTGCGCTCTTTGACCGAACCAAGTCCTTCCTGCTCGATGACGAGTGCAAGTTCGTGCGTGAGGTCGATAAGGACCTTCCCAATGCCGAGCGCATTTGGGAGCTGCCCGATCCCAGCGTAAATATCATCAAGGCGAGTATCTTTTGCGATGACTGTGCCGTTATGGACAGTGCCTACGTACTGCAGCGCGAGCTTGGCCAGCTCTTTACCTTTGCGCCTTCTGGAAACGCATGGATCGATGCCATGCAGCCCGGTGTGTCGAAAGCCTCGGGAATCGAGCAGCTCATGGAGCACTATGGCGTCGAACGCGACGAGGTCATGGCGTTTGGCGACTCGATGAACGACTACGAGATCATTCGCTTTGTCGGCACGGGCTGCGCGATGGAAAACGCGCGTCCCGCGCTCAAAGCGGTTGCCGATCGCGTCGTAGGCTGCAACCGCGACCATGCCGTTCAGCGTGAGCTCCGCCGTGTGCTGGAGAGTTTCTCCTAATCTGAACTGCACCCCAAAACTTGGACGGCTTAAATAAGAACTACGCCGCAAGGGGCTGGTTCCGGAACTCCTCCGGGGTCAGCCCCTTCAGTTTAACCTGCCTTCGCCTCGTGTTCCAATGGGCGACGTACGCGTCCAGGTCCGCCTTGAAGGACTCGAAGTCGGGCCATGTCCTTCCCCGGAAGAACTCGTCCTTCATGTGGCCGAAGACCTGCTCGGTGGCGCCGTTGTCGATGCAGTTTCCCTTTCTGGACATGCTCTGGACGATCCCGGCGTCCTTCAGCCTCCCGCACCATGCGGCGTGCTGGTACTGCCAGCCCATGTCGCTGTGGAGCACCGGCGTCGCGCCCTCGGGCATCTTCGCCAGCAGCTGGTCGAGCAGCTCGGCCTGCTGCGCCATGTTCGGGCTGGTCGACGTCGACCACGCGACTATCTCCTTGCTGCCGAAGTCGTACACCGGCGCGAAGTAGGCCTTGCCCCAGGGCTGCTTGAACTCGGTGACGTCGGTGCCCATCTTCTGCCACGGCCCGTCGGCGGCGAAGTCGCGCCCGATGACGTTCTCGAACGTCTCGCCCACGACGCCCCTGTACGAGTTGTACCTATGGTAGTCGGTCTCGCGGCGGATGCCGCAGCGGACCCCCATCTCCCGCATCATCTTGAGCACGGTCTTGTAGGCTATGCGCGCGCCCAGCTCGGCGCGCAGGCACATGGCGACCTGGCGGTGGCCGCACCCGTTGGCCGTGCGCGAGAAGATCTCCGCCACCGCGCCCCGCAGCTCCGGGCGCGTCGGCCTGGCCGGGTGCGACAGCGCGTAGTAGTAGCTGGACCGGGCCATGCCGGCGCACTCCAGCAGGCGCCCCAGCTCGTACCCCTCCGCGCGCAGGGCGCTCACGGCCTCGACCTTCGCCCTGGTCAGATCCCGTCCCTCTCGACCAGGGCACGCAATTTTTTTAGGTAGGCCACCTCGGTCTCGAGCCTTCGGCAGCGCTCCTCGAGCTCCTGCTCGCGGGTGCGCTCGCGCGGCTTGGCCTTCGAGCCCTTGGGCCTGCCCTTCGGCTTGGGCCTGAGCGCCTCGGCGCCGCCCTCGCGGTAGAGCGCGCACCATCTCTTGAGCGGCGCCAGGGACATGACCCCGAACGCCTTCATGGCGTCCTGCTTGCCCATGCCGCCGTCGACCACGGCCGAGGCGGCGGCGACCTTCTGCTCGAATGTGTACCTGGTCTGCTTTCCGTCCATGGATAGCAGCACCTCGCTTCCGAACGACCGGTATACGTAGAGCCATTGTCTCACGGTGTTGCGCGGGACCGACAGCGCCTTCGCCGCCGACTTGAAGCCGTGCCCTCGCTCGAAGAGCCCGATTGCCGCCTTCCTGGCCTCGATGTCGTGTTTCACTCTCAAGTCGACACGCATAAAAATGGAGTGGGAAGGATAAACTGGACTTTCTTTTAAGGATCCTCAAGCGTATTGCCGCTCGTATTCCACTGGAGACATG
>UQIW01000017.1 GCA_900541235.1 uncultured Collinsella sp. | reverse complement strand
AGATTCTAGGACGAAGGCCGTTCTTCGTTAAACGGGCGCTAGGGCGTCACCCTTACACCAACATTTTCGACGCGATCACATTTGGCGCAATCGAGCATAATTCGCCTATGGCGAGCTTGGGTTGCTTGGACGCCGTAAGAACGTTGATTTCCCCGTAGGAGTAATCGCCAATTTTGACATTGTCGAGCCCGATTACCCAACGCCCGAGTTGTGTTCTATTGTGCCCATTGGCTTTGGCCCACTTCAAAGAAGCGGATACATGCCTAATTTTCGTTCGGATTCCTAACATATGAAGCCCTAAGTTTTATTAAACCAATATTGAATTGTTGGTAAGGAGCGGAACCAACACCGTGTTAAGGTTCATGCTCATCAAGACCAACAATGTGACGCCCATGAGGGCAATGCCCAAAAGACAAGCAACGCCAAACAAGTCAGCCTGCTCTTTTCGGATGTTGCTACCCCCGGCGCAGCCAACCGTGTTGACCGCAACAAGGTAATAAATTAAAAATTGCGAAGTCTCTATGCGGTAGATGTCGGATGCAACGCCAACGAGGGGAATCAATGCGAGACAAAACAGGTTCGCATTTAGAATCACCCGGACGGCATCCGAATCTCCCCTGGTCTTTTTCAAATAGAGGCCAAACGCCATCCAAGCAAGAGAAGGAACAGCCAGACGAATAACATTTGCAAATCCAGAGCCGTCAACGCCGCCACCCATATTTAGTCGTGCGGAGACGCCCAGAAGAGTGACGATTTGAGTCAGCAAACTTGTTCGTGTCACCACAATCAGGCCAAGAAAAACAAGAAGGCACAACTTTCGAGCGTCACGATGCGATAGCTCTTTGGCAAATAGCAGCAATGCAAAGAAGAGAACAGCCGCATGGAAGCTGAAACCAATTAAACATGCAAAAAAGAAAACAGCCGCTTTTTTCTTTAGACCACCTTTGGCCTTTGATACATAGAGATATCCAATCAGAACAAATGAGATGGCCAGTGAAAACCTAAGCTGCACTGCATCCATGCAAAAAGGGAAAATCGAATACAGGGCCAAAAACAAACCTGGCCTCTTCGTCAAATTCCAGCCGCATAAACCAATAGAGACTAGATAGAAAGTTCCGACGAGCAGCTTCAACTGAAATAGCGTCGCGCCGCAATCCGATAAGAACCTGATTAACAGACTGTAACCAATTCCCTTGTCCTGCGCTAAAGTCGGGTTCATCAAATGCAGGCTGTAGTTAAAATCGTCAGCCAGTCCATTGCTGAAAACGAATACAAACCAAAGAAAAATCAAAAGGGCGAGGAAGGGCACTTTGCTCTTCTGGAACACCAATGCCGTTAAATCAAGAACAAGGAGGCCAGCAACAAGAATCATTTTGAAGATACTCCCGTTTTCGGCGTTCCTATACGGCTCTGCAAGCCATCGACAATTCCATGCATAAGCCTCGATATCTTTGAAGCCTTATTGTCTTCTAGCAAAAGAGCCTTGAAGAATTCCTGCGATATTTCTCGCATGCACTCTGCGCTGCTAATTTCACCCTTCTTCGCCAATAGAATCTTGTTTCTGGCTATGTAGTACTTGCGAAAACTGCTGTGGTTGGTGATGTGAATTACCTTGCCGAGAATCCGGACGCACCGCATGTCTCCAAGTTCATGGGACAGCGAAGTCGCAGGGTCAATGACCACGCGATAGCCGGCTCTACGAAGTCGAATGCAGAAATCGCGATCAACGCTGTCGATGAACAATGTCTCGTCGAAACCGCCGATCTTCCTCCAGGCGTCAAGGCTCGTCAACGACGCGCTAGTTATCGTCCATTCGACCTCGTAGGGCCCATCTTGCGGTAATTCGTAATATTCCTCGTTGCCCGCGTAAGAAATCCAAGGTGCCGCAATCCCAACGTCTTTGGTCAAATGCGCCGCCAGCTTCTCCACCAAGCCATCTTCACATACCGAGTCCTGGTCGAGCGTCAATACGGCGGTGCAGCGCTTCTCGACTGCGGCAGCACATCCCATGTTGAGGGCGGCAGCAATGCCTTTGTTCTCCCCCAGGGGAACGAAAATTGCATTGTCATATTCCCGGCAAAGCGCTTCCACCCCACCCGTCTCGTTTGAGCCGTTGTCCACGACAAAAACATGTCCCACCTGTTCAGCTACAGCGGACAGACATTCCGAAAAGCGCGCAAACTCCGGGTTGTAAGTAACGATGCAGGCCGCAATGCCCTTCATCAACGTCTCCTTAGGGCGACAATGAGGTTCACAAGACTAATTTTCTCGTTGGCCATCGGCCCCTTCTTAATCAATTGTGCTATAAGCGGAAGCGGCTTTCGCTCCTCCATGGCTTTGACGGCAATCTCACGTGCCGCAATCTCCTCATCGAGTCGATCGAGCGTACCGGAATCCAGCTCGTTGGCGCAGTACTTTCTACACGCCTTGATATGCTTGAGCTGATGCCTTCTACCTTTAATGTGCTGTTCGGGGTTTGACAGTCTCGACTTAAGAGAATAGGTGGGCGTGGACGCGTTGCTCCTGTGAACCCTGTGCAGGACAAGTGCCTTTCCGCCGATGCGGTAGAATCCGCCCTTGGCTGCCGCGAAGAGCCCGAGCGGCGAATCGTATACGAGGTTTTCGCGCTCGATGATGGGAGTCATCTCTTCCATAAAGGAGCGCTTCACGCCAAGCGTTAGGCCGCTACTGAGCATAGATGAGACCTGCTGGTCGAAGTCAACCTTCCATACCCCCTCCTCCGTGCGCCTGAGCGAGGTCTGGAATGTGTTGTCAGGTCTGTCGTCCTGGTCGATGATCGTCGTGTCGCACGACACGACGAGCGCTTCCTCGTGCCTCTCGAACACGGCCATCATCTCAGAAATCTTGCCATACGCCCAAACGTCGTCTTGGTCGGAGAAGAAGATGACGTCACCCGTCGCGAGCGAGCACCCCTTGAGGTAGTTGCCAACGAACCCGAGGTTCTTCTTGTTGCGATAGATCCTCCATGTGTCCTTCAGGCCATGCTCATTAATGTACGCATCGATGTATTCCGGCGTGCCGTCGCTCGAACAGTCGTCGACGATCACCACCTCGTCGGCCTGTCGCACCTGCGAAACAATCGAGTCAAGCTGCTCCCGAAGGAACTGTCTGCCGTTGTACGTCGCCATGACGATGGTGGCCGTCATGGCGACGTGGCTGACGCCATCCATATTAGCCATCAGCAGCCCCGAACTTCTGTGGTGCGCCGCTGCAAGATCAAGAAATCGCTGAGAAACTCGCCTTTCACAATGCTCCCCGCCGCGACCACCGAGTTCGCCTCGATTTTCGTTCCTCGAAGGATTATCGTTCCCGCGCCTATCCAACAGTTCTCTCCAATCTCCACCGAAAACCATTCGAAGACGCCCTCTTTGAGGACGCCTTTCTGAAGGTATAGTCGTGGTCATAAACGAGGACGTTTGGTTCGAAGTCTGTACCTGCGCCGATAGTTACCGCGTAATGACAGATGGCCATGTCGTCGTAGTTGATGCGGAAGTTGCCGTCGTTTGTAACGTTCGAGCCTTTTCTTTCCTTAATCTTGCTTCCGCTGTGGATTCGGACGGTGCGCCCGATATTGACTTTCGCGCCCTCGTTGAAGTTGCAAACCTCATTGGGTGAAATCCTTTGGATCGCGCCTTTGAGGAGAAGGCTTCCCATCAGCCCGATTTTCCAAACGGCTATCCTTAAAAATGTCCATGTAGCGCTGATAACGTTGTTCACCGCCCCCCTCAACGGCGCGCCTCCTTCGCTTCTTCTGCAACCGCCATTTCCTTCAGGTAACGCTCGACAATTATCTGCCTGTCGAACTCCCTCTCGACCTTTCTCCTGCCGTTCAGGCCCATCTCCCTTTTCTCGGCATAGGGCAGGGCAAGAAAATTCTCGATTTTTGAGATAAGGTCTTCCGCGTCTCTCTGCTTTACGACGAAGCCATTGACCCCGTCATCCACGACCTCCCTGCACCCAGGCCGGTTCGTCGTAATGATCGGTCTGCCGCAGGCGCAGCTCTCCAGCAGGACATTCGACATACCCTCCGGATAGA
This sequence comes from uncultured Collinsella sp., assembly GCA_900541235.1. Taxonomy (GTDB): domain Bacteria; phylum Actinomycetota; class Coriobacteriia; order Coriobacteriales; family Coriobacteriaceae; genus Collinsella. The sequence goes on along the minus strand of UQIW01000017.1, from coordinate 59,774 downwards.
AAGTGGGATGCACTGTGCAGCTTGACAGGGCATGCATCTCTCGCACGTCTTTGACGCTTCCGTGGTAGATGACGACGCCGTCCTTCTCGCAAGCCTCGAGGGAACCTCTGTATTCGTCCTCACAGCTGCCGCAGACATGAAACTCTGTATTTGGGTGCCTTCCTCGAATCTGCCTAGCAGCTTCGAGGAATTCTTCGATGCCTTTTTCACGCATTACTCGAGCGAAGAAAAAGAAACGAATAACCCCATCGTCTTTTGGATAGTCCAAAAGACGAAATCGCTGAAGGTTAACTCCGGAGCCAGGCAACAGATCGCAACGATTCCCTACGATCCCCCTGGATAGCATAAAATCCCTGTTCGCCTCGTTTTGGAAAAAAACGACCTGTGCCCTCTTCAGCCCTAGCTTATAAAGCCCGAGTGTTAACTTCTGAAGCGGTCCATCATTCTCGACCGCAGTACCCAATCCAGTAATATTAACAAGGTAGGGAATACCGAACTTACCGCAGAGAATGCCACCATACACGTTTGGTTTAATTGTATATGTAAACACAATGTCGGGTTGGATTCTTTTGAGCAGCTTTCGATAAAAAAGAATCAGTTGGACATCGTCCACCGGATTCGTGCCACGCCGAATTAGAAAAGGGTTATCAATGAATGAAGCCCCGAGTTTTTCAATCTCAGGCACCAGCTCGCCGCTTGGTATGCAGAAAATAACCTCATGCCCAGCTTTAACGAGTTCCGCGATCAGTTCACCCCTAAAATGAAGCAAGCCTCCATCATTATTGGCAAGGATCAGCACCTTCATCGAGTCTCAACCTTTCCATCTGATGGCGTACCTGTGAAAGCTTCCATAGTCGCCGAGGTGCCACTGCTAATTCCACTTCGGCTGAAAAGTACCTTGAACGTCGTTAAGAACACTTTTAGGTCCATAGTGAAGGTGCAATTGCGAGCGTATTCAACATCGAAGGCGAATTTTTGTTCCCAACAGATAGCGTTGCGCCCGTTCACCTGCGCCCATCCCGTCATGCCAGGCCGCACATCGTGGCGGTGACGCTGCTCCTCGTTGTAGAGGGGCAGGTACTTTACCAGAAGCGGCCTAGGTCCTATCAGACTCATGTCGCCCTTCAAGATGTTGAACACTTCAGGCAGCTCGTCCAGACTTGTGGAGCGCAAAGATCGGCCAAATTTAGTCAGTCGCACCTCGTCGGGCAGCAGTTCGCCGCTCTCATCACACTCGTCGGTCATTGTGCGGAACTTGTACATCTTGAAGATGTGTTCACCTTTGCCAGGGCGCTCCTGAGTGAACAACACGGGGGTGCCCAGCTTGACCCTAACCAAGATGGCCAGGATAGCGTACAGCCACCAGAACAGCAGGATGAATGCAAAAGCGATGATAAAATCGAGCACTCGCTTCACGCAGCGCTCGTAAAAGTTAGCTTTGTGGACGGCTTGCGCCATTACGCGAAGCACCCCTTGATGACCTCGATGATGCGGTCCTGCTGCTCAGGCGTCATCTTATTGTCAGAGGGCAGACATAAACCACGATGGAAAATATCCGCTCCAATATCCAGGGGAAGTCCATCTGCACCCGTAGCGCCGCCAGAAATGTAAGCGTTGGTTTTAGCTCGACCATTGCCCTCACGCGTCACAAAAGCATTCATGCGATAAATAGGCTGCATGTGCATGGGCTTCCAAATGGGGCGGCCCTCGGCATTGATGGCGGCAATGGCCTCAAGAATTTCGGTGGGGCAGCTTTTTCCGGGCTCGCTTACGTAAAGAGCCTCACTTTCGCCACGAACCTGCTTACACATCGCGTTGGCATCAATCAGCATGCAGGAAAGCCAAAAATTCGGCTCGCAAACGCTGGGATTATAGGGGTTCATGCTTACCGGCAGACCCTTGAAGCCCTCTTTGTAACGCATGTAAATAGCCTTCTTTTGGGCAATATGCTCCTCCAGATACGGAATCTGGCCACGCACGACACCGGCAATTACATTGCTCATGCGATAGTTATAGCCAAGCTCCTCATGCTGGTACCAGGGAGCGGCTTCGCGTGACTGGGTCGACCATTTGCGAGTTTTATTAGCTGCCTCTTTGCTATCAGTTAAAAGCATGCCACCAGCGGAACCGGTAATGATCTTATTGCCGTTAAAGCTAATGGCGCTGATGTCACCAAACGTACCAGTCTGACGACCCTTATACGTGGCGCCAAGTGACTCAGCAGCATCCTCAACAAGGACAGCCCCGTGCGCATCGCAAATTGAACGAAGCTCTTCGACTTTGCCAGGCGTTCCGTAAAGATGCGCCGCCACAACGACCTTTGCAGTCGGATGCAGTTCGAAGGCCTTTTCAAGAGCGACGGGATCCATATTCCAAGTGTCACGCTCGGTATCGATAAATACAGGAACACCGCCCTCGTAAACAACTGGGTTCACCGTAGCGTCGAACGTCATATCGCTGCAAAGGACCTCATCACCGGGCTTAATTCCAGCGAGCTTCATGGCAAGATGCAGCGCAGAAGTACCGCAAGAAAGGGCAACGGCATAGCCGCAACCAATCTTTTCGGCCATCTGGCGTTCGACTTCGTTGATATTCTCCCCTACCGTCGACATCCAGTTGGTCTCATATGCCTCGGTAATGTATTTGAGCTCTTCGCCGTGCATGGTCGGCGAGCTTAGCCATACCTTTTTCTCAAAGGGCTTGATATCCATCGTGACTCCTTATCCCTAATCGTTAAACTGTGGATGATATGTAGGTACAACCTCAGCGAGCACAGACTTAACCGTGTCGTTTTCCTTGTCGAGGCAGTCTTGAAGCTTCTCGAGCTTGTCTTTGATCTCTTCCATCTTGTCGGCCTCGGCTGTGGAAATGCGAATCTCGGAATGCTCGGTAGGCAGGAGCTGCTCGTTGTCCATAAGGAGCTCCTCATACATCTTTTCGCCAGGACGTAGGCCGACTTCTTTGATCTGGATATCTTTGCCAGGCTTAAGACCGCTCAGCGTAATAAGGTTGATGGCAAGGTCATAAATCTTGACCGGCTCACCCATGTCCAGTACAAAAATCTCGCCACCATGCGCCAAAGCGCCTGCAGTTATGACAAGCTTGCTGGCCTCCGGGATGGTCATGAAGTAACGAGTGATGTCCTTGTGCGTAATGGTGATAGGGCCACCCTCACGAAGCTGGCGCTTAAACAGCGGGATGACCGATCCGTGACTACCCAGAACATTGCCAAAGCGAACAGCCGTAAAGATGGTCTTGCTGTTTGCCGCGTAATACTGAACGATCATCTCGTCCATACGCTTGGTGGCGCCCATTACATTTGTTGGATTAACGGCCTTATCGGTAGAAATCTGCACGTAGTGGCTGCACTGGTACTTGTCGGCAAGGCGCACGACGTTGAGCGTGCCAAAAACGTTATTCTCGATTGCCTCGCGGGCGTTGTGTTCCATAAGAGGAACGTGCTTGTGGGCTGCAGCGTGGAAAACAACTTGAGGATGGTACTTCTCAAAGACCTTGGTAATCGCAGGGAGATGTGTAATGGAGCCGATATAGACTTGAATATCAGTGCCTTGATCATGAGCAGTCTTGATGATGTCGTGATACAGCTCATAGGTAGTGTTCTCGTAAATGTCGAACAACACGATTTGCGCAGGCTTTGCCGGAAGCAGCTGACGTACAAGCTCTGAGCCAATAGATCCGCCGCCGCCCGTGACCAAAATGCGCTTACCGGTAACGTAGCCCATCTGGTTAAGGTCAAGCGACTTCTCTTCGCGAGAAAGCAAGTCGCTGATCTCGACCTCACGAAGGGCAACTCTGGCTACACCATCCTGCGGAATATCGCGGACATTGGGGAGCGTGAGAACCCTAAGACCAGTCTTCATGCACAGGTCATATATACGCTGACGCTCTTCATGCGTGGCACTCGGAATTGCCACGACAATCTGCTCGGCCTCACAATCGTGCGCAATAGTAGGGATATCGGCGCAAGTACCGCAGACCTTAACGTCATGAATACGCTGGTTTTGCTTATTGGGGTCATCGTCAACAACGGCAACCGGATCACCGATCATATCAGGGTCTCCGTTGAGCATACGTTTGATGGAGAGAGAGCCGGTCTCCCCTGCTCCTACGATGAGCGTACGCGGGAGATGCGCATCGGAATTGCTTTTAAAGCGCCAGAGCTGGCTACCATATATTGCGCGAATGGCAAAACGGCCGCCACCGCAAATAATGAGGACGACAGCCCATGCCATAACGTCCTCACGAAGGGTCATGCCCTTGCCAAATAACACGTTAAAGATAACATCGCCAATAACTGAGCCTACCGTTACAGCAGCAACAATACGCCCAGCCTCGGAAATGCTCGCATAGCGCCACAAGCTGCTATACATATGGAAGAACCAAAAGACGACAACGTTAACAAGCGCAAGCACAAGAATAGCCGGACAAGCACCGGCTGCCCCGCTGAGCGTCGCCCAATGCTGCGTTCCCCATGATGCAACAAACACGGCAATAAAAGTTGCCACAATGTCATATGCCATCAACGCATACGGTTCAAACGCACTCAGCTTCCCTTTTTGCTTTGCGCTCTTAGATTCAGTGTTCAAAATAAGTTCTTCTCTTCCCTGTTGATCCCGTTATCCCCGGCCCGGGGATCCCCTTTGCTCCTTTAAGCAGCCGCCCGCAGTTAGGCGATTGCCTTTTTAAGGTTTCGCATTGCGCGCTGCTCGGCTGAAAGCACGGCAAGGCCAACGCGCGTAGTAACGCGTCGACCGCACAGATCAAGCTCCAAATAAGCAGTGCTCTTGCGTCTGTTAATAGATTTAATAAGGCCTTCGTGGCCCAGCAGCGGACCTGCCGTAACTACGACCTGGTCACCGTCTTTTAGGGCCTCGCTCATGGGCACTACGCGGTCTCCCCTATGCGTAAAGCCGCCAATAAGCTGGACCTCTTCTTTTGCCAGCGGCACAAACTGACCGTCCTGGGCAAGCACCCGGACAAAGTCGTCCATGCGTAGCAGATACTGTTGCACGGTGCGGGGGTCTGCCGTATCGCAGATGAGATAACCGGGAAAGAGCGGCTTGGTCGTTTTGACCCATTCGCCGTGCACCTTGATCTCGGTTTGAAATTGGGGATAAAAGAGCTCTTGCATGGCACCAGCCGGCACCATGTGCTCTATGCGCTCGCGCATTATGTCTTCGCGACCGTTGATAACCTGGATCACATACCACACGAGCACCACCCCCTTGCTGTCTTACGTGTGGCTCATGGGGTTTGGGTATGGCTTCGCCAGGGCGCTTGTGCGCGAAGGCGCTCCATATTCAAACCCTGAGCCCAGTCAGACAAGCACGTGGCTCTGTCCCACCGTGAACGGTATGTATAAGTGCAGTTACTAGAGACGCAGACGTGTATCGCAAAATGACCGCGTCTCCAGCTGGCTGCGTGCGAGCCAGTCAAGCAGGTACAAAACTGGACCGCACGCAGCAAGCTGTAGGACTACTACGCTTTGACACGCAAGCTATTAAATGCACCTTAGAACTACATCAATGCAAATAAATAACGTCGCATGACTTCTTTATTGGAGCTCGTGGTGTTTCTGGCACCGCCGTTTCGGCCGGATGCTGATCGACCCTGCGTTTTGCGACTTGCTGGAGTCGCGAGCACAGTTGAACTCATGTAACGTTAAGTATCCTAGCACAAGCTGGTAGCAAAGTTGATTTGGCTAATCGCGGACAACATTTCGTTCATTTAGTGTGTTCAACGGGGTTGTTTTGGGATGTTGTTCACATTGATGCAGGTTATTGAGGTACTGGCGGTGATTGGGGGCGTTCCTGAAGCCCAGACGGAGCAGAGAGATGCACTGTTAATCGCGTTTGTCTAACAAACTATGTACAGACATGTGAAATAAATTGTGCAACTTTTTGTTGGCGTAGGAGGGGTTTGCGGCGCAAGGTATTTTGGCATGAAAAAAGGCCTTCGGAATACCGAAGGCCTTTGCATTCACGATGGTGGAGACGAGGGGGATCGAACCCCTGACCTCTTGACTGCCAGTCAAGCGCTCTCCCAGCTGAGCTACGCCCCCGTGACGAGGAGATACTATAGGGGAAGACTTTCTTTGATGCAAGGACTTTTTTGGGTTGAATCTCTTACTTACGGGTTTTCCTGGGACGGGGCAGAAATAATCACTCTTCGAGCGCTTATTTCTATCCACCGTCCCGATAAAACCCTGATGCGATAGACCTTACTTGTAGAGGTAAGCGATGGCGGTGCCGGCGTGGGCTTGGATCGTGGCAGTTGACCTGACGACGTTGCTAATGCCCGTATCGGCCAACAGGCCCAGGGGGCTGTGATCTAGTTCCCATTCTAGGCCGTGTTCGCTTACCTCGGTTTTGGGGGCTATAGCGATGATGGAGAACGTCCTGCCTTCGGAGCCCTCGATAGTCCACGATTCGCCCGCGTGGAGGATGCGAGCGACCACCTTGTCCTCGGCAATCCAGGCAGGGGCATCCTCATAGCCTGCAAGCAGCCCCAGTACGGAAAGCGCCATATCCGGGCGGCCACCGGTGGCGCAGGTCGCAACCACTTCGGCACCTGGCCAGCGGCGACGGACGGAATCGAGCGCCAGCGCCAGATCGGTATAGTCCTTGTAGGGGTCGTGGCGTTCTACCTCAAAGGCTTCGGCGGCATCGACTAGCGCGCGACCCGCATTACTCACCGTGTCGGCATCCCCCACATACACGTCGCAGCCGAGGCCGGCGCCCAGTAGGGCATCCAAGCCGCGGTCCACGGCGACAACGTGGTCGCACTCCCCTGCTAGCCTACGCAACAGATCCGTGCTCGCAACCACAGGCGAGCCGCAGACCACTAATACCTTGCAAGCCACAGCCCTCGCCTATCCCTCAAACGAAAGCACGCGGGCCAGGTCAAGCTCCTCATAGCTGTCGATAAAGATATCGCAGTTGGCGCGTACGTCGTCGCGCTTCATGCGGCCGTGCGGGTCATAGATGCCCACGCGCTTAAAGCCGGCAACCTCAGAGCTCTTTAAGCCAAAGACGGCGTCCTCAAACACCCATGCGCGCTCAAATTTGTGCCCATGGTGCTCCTCCAGGCGGCGAAGCGCCAGCTCGTACACATCGGGGAACTGTTTGGAACGTCCCGCCTCGCCCGTCGTGGTAACAAACTCCATGTAAGCGTCGAGGCCGGCACCAGCGAGCGCGGACTGCACCAGCTCGGCCGGCGTGGACGTGGCTACGCACATGGCAATGCCCGCCGCCTTCGCCTGCTCCAAAAATGCCAGGAGCCCCTCGCGTGGAGGCACCTTGGAGTACCCATCGATCAGAATCTCGCTCAGCTCGCGATACAGCTCCTCGCTATTCGCGCCAATGCCCCACGTGTCGTGGTAGGCCTGGCACTCATCCTCCAGTGACAGGTGCTCAAATTGGGCAAAATCGTCGACAGTCACGTCGACACCGTGGCGGTGCAATAACTCTGGCTGAGCATAAGCCCAAACGGGGGTGCTATTAACCAGCGTGCCGTCGCAATCGAAAATAAAAGCAACCTTGGGAGCGGCGGTATAGGACATAAACGTACCTTTCGATATCAAATAGTAAACATCCTGCTAAAAACGTTTTACCAAACGTCAGACAGACAATTTTGAAACCCAAATTGATAAAACTGTCAAGAGTTTTACCACGGTAATTCTGCCAGTGGTATAAACATGTCGCTTACCGATTAAACGCCCCCGCAAATCCGCTTTCGTCCATAAAACTAACGCACAGGTGTTATCGTAGTTTCTGCCGAAAGTTCCACCGAGCACGCGAGGTGGAACGAATCACAGAAACTTCGCCGTCCCTTCGATTCGTGCAGCCTTGGACCTTTCGCATCTAGTCACCAAGGCAACACGCTGCCGCGTCATGATGGGATCAAACGTGAGCGATACAAAGCTAAAGCCAACGGCTAAAAAGCCCGCAACCCGCAAACCGGCTCCGCACGCACCGGAGCTCACCAAGGACGATGTCTATCTGTTTGGCATCGGCACGTGGGAGCGCAGCTGGGAAAAGATGGGCGCGCATCCTGACACGCAGCAGCGCACGCGCGGCTGGCGCTTTTGCGTTTGGGCGCCCGACGTAAAGAGCGTCCATGTCATTGGCGAATTTAACGACTGGGATGAACAAGCCAACCCGCTGGTGCCCGTGCATACGAGCGCTATTTGGGAAGGCTTTATTCCTGGCGCCGAGCAGGGCCAGCTCTATAAATATCTCATCGAGACCAACGAGGGCGAGAAGCTCTATAAGGCCGATCCGTACGCCTTTAAGGCCGAGTGCCCTCCGGGTACCGCTAGCGTGCTGTGGACTCTCGATGGCTACAAGTGGAACGACGCCGCGTGGCTCAAGCGCCGAGCCGGCCACAACCACATGTCGCAGCCGCTTAACATCTACGAGGTGCATATTGGCTCGTGGAAGCGCCACGGAGACGCGCCGCAGGGCGAGCCCGACGAGTACGGCAACTACCCCGGCCCCATGGATCCCTTCCCCGCACAGCGCGGCGAGTTTTACACCTACGACGACCTGTCGGTGGAGCTCGTGGACTACGTGCGCGACATGGGCTACACGCATATCGAGGTCATGCCGCTCATGGAGCATCCCTTCGACGGCTCCTGGGGCTACCAGACGACCGGCTACTATGCCGCCACGTCGCGTTACGGCAACCCGCAACAGCTCATGCACTTTATCGATGCATGTCACGAGGCCGGCATTGGCGTGATCATGGACTGGGTGCCCGGCGGTTTTTGTGCTGACTCCCACGGCCTTGCCACCTTTAACGGCCATATGCTGTTTGAGCACGAGATTCACCCCAACTGGGGCACGCACAAGTTTGACTTCGCCCGCGGCGAGGTTCGCTCCTTCCTGGTTTCCAACGTACTGTACTGGCTCGAGAACTTCCACGTGGACGGCATTCGCATGGACGGCGTGTCCAGCATGCTGTACCTCAACTTTGGCATCGACGATCCCGGCCAAAAGAAGTTCAACAAGTACGGTACCGAGGAAGACCTGGACGCCAGCGCGTTTATCCGCCAGGTCAACTGCGCCGTGGAGGCCCACTTCCCTGACGTGATGATGATGGCCGAGGAGTCCACCGCGTGGCCGCTCGTGACTTATCCGCCGCAGGACGGCGGTCTGGGCTTCCACTACAAGTGGGACATGGGCTGGATGAACGACACCCTGCACTACATGCAGACCGATTTTCCGTGGCGCCCCGGCAACCACGGCCTGCTCACGTTCTCCATCATGTACGCCTTTACCGAGAACTTCATTTGCCCGCTCAGCCACGACGAGGTCGTGCACGGCAAGTGCTCGCTCATTGGCCGCATGCCGGGTGACTGGTGGCGCCAGTTTGCCGGCCTGCGCACGCTGGCCTTTTACCAGATGACGCACCCCGGTGCCAAGCTCAACTTTATGGGCAACGAGATAGGCCAGTTTATTGAATGGCGCTACTACGAGTCCATTCAGTGGTTCTTGACCGAGGAGTACGAGACCCACCGTCATCATCAGGCGTTCATCAAGGCGCTCAACCACCTGTACACCGCCGAGCCCGCTCTGTACGAGCGCGGCTACACCGACGACGGCTTTACCTGGATCGACGCGGACAACTCCAAGCAGTCCATCGTGAGCTTTGTGCGTCAGGGCGAGGACATTGATGACGACCTGGTGATCCTGATCAACTTTGACCCGGCGAGCTACGAGAGCTTCCGCGTGGGCGTGCCGCGCGAGGGTGACTGGGAGGTCATCTTCGATTCCGACCGTCCCGAGTTTGGCGGCAGCGGCTATGCCGGCGAGGAACCCTACACCTGCTCGAGCGAGCCCTATCCCTGGAACGGGCAGATGGACTCTATCGAGATTAAGGTGCCCGGCCTAGCAGGCGTGGTGCTTAAGCGCCGCGGCCCCAGCAGCTATAAGCCGCCCGTGGTCGAGGAGCCCAAGAAGGCGACGCGCAAGCGTGCGTCTTCGGTGAAGCCCAAGGCCGCGGCTGCCAAGAAGGTTCCGGCCAAGGCGAAGGCTGCCAAGCCCGCTGCCAAGGCTTCGGCCAAGTCCACCACGGCCAAAAAGGCAGCCACTAAAAAGGCTGCTCCCAAGGCCAAGGCAGCCGCTGCTAAGGCTCCTGCCAAGAAAGCGTAACAAAGCCGTTACAGCTGTAATCACCCGCCTCACGAGGGCGTAGGATACAAGACATAACCGTTCCGGGAGAAACATCCCCGGGGGAAAGGAACGTATGAATAAGATCTTCGACAACAAGCAGGAGTTTACCGAGCTCTATCGCGATGCCGTCATGAGCATCAGCGGCAAGAGTGTCGAGGCTGCCAGCGACCTGGACCGCTTTAACGCCCTGGCCAAGCTCGTGGCCGAGAAGGCACGCACCGTTGCCACCAAGAGCGACGCCCGCGTCACCGCCGAGGGCAAGAAGCGCGTGTACTACTTCTCGATCGAGTTTTTGATCGGCCGCCTGCTCGACAACTACCTGCTCAACTTTGGCGTGCGCGACATGGTCGCCGAGGTGCTCGACGACATGGGCTTCGACCTTTCCGTCATCGAGAACCAGGAACCCGATCCGGCGCTGGGCAACGGTGGCCTGGGCCGTCTGGCCGCATGCTTCCTGGATTCCATGGCAGCCGAGGGCATCGCCGGCTACGGCAACGGCATGCGCTACCGCTACGGCCTGTTTAAGCAGGAGATCGTCAACGGCAGCCAGGTCGAGGCCACCGACGAGTGGCTCACCCACGGGTATCCCTGGGAGGTCCGCCGTCAGGACAAGGCCGTGACTATTAAGTTTGGTGGCCATGTTGAGGGCTTTGAGGAGAACGGCCGCACGTTCTACCGCACGGTGGACACGCAGGACATCCTGGCCGTCCCTTATGACATCCCCGTCGTGGGCTATGCCGGCGAGACTGTCAACAAGCTGCGCGTCTGGGCTGCCGAGCCGGTCGAGGAGCACTTTGACCTTGAGGCCTTCAACCGCGGTGACTATGCCCTGGCCGACGCCGAGCGCGCCGAGGCCGAAGCCATCAGCGCCATCCTCTACCCCAACGACGCCGGCGAGCACGGCCGTCTGCTGCGCCTGAAGCAGGAGTACCTGTTTGTCTCGGCCGGCATCTACAGCCTACTCGACACCTTTGAGAAGGAGCACGGCGAGAACTGGGATCTGCTGCCGCAGTTTGTTGCCATCCACACCAACGACACGCACCCGGCCATGTGCGGCCCCGAGCTCATGCGCATCCTCATCGACGAGAAGAAGCTCGAGTGGGATGACGCCTGGAACATCGTGACGCAGGTCGTGAGCTACACCAACCACACCATCCTGCCCGAGGCCCTGGAGAAGTGGCCCATCGGCATGTTCTCCAAGCTCCTCCCCCGCGTGTACCAGATCATCGACGAGATCAGCCGTCGTTGGCACGAGTCGTTCGACACCACGCAGGAGGGCTGGCAGGAGCGTCTGCGTCAGACCGCCATCCTGTGGGACGGCGAGATTCGCATGGCCAACCTGTCCGTGATCTGCAGCCATAGCGTCAACGGCGTGGCCAAGATCCACTCCGACATCATCAAGAACATCGTGCTCAAGGACTTCTATGCCCTGACGCCCGAAAAGTTCAACAACAAGACCAACGGCATCTCGCACCGTCGCTTCTTTGCCGAGGCCAACCCCACCTACGCCAAGCTCGTGACCGAGGCCATTGGCGACGGCTGGCTGAAGGACGCCTTTGAGCTGGAGAAACTCAAGGAGTTCCAGAACGACACCGAGTTCCTGAAGGCCGTGGGTGCCTCCAAGCGCGCCAACAAGGAGCGCCTGGCCGCCTACGTTAAGGCCGAGACCGGTCTGGTCATTGACCCCAACACCGTCTTCGATGTCCAGGTGAAGCGCTTCCACGCCTACAAGCGCCAGCTCATGAACATCATGAAGGTGATGGACATCTACAACCGTCGCATCGCCGATCCCAACTTCCACGTGACGCCGACAACCTTCATCTTTAGCGGCAAGGCTGCCTCCAGCTACACCTTTGCCAAGGAGACCATCCGCCTCATTAACTCCGTGGCCGACGTCATCAACAACGATCCGCGCGTCAACGAGGTCATGAAGGTCTGCTTTATCCCCAACTTCCGCGTGAGCAACGCCCAGCTCATCTACCCCGCTGCCGAGATCTCGGAGCAGATCTCCACGGCCGGCAAGGAGGCCTCGGGCACGTCCAACATGAAGCTCATGATGAACGGCGCCATTACGCTGGGTACCCTCGACGGCGCCAACATCGAGATCGCCGACCTGGCCGGCCGCGAGAACGAGGCCATCTTTGGTCTGACCGCCCCCGAGGTCGAGCAGCTCTGGGCATCGAACAGCTACTTTGCGTGGGATACCCTCAACGGCGACCGTGAGCGTCTGGGCCGCGTGATGGACGAGCTCAAGGACAACACCTTTGCGGGTCTTTCGGGCAACTTCGAGAGCATCTACAACGAGCTCATGAACAACAACGACCCCGACCTGGTCATGGCCGATTTCCGCAGCTACGTGGATGCGTGGGAGAAGCTCACGGGCAGCTACGGCGACCAGGAGACCTGGAACCGCAAGGCCCTGCTCAACACCGCCTCGAGCGGCTGGTTCTCGAGCGACCGCACCATTCGCGAGTACCGCGACGAGATCTGGCACGCGTAAAGGCGCGCGAGCTCCCCTATGCCAGCACGGCATTACTCGACGGGCGTGACGTTGCGCCGCGCCCGTCGCTAATGGGTTTAGGAACATCGATGACAGAAGGAGAAATCGATGAGTAAGAAAGAATGCATCGCGATGCTCCTCGCAGGAGGACAGGGCAGCCGATTGGGGGCACTCACCCAAAAGATCGCTAAGCCGGCGGTTAGCTTTGGTGGCAAGTTCCGCATTATCGACTTTTCGCTGTCCAACTGCTCCAACTCGGGCATCGACACGGTGGGCGTTCTGACGCAGTATCGTCCCTACCTGCTGCATGCCTATGTGGGCTCCGGCGAGGCCTGGGATCTGGACAGCCGTGACGGCGGCGTATCGATCCTGCCGCCGTACGAGACGCAGACCGGCGGCGCCTGGTATGCGGGCACGGCCGACGCCATTACGCAGAACCTCGACTACATCAAGGCCAACGACCCCAAGTACGTCCTGATTCTTTCGGGCGATCACCTGTATCGCATGGACTACCGCAAGATGCTCAAGACGCACATTGAGAACAACGCCGACCTCACGGTGAGCGTTATGCCCGTGCCGTGGGAAGAGGCCAGCCGCTTTGGCATCCTGACCACCGACCCCGAGGACGGGCGCATCACCAAGTTCACCGAGAAGCCCGATAAGCCCGATTCGAACCTCGCGTCCATGGGCATCTACATCTTCTCGGCCGACGTGCTGATCGAGGCGCTCGAGGAAGACGCTCTGGACCAGCGCTCGAGCCACGACTTTGGCAAGGATATCATCCCCAAGCTGCTCAGCGAGGGCAAGCGCCTGTACAGCTACGAGTTCCACGGCTTTTGGAAGGATGTCGGCACCATTGCCAGCTTCCACGAGACCTCGATGGACCTGCTGGGCAACAACCCCGAGTTCGATCTGTTCGACAAGCACTTCCCCATCATGTCCAACATCACCACGCGTCCGCCGCACTACATTGGCCCGGACGGCCGCCTGGATGACTGCCTGGTCTCCAACGGCTGCAAGATCTACGGCACCGCGCGCCACTCGATCCTTTCGACCGATGTCATCATCGAGGAGCGCGCTGTGGTCGAGGACTCCGTGCTGCTGCCGGGTGCGCACGTTAAGAGCGGTGCGCACATCTGCCGCGCTATTTTGGGCGAGAACTCCACGGTCGAAGAGGGCGTGAAGCTCGGCTCTGTCGATACCACCAAGGATACGGCCGTCGTTGGAAATGACGTCGTTATCGGGAAGGGGGAATGATCCGATGATCAATCGCAAGGCCATCGGTTATATCACCGCTAACTACTCTTCGACCTACGGCAGCGTCCTGCTCAAGGACCGCCCCATCGCGTCCGTTCCGTTTTTGGGCCGCTACCGCCTGATCGACTTCCCGCTGTCCAACATGATGAATGCCGGTATTAAGACCGTTGGCGTTGTCATGCCGGGAAACTACCGCTCGCTGATCGACCACGTGGGCTCGGGTAAGGACTGGGGCCTGGACCGCAAGAAGGGCGGCCTGTTCATGGTGCCCGGCAACGCGTATGGCACCACCAAGGGCGGCATGCGCTTCCTGCTGCGCGACATCATCTCCAACAAGACGCTGTTCCAGCGCTCGGACAAGCCCTACGTTGTGATGATGGGCACCAACATCATCTTTAACATGGACCTCAACACCATCATCGATGCACACGAGAACTCCGGTGCCCAGATGACCGTGGTGTACTGCAAGGCCACGCGCAACGTCGATGACGAGACTAAGCTGCAGATCAACGAGAACGGTCGCCTGACGGGCGTGAGCGCCGGCGTCGTGTACGGCGACAACGCCTCTATGGACTGCTGCATCGTCAACCGCGAGACGCTGCTCGAGATCATCGACCACTACCAGGCCGCCGACTATCTGGACCTGCTCGAGGCACTCCAGGGCGACTTTGGCAACATCGACGTGTGCAGCTACGAGTACAAGGGCGAGGTCGTGGGCGTGTTTAGCGAGAAGTCGCTGTATCGCCGCAGCATGGACCTGCTCGACCAGACCGTGGCCGACCAGCTCTTCGACCCCGAGCGTCCGATCCTGACCAAGGCTCACGACGTGCCGCCTTCGCGCTATGCGACCGGCAGCCACGCGTGCAACTCGATCATCTCGGCCGGTTGCATCATCAAGGGCACCGTGCGCAACTCGATTCTGTCGCGCGGCGTCGTGGTCGAGGAGGGCGCCTCGGTGACCAACTCGATTATCAACCAGAGCTGCATCATCAAGAGCGGCGCACGCGTCGAGAACGCCATTCTGGACAAGAACAACGTGGTTCCCACCAACACCGAGCTTCGCGGCACGCCCGAGAACATCCTGGTGCTGGGCAAGGCTCCGTTAACTTCCGACACCACCATCGTACGTTAACGTTGGCACCGCGACATCGCTCGTAACATGTAGAATAGCCGCCCGGTTAGCGCCAGGCGGCTATTCTCGAATTGCAACATGGGAGACAATATGGCTGATTCCAACAAAAAGATGCAGATCGTGTTTGCCTCGGCCGAGTGCGCACCGTTTGTTAAGACCGGTGGCCTGGGCGACGTGGCGGGCTCGCTGCCAGCGGCGCTTGTGCGCGCCGGCGCCGAGGTCATCGTGATGGTGCCCAAGTACGCCACCATCAAGGACGAGTACAAGGCGCAGATGGAGCACTTTGCCGACTTTTACGTGAGCCTTGGCTGGCGCAACGAGTACTGCGGGCTGGAGAAGCTCGAGCACGACGGCGTCACCTATATGTTCGTTGACAACGAGCGCTACTTTGCGCGCGACTATCCGTACGGCTTCTTTGACGACGGTGAGCGTTTTGCGTTCTTCTCCAAGGCCATCACCGAGAGCCTGCAGCACCTGCCGGCCGGCTTTGAGTGCGACATCCTGCACTGCAACGACTGGCAGACGGCGCTGGCTCCCGTGTTTTTGCGCGAGTTCTACCAGGGCCTGCCGCTGTATGACCGCGTTAAGACCGTCTTCTCGATTCACAACGTGGCGTTCCAGGGCCAGTTTAGCGATACCGTGATGGAGGACATCCTGGGTGTGGCGCACATTCCGGCGGCCGCTTCGCAGCTGCGTTGCGACGCCTGCAGCATCAACTACATGCTGGGCGCCCTACGTTATGCCGACGCCATCACTACGGTGAGCCCCACCTATGCCAACGAGATCCAGACGCCCGAATTTGGCGAGGGCCTGGACGGTGTGCTGCGCGAGCGCTCCTATGCGCTGCAGGGCATTTTGAACGGCATTGACGTGGCGGGCTTTGACCCGGCGACCGACAAACGCATTGCCGCCAACTACACCGTCGAGGACCGCTCCGGCAAGGCCGTGTGCAAGGCCAAGCTGCAGGAGGAGCTGGGGCTCGAGGTTCGCGACGATCGTCCGCTTATGGTCATGGTCACGCGCCTGACGCGCCAGAAGGGCATGGACCTGGTCATGTACGCGCTCGACCGCATCCTGGCCGGCGGCGTGCAGGTGGCGGTGCTGGGCACCGGCGACCGCGACTACGAGGACGGTCTACGCTACTTCCAGGACAAGTACCCCGGCACCATGGCCGCACGCATCGAGTTCGATCCGGCGCTGTCGCAGCGCATGTATGCTGCCGCCGACATGTTCCTAATGCCTTCGAAGTTTGAGCCCTGCGGCCTGTCGCAGATCATCGCCATGCGCTACGGTACCCTGCCCATCGTGCGCGAGACCGGCGGCCTGAAGGACACCGTGATCCCGTACAACGAGTTTACCGGCGAGGGCACGGGCTTCTCGTTTAGCAACTTTAACGGCGACGAGATGGGCGATGCGGTATTCCGCGCGGCGCGTCTGTTCTGGGATAACCGCGACGCATGGAACCAGCTGGTCACGCAGGCCATGAGCCAGGACTTTAGCTGGACGCGCTCGGCCGATAAGTATCTGGACCTGTACTTCTTTATGCACCCGGAGATTGAGCGCCCGGCGGCTGTGACTGAGGTTGCAGCTGTCGATGAGCCCGCTGCCGCTGAGGCCGAGCCTGCGGCGACCATTAGGGAGCCCGCTGCCGCTAAGGAGGCCAAGGCCGAGGAGAAGCCGGTTGAGGCTGAGCCCGCAAAGGCCGAGCCTGAGGTGAAGGCTGAGGTTGCTCCTGAGACAGAGGCCGAGGTCAAGCCCGCTGCAAAGCCCGCAGCTAAGAAGACTACGGCCCGCAAGACGACGGTCAAGAAGGCTACGACAACCAAGGCTGCCGCAGCAAAGACGACTGCTGCCAAGGCAACGACCACGCGCAAGCGCACGACCGCCACTGCCAAGAAAGCCGCCGAAGCCGAGGCTGCTCCCGAGGTAAAGGCCGAGGTCGCTGAGGCCAAGCCTGCGGCAAAGGCACCGGCCAAGACCACTGCCAAGAAGTCGACGGCGTCCAAGACCACGACCGCCAAGAAGTCAACGGCCGCCAAGAAGACCACGGCAACCAAGTCGACGACCGCGAAGGCCGCCACGACCAAGGCAGCCGCAAAGCCAGCCGCCAAAGTCGAGGAGACGCCCGCTGAGTCCAAGGCGGAGGCAACCGTCGAGGCCAAGCCCGCCACCAAGACCACCACGCGAAAGCGCACGACGACGGCCAAGAAGACCACGGCAAAGACCACGACTCCCAAGGCAGAGACTAAACCCGCTGCTGCCAAAGAGGAGCCCAAGGCCGAGGTAAAGACCAAGCCGGCGCCGAAGGCCGCTGAGGTCAAGGCCGCACCGAAGGCTACGGCCAAGCCCGAGCCCGCCAAGGAGACTCCGATCTCCCCCGCCGCTCCGGCAGAGAAAAAGGCCCCGTCCAAGAAGACGTCCGTCCGCAAGGCAACGGCCACCCGCAAGCGCCGCTAGCCCACAGACGATCCAAAACCTAATCAAACCCTATGCAAGGGGCGCTCCAACCGGGCGCCCCCTCTCTGTAGATAGTTGGTAAAACGATTTTCTAGGACAACCGTTCGCCGATGGTAAACGGATGTTGTTTATACAGCCTGTGTACAACAGATATACTTACATCCTGTGCGTAAAGCCCATGGCCAGCATGCCATGATTCTATTGAACTGGACCGTACTATGAGATTGATACACAACAGCCGTCTGCCGCAGTTTCGCACTCCGTTTGGCGCTGTGACCACAGGAACTACCCTTTCGCTCTCCGTGATTCTGGAGGATGCCGATCCCGCGCAGGCAATGCTTACGCTCCGCACCTGGGTCGATGAGATCGGTGAGTCTCGGTATCCCATGACGCACGAGGGCGACGGCATATTTACCGTAGAGCTTGAGTGCACCGAGCCCTGTCTTATCTGGTACAGCTTTATATGCAATATTGAGGGCCAGCCCGAGGTCCGCTTGGGCGCACCACAGGGCCGCACCGGCGGCGAAGGCGTAACCTACGATTACGCCGAGGTGCCGTCATTCCAGGTCACCGTCTACAAGCACCGCGAAGTTCGACCCGAGTGGTACGAGCGCGGTATGGTCTACCAGATCTTCCCCGATCGTTATGCCCGCGACGAGCACTGGCGCGAGCGCACGCTGGCCGAGGTCGAAAAACCGCGTAAGGGCATTCAGCGCCGCATGGTCGAGGACTGGAACGAGCCGCCTGTGTACGAGCGCGCCGAGGACGGCTCCATCAAGACTTGGGACTTCTACGGCGGCTCGCTCAAGGGCATCCAGGAAGACCTGCCTCGCATCGCCGAGCTGGGCTTTACAGCCATCTACCTCAACCCCATTTTTGAAGCCGCGAGCAACCACCGCTACGACACCGCCGATTACACCAAGATCGATCCGATTCTGGGCACCGAGCAGGACTTTACCGAGCTGTGCGAGGCGGCCGAGAAGCTGGGCATTTCCATCATTCTGGACGGTGTGTTCAACCACACGGGCGACGATTCGATCTACTTCAACCGCTACGGCAACTACCCCGGTGTGGGCGCGTGGCAGAGCGAGGATTCGCCGTGGCGCGATGCGTTTTACTTCCATGAGGACGGATCGTATGACTGCTGGTGGGGCGTGGGCAACATGCCAGCCATCAACGAGAATTCCGAGCTTGTCCGTGAAAAGCTTCTGGGCAAGGACGGAGTCATTCGTAAGTGGCTGCGCGCTGGCGCCCATGGCTGGCGTCTGGACGTGGCAGACGAGCTTTCCGACGACTTCCTGGCCGAGATCAAAAAAGCCGTGCTCGCCGAGAAGCCCGACGCGCTGCTGCTCGGCGAGGTCTGGGAAGACGCCTCCAACAAGATCAGCTATGGCCATTTGCGCCGCTACCTGCAGGGCTCTGAGCTCGACTCCGCCATGGACTACCCCTTCCGCGACATGGTCATCGGCTTTTTGATGGGCTACAAGAACGCCTACCAGGCAGCCGAGGATATTGAGACCCTGCGTGAGAACTATCCACGCGAAGCCCTGTCCTGCGCGCTCAATCTGCTCTCGAGTCACGACCGTCCGCGCATCATCTCGGTGCTCGGCGGCGGCCCCGACGAGTCGCAGCTGCCCGAGAGCGAGCGCAGCAAGTGGCGCCTGGACGAGAACTCCATGGGCCTGGCCAAGAGTCGTTTTTGGCTCGCGACGCTCATGCAGATGACGTTCCCGGGCGTTCCCTCACTCTATTACGGTGACGAGTACGGCTTGGAGGGACTCACCGATCCGGGCAATCGCCGCACCATGCCAACCAAGGAAGACCTGCACGACTTCGATACGTTCGCGATCGTCAAGAATGCCTCGGCCGTGCGCCGCGCGCTGCCATTTATGATCGACGGTGAAATCAAGGCCTTCGCGCTCAATGATGAGGTGCTAGCATACAACCGCATGGGCAAGGATGGCGAGTCCGCGACCGTCATCATCAACCGCAGCCTGCGCAATTCTCATCGCGTGACCATTCCGGCGCTCGGCGAATGTGCGAGCGATGTGATTAGCGGTCACGAGTGCGAGATCCACAACGGTACGGTCACGCTAGACCTGTACCCGCTGGGGTCGTCGATCATCTATCACCACGCCGAGCAGCGCCTGCAGGAGCCGCTCGATCACGGTGCGGGTGTTGTATGCCATATCACATCAGTGCCGACCGACGACGGCAAGCCCGGTACGATCGGCGCGCCCACGCGTCGCTTTATCGACCATCTGGCCGCCATGGGCATGCGCTACTGGCAGGTTCTCCCCGTCAACCCCACGGACTTCTTCCGCTCCCCTTACGCCGGTCCTTCGGCCTTTGCAGGCAATATCGACCTCCTTCCCGAGAGCCACGAGGAGCTGGCAGCCGACTTTGAGACCTGGAAGGCCCGCGGAGGCGAGGATGCCGATCCGCTGTACACCGCCTTTAAACATCGCAATGCCGATTGGCTCGAGAAATACTGCGTCTACATGGCCGTTAAGAAGTACTTTGAGGGCGAGTCGCGCCATGATTGGCCGGCAGATGTCGCGCGCTACAACGAGCATCTGATCGACGACAAGCGCTTCCACAACGAGGCCGAGCTTCAGGCGTACATGCAGTACCGCTTTGACCTGGCTTGGTGCGAGCTCATGAACTATGCGCACAATAAGGGCATCGAGGTTATCGGCGATATTCCTATGTACGTGTCCGACGATTCGGCGGATGCGTGGAGCGAGCCCGAGAACTTCTGGCTGTCCGATACCGGCAAGGCGATTGAGCTTTCCGGTGCGCCGCCCGACAACTTTGCACCCGAGGGCCAGGTGTGGGGCAACCCGACGTTCCGCTGGGACCACATGAAGCAGAACGGCTATAGCTGGTGGATGGATCGCCTGCGTCGTGCGTTCTCGCTCTACGACCGCGTGCGCCTGGATCACTTCCTGGGCTTCCACAGCTATTTCAGCATTCCCGCGGGCAAGGCTTGCGCCGAGGGCCGCTGGCTGGCGGGCCCGGGCAAGGACCTGTTCCAGACCGCCTATGACGAGCTGGGGCCGCTCAACTTTATCGCCGAGGACCTGGGCTACCTGACGCCCGGTGTTCGCGCCATGGCTTCGACCTGCGGTTTCCCCGGCATGGACGTGCTGGAGTTTAGCGACTACGACGTTCGTTGCGGTGTGCACCCCACGCCCGGCAAGATTCTGTACACCTCGACGCACGATACGTCGACGCTGGCCGGTTGGTGCACGCGTTCCTTTGCGGGCGGCGATGAACCGAGCGGTGTTGAGGTGGCGGCAAAGCTGATGAGCGACGCGCTGGCAAGCGACGCTCCCCTGGTGATGATGCCGCTGCAGGATGTCCTGGGGCTTGGCGACGACGCGCGCATGAATGTTCCGGGCGTGGCCACGGGCAACTGGACCTGGCAGGCTGACGAGGCGGACATTGCAGCCGCCGAGAACAAAACCGCACAGCTCCTGCGCAACAACCATAGATTCTGGGGCGAAGCGTGATAAAACCCCCGATATAGGGTACAGTTACAAATGTTTGAATTTTTGCGGGCAGAGTAATCTGCCCGCTTTGTGCTGAAAAGGAAGTATTATGGCGCGCTACGATTACAAGTGCTCGAGCTGCGGCAACGTATTTGAGGTTGAGCATCCCATGTCCGAGACTCCCGAGGTCGTGTGCCCCAGCTGCGGTGCCCCGGCGGCCAAGACGTTCTCGGCCAGCGGCATTAAATTTGAGGGCAGCGGTTTCTACAACACCGACCAGCGAAGCGGCGGCTCCAGCACCAGCGCCACAAGCGGCTGCTGCGCCAACTGCCCGCATAACCACTAGGAACAACGCAGCCCCGCGATCAACACCGATCGCGGGGCTATTTCTTTGCTCTATGGGTAGCTAATCAAGCTACCCAGGTTTCCTTGTGAGTTGCGGTGAAATAAGGACTGTTTGGCAGGTAGATGCCGCTATTCAATCCCTATTTCACCGCAACTTAGTCGCTACTTGCGGACCAGACGGGCGCAGAAGTGACCGTCGTAGGAATCGGCGTTTACCGGCACGCTTTGGAAGAGGCCTCGATCGTTCTGGCGTACAGATACGAGCTTCTTGGCCTGATCGAACTCGGGGAGTTGCAGAATCTGTGCTTCGGAGAGCGGCGCCACGCTAAAGCCGGCGCCCTCGGGAGAGTTCAGGAAAGCATCCACCAACTGTGTGTTCTCCTCGTCGAAGACCGAGCACGTCGCGTAGATGAGCTCGCCGCCGGCAGCCACGCGCGCGGCAGCTTCCTTGAGCATCGTCAGCTGCAGTTTGGGCAGCTCAACCGTCACATCCTTTTCGGTCAGGCGCCACGGAATCTCGGGATGACGACGCATGGTTCCGGTGCCAGAGCACGGCGCATCGATAAAGACCGTGTCGAACTTAACCGGCTTGCCAAGCATGGCATCAAAAGACGTCAGGACTTCATCAAGCTCGCAGGCATCACCCGAAACCGTACGAACGCCCTGAATACCGGCCTTATGCAGGCGAGCGAGATTCAGATCGCACTTGCGATCATGCAAATCGAGCGCCGTATGCTGACGCTCATAGCCCGCACGCTTGGCCTGGCACATCATCACATAGGTCTTGGTGCCACGACCGGCACCAATCTCAAGGCAGCTTCCAGGGCGCGTGGCAGCTGTGGCGATAAGCTGCGCGTTGAGATCAGATGCCACCGCGGCAGCACGCTCAAACACACCCGAAGCAACGGTAACCTGCGCATCAACCGGGGCATGACAGCCCGGAAAGACAGGCGCGACGAGCTGCGAGATATACGGATCGAGCTTGGTCGCAAAGGCGTTCTCATGCAGGGCCAGCGGCGCGGGGGCCAGATTGCCGGCAAAGTTAAGCGCACCCTCTGGCGTGTTAAACGACGCCATAATACGAGCGCACAGCCAGCGCGGCAGGCCCATCAGGCGCGACAGACGAACCAAGCGCCGCTCAGACTCATCCACATCGGACGCAGTAGCAAAGTCATCAACATTGTCAGCAACCTTATGCAGTACAGCATTGGCCAAGCCAGCGGCGGACTTAGCGCCGCAGCGAACCAGCTCAACACCCTGACTTACGGCGACGCGGCCAGGCGTATGTAGATAGAGCATCTCGAAGGCCGAGATACGAAGCGCCATGCGAACACGCGGCGCAACCTTTTTAGGCTTATCAAGAAACTGATCGAGCAGCTCGTCCAAAATACCCTGGGTAGCCGCAACGCCCAGTGCCAAACGAGCGGCAAAAGCGGAATCGCGCTGGTCAATAGCCTTGGCAGATGCGCGAGAGGACAGCACGTCGCGCGCATACATACCGCGGCGATCGGCCTCCATCAGCACATCGAGCGCAAGTTTGCGCGCGGGAGACAGCTTGCTCATGACAAAACACCCCAGATAAGATCGGCGCCCTGCAGGCCAGCAGCCCAAGCAGAAGCGGCCATAGCACGCTTACCATCGGGCTTAACCTCGAGCAACTCAACCGAGCCATCGGAAAGACCCAGGTAAACACGCTTGTTCTTAACGTCAACAGCGCCCTCGCCAAGCGAGACATCGGCCGGTGCAGCATCGAGCACGCGCACGGTCTTGCCGGCAATCACGCATCGGGCAGGCGCGGTATCGGACGAGGCCAGCACATGGCGCACGCAATCAAGCGCAGCCATCTGCGGATCCAGACGCATCTCCAGCTTGGAAATCTTGGCAGCATGGGTAACGAGCGCCTCATCCTGTTCAGTCCACACGGCGGTGCCATCGGCAAGAGAAGGAAGCGTATCGGCAAGCAGTTTGCCGCCAAGCTCACCAAGCTCCATCGTGAGCGCCTCGGCATGCTTACCGGCAACAGACGTAGACGCCTGGGCACAATAAGCGCCGGTATCAACGCCATGTCCAATACGCATAATAGAAACGCCAGCAACCTCATCACCAGCGAGAATCGCACGCTGAATAGGAGCAGCCCCACGCCAACGAGGCAGCAAGGACGCATGAACATTCACAATACCAAGCGGCGCCATATGCAGCACGTCATCCGGCAAAATGCAACCATAGGCAGCCACACAGAAAATGTCAGCCTGGGCAGTCTTAAGCGCCTCAACGACCTCAGGCGTCATACGATTAGACTCAATAACCGGCAACCCCAGCTCAAGCGCCTTAGCCTTAACAGGAGACGGCTCCAACTTTTTACCACGCCCACGAACAGCATCGGGACGAGTAACAACAAGCGCAATCTCATTACCAGCCTCAACAAGCGAAGTCAGCGAAGGCACAGCAAAATCGGGCGTACCCATAAACACAATACGCATAAAGATCGTCTCCTCTCAACCAAAGCCGAGACGGCTACAAATAACAGCGGAAAGCCAAGTACCCAGCCCATCCGCAATAACAATTCAACAAGAACAAATATACCCAAAACCAAAGAAAGAGCCACAATAAAAGCAGCTCTTTCCGCAAAGCAATTATCAGCGAAGACGCCCCTCCCTGGCCCAACGGCACCCGGGCGAACCGAGCCAGAACAACGCAGTCCCCGGTGCTGAGCGCCCACATATCGTCCCGCGCGCAGTTTCGCAGCAAAGCGAGAATGATTGAGCACGGGATGATATGTGGGCGCTCAGCACCGGGGACGAGGGGACCTACTCGGTTTCGCCCGGTCGAGCGCCGCGGGCCAGGGCGTCCTGGTACTCCTTGACGGCCTTGATCCTCTGCATCGGCTTCAGTCGCTCGAACATGGTGTTACCGTGCAGGTGATCGATCTCATGCTGCAGGCACACGCAGAACAGATCGCCCGTGGCCTCATAGCGAATAAGGTTGGCATCCAAGTCATACGCCTCGACGACGACATGGTCGGGACGCTCAATCTCGCAGCTAATGCCAGGGATGGAAAGGCAGCCCTCGCTAAAGGGCACCAGATGGTCGCTCTGCTCAACAATAACGGGATTGATGAGCACGTACGGGTCGTAGTCGTTCTTGTCGCTGTAGTCGCAGTCGATGGTGACGAGCTGAATAAGCTCGCCGAT
The DNA here is from genome assembly GCA_900541235.1 of uncultured Collinsella sp. Lineage (GTDB taxonomy): Bacteria > Actinomycetota > Coriobacteriia > Coriobacteriales > Coriobacteriaceae > Collinsella. The sequence continues at coordinate 35,202 of UQIW01000017.1, read as the reverse complement.
CTGCGGAGAAGCCAGGCCGCAGCCACCGTTCTCGAACATTATCTTCTTCATCTTCTCGGCAAGCGCCTCGATCGCCGGGGTAATCTCCTCGATGACGGCGCACTCCTGGCGCAGACGAGGGTCGGGCGACAGAACGATTCCGTTGGCTTCCATGGCCATCCTTTCGGGTTGTTACATCAAATCATAGGCGTCGACGTCAACGCTCACGCTCACGCCGCGCACAGAGCCCGCCTCTTTGAGGCAGGCGTCGATATCATCAGAGACATGGTACCCCACGGGCGACTTCACAAGCAGATGGAAGCGGTAACGGTCCTTGGCTCTCTCGATTACACACGAAGCTGGGCCCAGCACCTGCGGCACCGCGCTGCCCGCCCGCAAAAAGTCGGGCGCGGCGGCATGCCAACGGCGCTTAAGAAGCTTTGCAATGCGCTCGATGTAGTCCTGCGCGTCGTCTCGGTTCGCCGACCACACCAAAATGTTGACCAGGCGAACAAACGGCGGGTACAGCGCGTCGCGGCGCTGATCCAGGTCGTAGTCGGTAAAGATCGAACGGTCGTGCTCAGCGACGGCGCGAATTACCGGGTCATCGGGCAGGTAGGTCTGGATGATCACCTCGCCGGGACGATCGCCGCGACCGGCACGGCCCGCCACCTGTTCCAGCAGGTCGTAGGCGCGCTCCCCTGCGCGGAAGTCCGGCAGCTTGAGGGCGAAGTCGGCATTGACCACGCCCACGAGCGTGACCTCGGGAAAGTCGAGACCCTTTGCGATCATTTGGGTGCCCAGCAAAACGGCGCAATCGGCCGCATCGAATTGCTCGAGCAGCTTTTTGTGCGCATCCTTGCCGCGCGTGGAATCGGCATCCATGCGAATAATGGCGACATCCTCAGGAAGCATCTGGTGCAGCGCGTCCTCGATCTGTTGAGTGCCCAGACCCATTTTTGCCAGGTAGCGACTGCCACATTTGGGGCAACGGCTCGTGGGCGCGGGATACGGCTGCACGCGCCAAGACGAACCGCAGGTGTGGCACTGCAGCGTGTGTGTGCGCTCGTGATACGTAAGCGCGGTGGAGCAGTGGTTGCAGGTGGGCACGCAGCCGCATTCGCGGCACATCAGAAACGGCGCAAAGCCACGGCGGTTATGCAGCAGCACGGCCTTCTCGCGGCGCTCGACCACGCGCTCCAGGCCCTCCATCAGCGGTTTTGAGAACATGGAACGACTGCCGTGCGAGAACTCACGGCGCAGGTCGGCGATCCGAACCGTCGGCAGGACTGCGTGTCCCGGGCGCTCGGGCATCTCGACGCGCGTCCAGGTGGCACCGTTATACGTGCCACGGCGGCAGCGATCGAGGGCCTCAGCAGAAGGCGTGGCGGAGCCCAACACGAGCGGGCAGCGGTAGCGCCGCGCCATCTCGGCCGCCACCTCGCGCGCGTGGTAACGCGGGCTGGACCCTTGCTTATAGCTGGTCTCGTGCTCCTCGTCGATGATGATGAGGCCCAGGTCGTCAAGCGGGCAAAAGAGCGCCGAGCGGGCGCCCACGACCACGCGCGCGGCACCGCTGGCGACCATATCCCACTGGTCCAGGCGCTCGCCGGCCGAAAGGCGCGAATGGAACACGGCGACCGTCTCACCAAAGCGCGAGCGAAAGCGGCCGACGGTTTGGGCCGTCAGCGAGATCTCGGGCACGAGCACGCACGCCGAGCGACCGGCTGCGAGCACGCGCTCGATGGCGGAGAGGTACACCTCGGTTTTGCCGGAGCCGGTGACGCCGTCGACAAGGACCACGTCTCCGTGGGCGTCAAGACGGGCGCGCTCAATCTGCGCGAGCGCCTGCTGCTGGCCGTTGGTAAGTGCGACCGGCGCCTTGCCGCTTGCCGAGGACAGCGTGGTCTGCTCGCTGCATCCACGCCAGGCGCGGCGCTCCTCCACAACCACGACGCCGCGTTTTTCGAGCGCCTTGATGGTCGCCGACATGCTGTTATAGAGAAGGTTGAGGTCGCGCGTCGTGACCGGGCCGCACTGGAGCGCCTCAATGAGCTGACGCTGGCGAACTGCAGTCTTGGGCGGCGTATAGTCGAAACCCTCGGGCGTAAGCATGACCCAACGGTTTTGGATAGGCTTGACGGCTGGGCGCTCAACCGACCATGCGCCGTCGTCACCCTTGACCACGCGCGGGCTGCCGCCCGGAGGCAAGAACAGGCGCAGGCACTCGGAAAGCGTTGCGACGTACTCGCGGCTCATCCAGTGTGCGATACGGGCGGCTTCGGCGGTAAAGAGCGGTTTGCTGAGGATGGCCTCGATGGGCTTGATGCGCGCAGGGTCGAGGGCGTTGTTGCCCTGCAGATCGCCCAGCTCAGGAGCAATGTCGACGACATAGCCCGCGGCCGCACGGTTGCCAAAATGAACTAGGACGGTGGAGCCGATCTGGACATCGTTGGCGAGTGGCTGCGGAATGCCGTAGGCAAACGGCTCGAACAGCGCACGCGCCGGGATGTCGAGAACCACGCTCGCATAGGCGGCGATGGGCTCAGGTGTAGGTTTAAGCTGCGTCGGGGCGGCGGCAGGAGCCGCGGACTTCGGAGTCTCCTCCGGATCCGGCGAACCAAACAGCGAAAGTTGCTCGGCCATGGCCCCAGCACCTCCCATCCCATTCGTCTACAGAAACAAGAACCCCGCTCAGGGTGAACGGGGCTCGGATACAAACGTTTGCGCAGCGATTAAAGCGCCATCGTGCGGGCGCGATCGATGCGCGCCAGGCAGTCGTCGCGGCCGACGAGCGCCATGGTCTCGCCCAGCGGAGGGCTCACCATGTTGCCGCAGACGGCGACGCGCACGGCCTGGAACACCACGCGCTTCTTGAGGTCCATCTGCTCGGGCAGCGGCTCAAGCGCGGCGTCGATGTTGGCAGCCGTCCACTCGTTCACACCCTCAAGCGCGGCCTTGGCGGCATCAAGAATGGCACCCATGCCCTCCTTGGCCAGGCCCTTGTTGACGGATTTCTCGTCATACTCGAGCGTCTCGGCCGTAGCGAAAATGGGAGCGGCGACGGTCACGGCGTCGGCCGGCATCTTGGTGCGCGGCTTGACGATGGCGGCAAGCGCGTCGATCCAATCCTCGCCGTACTCGACGTTACCCTCGATGAGACCCGCCTCGTGCAGCTCGGGGACCATGATCTCGTCGGCAAACTGAGCATCGGACATGCCGTTGATGTACTCGGCATTGACCCAGTCGAGCTTCTTGGGGTCGAAGGTCGCCGGGTTCTTGGAGATGCGGTCGAGCGAGAACTTGCTGGCCAGGACATCGCGCGGGATGATCGTGGTCTCGCCGTCGAGCGACCAGCCGAGCAGCGCCAAGTAGTTGACGAAGGCGTCGGACAGGTAGCCGGCGTCGCGGTACTCCTCCACCGAGGTGGCGCCGTGGCGCTTGGAGAGCTTCTTGCCGTCGGCACCCAAGATCATGGAGATGTGGGCGAACGTAGGCACGGGCGCGCCGAGGGCCTCGTAGACCATGACTTGACGCGGGGTGTTGGACAGGTGGTCGTCGCCGCGGATGACGTGAGTGATCTTCATCATGGCGTCATCGACGACGGTCGCGAAGTTGTACGTGGGCGTGCCGTCGGAACGGAAGATGACAAAGTCGTCAAGCTCCTTGGCGTCGAAGGTTACCCCGCCGTGGACGGCGTCGTGGATGACGACGTCGCCGCGGTCCTCGGGCACCTTGATGCGAAGGACGTAGGACTCGCCGGCCTCGATGCGACGGCGGGCCTCCTCGGGATCAAGATCGCGGCAACGGCGCTGATAGCCCTGGAAGGGGTCCTTGCGCTCCTGCGCGGCCTTGCGGTCGGCTTCGAGCTGCTCCTTGGTGCAGAAGCAGGGATAGGCCTTGCCCTCGTCCCAAAGCTTCTGGGCGGCCTGCTTGTACAGGTCCAGGCGCTCGGTCTGGGCGTAGGGGCCAAAATCGCCGCCCACCTCGGGACCCTCGTCCCAGTCCAGGCCCAGCCAACGCATGGCGCGCAGGATGATCTGCGTGTTCTCGTCGGTGGAGCGGGTGGGGTCGGTGTCGTCGATGCGCAGGATGAACGTGCCGCCGTTAGCACGGGCGAAAGCCCAGTTATAGATAGCGGTGCGGGCGCCGCCGATGTGCAGCTTGCCCGTCGGTGAGGGTGCAAAGCGGACGCGAACGTCTGATGCCATGGATATCTCCTCGATTGCAGGATGGATGTCTAACCGCACCAGTATAAAGCATCAAAGCAACCTCCGCACAAAGGGCACCGACCTACTCATTGGGGACAGACTTAAATGACCAGTCGGAGCTGACTGACAAGGAGTGTCCCCAGGTGCCACAAGAGAGTCTAAGGCTGTTCATTTAAGTCTCTCCCCAATGAATACCCAATGAATACCCGGTTGGTCATTTAAGTCTGTCCCCAATGAGTAGGTGCGGAAAGGGTGTGAATGTTTGATTTACGCGCTATGATGTGCCCTTGCATAGAGAGCCCGGCGGAATGGTAACGGTCGCCGGGACACGTTTTTGAAAGGACAATCATGTCAGAAGAACTTCGTTCCATCCCGCCCCAACACGGGTCCTTTGTTTTTACGTCGGAGTCGGTGACCGAAGGTCATCCCGATAAGATCGCTGACCAGATCAGCGACGCCGTCCTCGACGCAATCCTCGCCAAAGAAATAGAGCTCCAGGAGCAGGGCTACATCGCCCCCAACGGCGTGCCCGCCAACGTGGAGAACGTCCGCTGCGCCTGCGAGACCCTCGTGACCACCGGCACCGTCATCGTTGCCGGCGAGATCCGCACCCAGGCCTACGTCGACGTGCAGGAAATCGCCCGCGGCGTTATCCGCCGCATTGGCTACAACCGCGCCAAATTCGGTTTTGACTGCGATACCTGCGGCGTTATGAGCCTCATCCACGAGCAGTCGCCCGATATCGCCCAGGGCGTCGACGAGTCCTTCGAGACCCAGACCGGCGCTACCACCGACCCGATCGACCTGATCGGTGCCGGCGACCAGGGCATGATGTTTGGTTATGCCTCCAACGAGACCAAGACCCTCATGCCCATGCCGCACTACCTGGCAAGCCGCCTGGCCGAGCGCCTGGCTGCCGTGCGCCACGACGGCACCCTCGCCTATCTGCGTCCCGACGGCAAAACCCAGGTCACCGTGCGCTACGAGGAAGGCAAGCCCGTCGAGGTCACGACCATCGTTATCTCCACGCAGCACGCCGCCGAGATCGAGGACATGGGCAAGATCAAGGCCGGCCTCATCGAGCACGTCATCACCCCGGTCATGGCCGCCGAGAACATGCCGTGGGATAATGCCGATATCTACGTGAACCCCACCGGTCGCTTTGTCGTGGGCGGCCCCATGGGCGACACGGGACTCACCGGCCGCAAGATCATCGTCGACACCTACGGCGGCTACGGTCGTCACGGCGGTGGCGCCTTTAGCGGCAAGGACTGCACCAAGGTCGACCGCTCCGCCGCGTATGCCGCGCGCTGGGTCGCCAAGAACGTGGTCGCCGCCGGTCTGGCCGACCGCTGCGAGGTCGAGCTTGCCTACGCCATCGGCGTTTCCAAGCCCCTCTCAATCATGGTCGACACCTTCGGTACCGCGCATGTTGCCGAGGACAAGATCGTTGAAGCCGTAGAGAAGACCTTCGACCTGCGCCCGGGCGCAATCATCCGCGACCTAGACCTGCGTCGCCCCATCTACGAGAAAACAGCAGCCTACGGTCACTTCGGCCGCGAAGACGCCGACTTCACCTGGGAGAAAACCGATCGAGTCGAAGAACTCAAAGCAGCCTGCGGCCTGTAATTAAGAACCGCTAAGGTCACAACAACATATGCACTTTCAAAAGAAGTACCGGTTCCAACCGGTACTTCTTTTTTTATTTAACCGGTAGCGAAGATGAGCCGACCTGGGACATGGAATAGGTCACAGGCCGATAAATTTTGCAGTATAGCAACTCCAACCATGTATCCTTAGTCCCGAGGGGCGGGGCATAAGGTCGATCGCGAGTTCCGCACGAGCCGGAGAGCACTTAATGTGCTCTCCGTGCGAGCAGGACTGTCCGAGCAGGCGACCTTATGCCCCGCCCCTCGGGACGACGGGACAGATTAAAGGAGCACCCATGGCAGGCAAGCCGCAAACACTAGCTACGACCTCAGCATTCGAGATCTTGGGCCCCGTCATGGTCGGCCCCAGCTCATCGCACACCGCCGGCGCCCTGCGCTGCGCCCAAGTTGCCGCCAGCCTGCTAGAAGGCCGCATTACCAAGGTCACCTTTGGCCTGTGGAACTCCTTCGCCCACACCTACCGCGGCCACGGCACCGACCGTGCGCTCGTCGCGGGCATCCTGGGCCTCGACACCGATGACGAGAATATCAAGCAGGCCTTCAACCTCGCACGCGAGCAGGGCCTCGAATATCACTTTGACATCAAGGGCGACGACGCCTCCATCCACCCCAATACCGTCGATATCGACATGGTCGACGACACGGGCGCCACGGCACAGGTCCGCGGCGAGAGCCTGGGCGGCGGCAAGATGCGCATTAGCCGCATTAACGGCGTCGGCGTCGACATCTCGGGTATGTACTCCACGCTCTTCGTGGCACACAAGGACGTCCCCGGTGTACTCGCCGCGCTCACCAACCTGCTCGCCTACGCCCACGTGAACATCGCCTTCTGCCGCACCTACCGAACCGAAGTGGGCGGCCAGGCCTACTCCGTCTTTGAGACCGACGGCGCGCCCGACGACACCGTCGTCCCCATGCTGCGCAAGCTCGACAATGTCGATTACGCAACGTTTATCGAGCTCCCCGGTTCTGCCTCGTCGCTCTCCCCCGGCGTCTCGGCCAAGGAAATCTTCGACGACGGCGAGCAGCTGCTCGATGCGTGCGAGGAACTGGGGCTCAGCATCGGCGCCGTCATGGCCGTTCGCGAGGCGCGTCTGACCGGCGAGGCTCACGCCGTCGCCGCCATGCGCCGCGTGCTCGACGTCATGCGCGAGGAGACCACAGCCCCCATCGCTAATCCGCAGCGATCGCTCGGCGGGCTTATCGGCGGCGAGGCCAAGCTCGTCGAAGCAACCCGCTGCAACGATTTGAGTGCAAGCCTGATGGGCGCCGTCCAGACCGACGCCGTTGCCCGCGCCATGGCCGTTCTCGAGCGCTCCGCTACCATGGGCGTGATCGTCGCCGCCCCCACGGCCGGCTCCGCGGGTGTTGTGCCCGGCTGCGTGCTGGCGCTCGCCGATCGCCTGCAGCTCGACGACGAGCAGGTCATGGACGCGCTCTACTGCGCAGCCGCCATCGGCCTCAACCTCACCACAAGCGCCTGCGTTGCCGGCGCCGAGGGCGGCTGCCAAGCCGAGGTGGGAAGCGCCGCTGCCATGGCAGCCGCCGCGCTGGTGCAGATGCTCGGCGGCACGCCCGAGCAGGCGCTCGACGCCAGTTCCATCGCGCTGAGTAACCTGCTGGGCCTCGTTTGTGACCCCGTCGGTGGCCTCGTGGAGGTGCCCTGCCAAAACCGCAACGCCATTGGCGTGGCAGCGGCCTTTAGCTCGGCACAACTCGCCCTCGCAGGCATTAAGAGCTTGGTGCCGTTTGACCAGATGGCACATGTCATGCTTTCGGTGGGCCACGCGTTGCCGGCCACGCTGCGCGAGACGGCAAAGGGCGGCATCGCGCAGGCTCCGGCCGCACTTTCGGCCTGTGCAAAATGCGGTGTGTGCGGATAGCGGCAAAGAACGACTCAAAGGTGGGACAAATGTCCCACCTCTTTTGAATGCCACCGTTTCCGTACCACAAACAGTAGGGCAATCGCTATAATGCAAGCCCAGTAAAAACACGATGAACCGCAAGGCGAAAATCGAAGGATATGCATACGATGTCGCAAAACGATCGAACTCAACTGATTCCCGATCCGCAGCAGCCGAGCAGGCACACCGGCGGCGTTCAGTCGCCGCGTCCTATCGCGCCGAGCCACGGTCAGCAGCGTGGTGCGGCAAACGCTTCCCAACGCCCGAACCAACAGCGACAGCAGCGTCAACAACGTCAGCAGCACCAGGCAAACGGTAATGCGCCCAAGCACCCCCCCACGCACGCTCGAGGCGATCGCGGCCCCGCGCGCAAGGCCGCCGGCAACAATAAGTCGGGCAAAAAGACGACGCTCTTTGTCGTCCTGGGTCTAATCGTCATTGTCTATATCGTAGGCGTCGTAGCATTTTCGCAGGTAGCCTACCCCAACACCACCATCGCCGGCGTCGACGTCTCGTTCTCCAACGCTTCGTCTGCCGCCACCAAGGTCAACTCGGCATGGAAGCACTATAAGCTCACCGTGACAGGCAATGACTTTAGCTGGACCTATCAGCCCGAGTCCGATGAGCCCATTGTCGACGGCGAAGCTGCCGCAAAAGAGATTATCAGCCACAACGAAGCCTTTGTATGGCCGGTCCGCCTTGTGGAATCCTTAAGCGGCAAGACCAAAACAACCGCTACCTCCAACGAAGTCGATCTTGATCAAGACGTCGACCTGTCCATGCTCTCCGACACCTTTGACCAAAAGCAGTTTGAGAAGGATCTGGGCGCCGCCATCGACGAGTTTAACGAGGGCCGTTCGGGCACGTTCGAGGCAAATAGCTCCTATGACGAGCAGGCCGGCAAGTTTACCGTCGAGAAGGCGCGCTCCAACGAAAAACTCAACCGCGAGCATGTCATTAAATATGCCGAGCTCGAGCTTGCCTCGCTGGCCGAGACCGTTGATCTTTCCAAGCTCGGCAACGATGCCTATGAGCCGCTCAATGGAACGCTGACCGATGATCAGATTCAGGCCGCATGCGATGCCGCCAACAACTTCCTGGGCGTCAACGTGACCCTCAAGCTCAACGGCGAGGATGCCGGCAAGGTTGATGGCAGCTCCGTCTTACAGTGGATCAGCTTTGCCGATCCGGCCAGCCCCACGCTCGATACGTCACAGATCAGCAGCTGGGCAGCCGAGCTCGCCAACGGCTTTAATACCGTGGGCTCCACTCGCTGGTGGACGCGCGCCGATGGCAAGCAGTGCGCCGTCGAAGGCGGTGACTTTGGTTGGTCCATCGACAGCAGCTCGCTCGCCAAGCAGGTCGAGGACGCCATTAACAACAAGCAGACCGGAGAAATCGAGATCAAGTACTCCCAGAAGGCCGACACCTTTACCGCAAAGGGAGAGCCCGACTGGAAGGCGTATATCGACGTCGACTTGTCCGAACAGCACGCGCGCTACTATGACGAGAGCGGAAATATCGTTTGGGAGGCCAACTTTATCTCGGGCAAGCCGGGCGAGGACGCCACCCCCGAAGGCGTGTGGCAGATCAACAGCAACGACGGCGGCAGTACCCTGATCGGAGCCAAGGACCCCGAGACCGGTAAACCCAAATACGAAAGCCCGGTGAGCTACTGGATGCCGTTCGAGGGCAATATGATCGGCTTCCACGATGCCACCTGGCAAAACGACAAGAGCTTCGATAATGCCGAGTCGTACAAGTGGTGCGGCAGCCACGGTTGCATCAACCTGCGCCTGGCAGACGCCAAGGCACTTCACGACTGCATCAAAGTCGGCCTGTGCGTGGTTGTCCACTCGTAGTGCAACGCGCGCATTCCTACAACTTGGAACCGCTGCGACCAATCTAACAGTTCCGAAAGAAACCGTCCTATGCGCCCGCCCCAACCGGTGGGCGCATATAATTATCGAGGTTCTTTCTATAAAGGAGACGCTATGCCGAATGTCCCCACCATCACCCCGGGCGCGGATGATACCGAGCGCACGCCCGAAGGTGCCACCGAAACGATTCCTCTGATTACAGACGTACATGCCAATAAGCAGAACGGACGCACGAACGATACGGCCGAGATTTCCGATGAAGAGGCATATGCCAAGCTCAAAGCAAAACGTGCCGAACGCCGACGCAAAAAGCTGATTCGACGCGGTATTGCTGCCGGTGTCGTAGGTGCCATCGCGCTCATTGCCATTGTCGCAACCCTGGTTATCAATGCGCAGCCTCAGAGCGCTAGCGGGCCTGTGACCGACATGGTGACCGAGGGCACGTTTACCACAACGGTCGAGGCGAAAGGCCAGCTCAAACCCATTTCGTCCTCAGTGGTCTCCCCTTCTGTCGACGGCACGGTCGATTCGATCAACGTGCAGGCAGGCCAATCCGTCAACGAGGGCGACATGCTTATGACCATTAAAAACGACGAGCTCGATCGCAACGTTGCCGAGGCGCAGCGTGCAGTTGCAGCCGCTCAGGAAGACCTCGCCAACGCGCAGAAAGCCGCAGCTGCCGCGCAGGCCACCCCAACGACGGACGTCGAGGGAGCTTCCGCAGCGGCTGGCGTCTCTGACGCATCAGCGGACACGAACGCCGTATCGGCCGCGCAGCGCAGCCTCGCTTCGGCCCAGGCAAACCTAGACCAGGCGAACGCCAAGGCCGCCAGTCGCACGGTCACGGCCCCGAGCTCGGGCAGCATCGTGGAGCTTAACGCCAAGTTGGGCGCAACGGTAACAGGCGGCATGATCATGGGCGAAAGCGATACGAGCGGCGGCAAGCAGTGCATGCAGATCGCCGACCTATCCAAGATGAAGGTGACCGTGCAGGTGGGCGAAAAGGACATCGCCAAGATCGCCGTTGGGCAGAGCGCCAACGTCACGTATCCCGCGTTTCCCGATATCGTGAGCCAGGGAACCGTCACGGCTATCGCGTCGGTGGCAAACTCCGACGCCGCCAACGGCGGCGGCAGCGTGACCTTTAACGTCGACATCCTCATCGAGGCGCCCGACGCGCGCCTGAAGCCGGGCATGACGGCCGAGGTCTCGGTGGTGACCGAGCAGCTCGACGACGTGGTGATGGTGCCGACGATGGCGCTCATGACCGAAGACGGCGAACACTATTACGTCAACGTGACAACCGATGACGAGGGCAAGCAAACCCGCCGCGTCAAGGTGACCGTCGTGACGCAAAACGACAACGAAACCGTAGTCGGCAAGACACAGGTCAAGCGCGACGACCAGGGCAACGAGATCAACCCCAACGTGCCGGTTACCAAGCTGCGCGATGGTGACACCCTCGTCATGGACACCGGAGCGGACGCAACGGCTGACGGCGGCAACAGCGCGGATTCGGGCAGTATGTCTGCCGATGAGGACATGTAATGCGTCCCGTTATCGACATCCGCAACGTGCACCGCATCTTTGAGAGCGAGGCAGGTTGCGCCCACATCCTGCACAACGTGAGCCTGGCGGTAAATCCCGGCGAATTCGTCGCTATCACTGGCCCCTCGGGTTCGGGCAAATCAACGCTCATGAACATCCTAGGCTGCCTGGATAAGCCAACGGCAGGCGACTACTACCTGCAAGGGGTCAACGTGGCCGAGCTCGATGATGACGAGCTCACCGAAGTTCGCGCCCTGAGCATCGGCTTTGTCTTTCAGAGCTTCAACCTGCTGCCGCGCCTGTCGGTTATCGAAAACGTCATGCTGCCGCTGGCCTACACCAATGTGCCCCGTAGCCAGCGCGAAATGCGCGCCGTGCACGCGCTGCAGGCCGTCACGCTGCCCGTCGACCACTGGGACCACCGCATATCCGAGCTCTCGGGCGGCCAGATGCAGCGTGTCGCCATCGCACGCGCCCTCGTCAATGACCCGCCCATCATTCTGGCCGACGAGCCGACGGGAAACCTGGACTCCGCCACTGGAGCGCTTGTGATGGAGACCTTCCATAAGCTCCAGGAGCGCGGCAAAACCATCGTGCTTATCACGCACGACCCCGGCATTGCCGCCGAAGCCGACCGCGCCGTGACCATCCGCGACGGCCGCATCCACGACGGCGCGTATATTCCACATGCACCGAAGACCCTGCGCAGCGCCGTAGATAGCCTGCCCACGATTTCCGCCTCCGTCAACCCGCCGAAAGGAGTGGTGGCATGAGCGCCCGCGATCTCATCCAGGAAGCCCTTCACTCGCTCGAAGCCAACAAGGGGCGCAGCCTGCTCACCATCCTGGGCATTGTCATCGGCATCGCCTCGGTTATCGCCATGACCTCGCTCATCGGCGGTATCCAAAACAGCCTGGTCAACAGTCTGGGCCTCAATGCGGCACGCATGGTGCAAATCTATTCGTCGCAAGAACTCACCGAGTCGGACATCGAGAAGCTTCAAAAACTGGTGCCGCAGATAGAGCAGATCGGCATTGTCGACAGCGCGTATACCGAGTATAAGACCGGCGATAAAAGCTATACCGTCATGGCACAAGGTGTCGATAGCGACATGCTCGACGCGGTGGGGGCCAGCAAGCTCGTTGCGGGGCGCACCTATTCCCAGGCCGAGTCCCAGTCAGGCTCGCGCGTGGCGCTCATCAGCCGCAACGGCGCCGATCAGCTTTACGGCAACGAACAGGATGCGCTGGGGAAAACCATCAAGGTGTCCAACGGCGAGGTACAGATTGTCGGCGTGATTGATGGCGGCAGCGACTCCATGGGCTCGCTCACGCTGTATATGCCACGCGAAACCATCTCCGGCCTGTTTGGTGACGAGAATCCTTCATTCCCCAGCGTGACGGCACTTGCCGCCGAGGGCACGGACATGGATGAGCTTTGTAAGACCATCGAGTCAAAGGTGCGCGCGATGAAGGGCATCGAGGAGGAGGATGGGTACGACAGTGTATCGGCGACATCCATGAAAAGCGCCATCGATGCGCTCAACTCCTTTATGGGCGCGTTCTCGCTCATCATGGGTGCTGTCGCCAGCATCTCGCTGCTTGTCGGCGGTATCGGCATTATGAATATGATGCTTACCAACGTAACGGAGCGCATCCGCGAGATCGGCATTCGCCGTGCCCTGGGCGCAAGTCGTCGCGATATCACCGCGCAGTTTTTGGCCGAGTCCTCGGCGCTGTGCGTCACCGGCGGACTGTTGGGTGTCCTGATTGGCTATCTGCTGGCATGGGGACTCACGTTCTTTGCCGCAAGCTCGGGCATCATGAGCGAGTTTGGAGCTACCGGGACGATCACGCCAAGCTTCTCCATTACAACAGTGTTGATCGCGTTTGCCGTATCGGTCGGCATCGGCGTAATCTTTGGCTTCTACCCCGCTCGCCGCGCGGCGAAGCTCGACCCGGTGGAGTGCCTACGCTACCAGTAAGCCACCACCAACAAGTTGCGGTGAATTAGGGACTGGATATGCTATCTAGCTTCAAAAACAGACACTATTTCACCGCAACTTATTGAAGGGCTGCTTGCGCCAGTTCCGGGCATCGTCCTCGAGCTATTGGCGGATGACGGGCTTGTACGGGTCGAGCTTGCTCGGGGCGCTCCTCCTCGCGGGCGGGAGGGCGCGCAGGCGCGGCGAGCGCCTAGCGCGCGAACTCCCGTAAGAGCGCGTCTTCCACTTCCCGAAGCGAAAGGGCCCCGCCTCCCTCGGCGGGACGGGCGACCACAATACAGCGCGCTCCCACGTCGCGCGCGGAGGCGATCTTCTCGGCCGTGCCGCCTACGGTTCCCGAGTCCTTGGTCACAAGCCACTGGGCGCCCACCTGCCGAAGCATCGCCTCGTTGAGCTCGCGGGTGAAGGGCCCCTGCATGCCGATGACGTGCGACGGCGAAAACCCCGCGTCGATGCACTTCGTTATAGCACCGGGCAGCGGGAGAACACGCACGAAGAAGCGCTCCGCGAAATCGGCGACGCGCGTGTAGGGAGCAAGCTCCTTGCTCCCCGTCGTGAGAAGCGCGCGACCCGGGTTCTCGGAGAGAAAGCGCGCCGCACAGGCGATCGACGCGACCGACACGACGCCTTTGGGCAGCGCCTCGACCGGGCGCGTAAGGCGCAGGCATCGTGCACCCACGGCGAGCGAAGCGGCCCGGATGTTGCCGCTTGCGAGCGTAGCGAAGGGATGCGTGGCGTCGACGACGATGCGCGCGCCGGAAAGCTCGCGCTCCATGTCGGCCTCGTCGAGCCTGCCCGCATGCACCTCGATGCCCGGAAGCTCGCCCAAAAGCTCGCCTCCGTACTCGGTTGCCGCGTAGGCACGGGCGGGGATGCCCGCCCCGCTCGCCCATTCGCACAGAAGGCGGCCCTCGGTGGTGCCGGCGAAGATGCGCAGCGCCGGCGCGGATGCGGGCGCCGTCACTTCGGGCCGCCTGGGCGCGTGATCTCGTAGAGCAGCGCGTTCATAATGGCGGCCGCCACGGTCGAGCCGCCCTTGCGACCCCTCGCGACGATGGCTGGCACGCGTCGTGCGAGTAGCTCCTCTTTCGCCTCGACAACGTTCACAAACCCAACCGGCACCCCAACGACGAGCGCGGGCGAGATCTTCCCCGCGTCCATGAGCTCGGCGAGGCGCAGAAGTGCTGTGGGAGCGTTGCCGACGGCCACGATGAGCGGACCCTCGATGCCGCAAGCTTTGTCCATGCTCGCAACGGCGCGAGTCGTGCCCGCGGCGCGCGCCGTTGCGGCGACATCCGGGTCGGCCATGTAGCACACGGCCTGGCAGCCGATCTTCGCGAGCGCGGGCTTGCTTATGCCTGCGAGCGCCATGTTCGTGTCGGTGAGCACCGTGGCCCCTGCGCGCAGTGCGTCGAGCGCACAGTGCGCGGCGTCATGGGTGAACACGAGGGAATCGGCGTACGAGAAGTCAGCAGTGGTGTGGATGACGCGCTTCACGACGGGCTCTTCGAGCGGCGGGAACGTGCGGCCGCCGAGCTCTTCGGTGATGATCTCAAAGCTGCGCCGCTCGATGTCGCCGGGCGCCATCTCCTTGGAATCCATCTAGTACTCCACTCCTTCCCTTGCACATATCCCCTGCTCGTAGGGGTGTTTCTCGCACCGCATCTCGGTTATGTAGTCGGCCTTCTCCACGATCTTGCGGGAAGGCGCGCGCCCGGTGAGCGCTACTTCGACGCCGCGCGCGGACATATCGAGCGCGCGGTCCACGAGCGCCTCGTCGACAAGCCCCTTCGAAAGCGCGTCGAGCGCCTCGTCGAGCACGAGCAGCCCCTCCTGCGCGCCCTCGAGCTCGGCGAGCGCGGAAGCGAGGTTCCCATCGTGCAGCTCGCACGTCGCGGCAAGTTCTTCCGACGTCATCGACCAGGTAAACTTGTCCGACACCTTCCCCGCGAACACGGGCACGCCGAAATGCTCGACGAGCAGGCGCGCCTCCCCGCTTTCGCCGTCTTTCAGGAACTGCACGACGACGACGCGGCGGCCCGCGGCGAGCATGCGAAGGGCGAGGCCCATCGCCGCCGTGGTCTTGCCTTTGCCGTCGCCATGATACACGTGGATCATACGCCCTCCTCGATAATGCGGTAGAGATACTCCATGTCGAACGCCCCACGCACGGCGTCGGCCAGGCGGTCGAACTCGCGCGCACGGTGATCGGCCGCGGACGCCGCGCCCGCAGCACCCACGACGCCCTCGGGCAGGCCGCGCATGCGCGCGAGCGAGCGCGCGAGGGTGAGCGCCACCCCCGGTTCGTCGAACAGGCCGTGGAGATAGGTTCCGAACACGTTTCCACAGGCCGCGCCTTCTGGTTTGCCGCCAATCGTGCCCGCATGGGCGCAGGAGACGGTCGTTTCGCCGTCGTGAATCTCGTACCCGCGCGCCGTCATGCCGTTCCACACCGAGAACGCGCCTTGGGCGCCCGTGATGCGCAGCTCCGACTGGGCGAGGCGCTTTTCCTCCTTGAACACAGTACTTGCAGGGATGAGCCCGAGCCCGCGCGCGGTGCCAGTGCCTTCCCTGCCGTGCGGGTCGGAAAGCTCGTCTCCCAAAAGCTGGTAGCCTCCGCATATGCCGAGCACCGGCGTGCCCGCGCCCGAAAGCGCGCGTACACAGGCTCCGATGCCGCTAGCCGCAAGCCAGCGCGCGTCGTCGAGCGTGGACTTCGATCCGGGAAGCACCACCAGGTCGGGTCGGCCCAGATCGGTCGTCGAGGAAACGTAGCGCACGCCCATGCCGGGCACGCGCGAAAGCGGGTCGAAGTCGGTGAAGTTCGACAGATGCGGAAGGCGCACGACGGCGACGTCGATGACGCCGCGCGCCTCGCGGGCAGATAGGCGCGGCGCGAGCGAGTCTTCGTCGTCCAGGTCGAGCGTAAGAAACGGCACGACCCCCACGACGGGAACCCCGCACATCTTCTCGAGCGGGGCCAAACCCGGGCGGAGGATTTCCACATCGCCGCGGAACTTGTTCACAACAAGCCCCCGCAAAAGCGCGCGATCCTCGGGCGCAAAGAGCGCGACCGTGCCGTAGAGCTGGGCAAATACCCCGCCTGGGTCGATGTCGCCCGCGAGCAGCACGGGGGAGGACACGGCGCGCGCGAGCCCCATGTTGACGATGTCGTTTTCGGCAAGGTTGATTTCGGCGGGGCTGCCGGCGCCCTCGATGACGATGACGTCGTTTTCCTCCGCGAGCGAATCGAACGACTCCAAAATCTGCGGCATGAGCGCCTTCTTTCGCGCGAAGTAGTCCCTCGCAGCGAAGGCTCCCTGCGCCTTGCCGGCAACGATGAGCTGGCTTCGGCGGTCGCTTTCGGGCTTGAGCAGGATGGGGTTCATACGCACGTCGGGCACGATGCCACACGCCTCGGCCTGCACGATCTGGGCGCGCCCCATCTCGAGCCCGTCGGCCGTGACACCGCTGTTGAGCGCCATGTTCTGGCTCTTGAAGGGAGCCACGCGCAGGCCGTCCTGCGAAAGCACACGGCACAGCCCCGCCGCAAGCAGGCTCTTCCCCGCGTTCGACATGGTGCCCTGGATCATGATGGGCTTCGCCCTACCCACGGGTATCGACCTCCTTCGTCGAGCCTCGGCCATACGCGCCCGCCATAGCGCCGCTGCAAGAAGCGCAGCCCCGTTTGTCGGGTTCGCCTTCGCCCGATGCGCCTTCCGCCCGAAGCGCGCGGCCGAACGCCATCGCAAGCCGGGCATTCTCCTTGCGCGTGCGCACCGCGACGCGGCACCAGAAACGGGACAGTACCGAAAACGAGTCGCACGTGCGGACCAAAACCCCCTGTTTATACAGGCGCTCGGGGATGTCTTTCGCCGGTGTCCGGACTAAAAGGAAGTTCGCATCCGACGGCACGACGGAAAGCCCGAGCGAGGAGAGCTCGTGGGAAAGCCACGCTCGCTCGCCCGCCAATACATCGCGCGTGCGCGAGACGTATTCGACGTCTTCCAGGGCGGCGATACCCGCGGCCTCGGCGACCGAGGAGACGGGCCACGCCTGCCCCGCCCGTCGAATCCCCTCGAGGAGTTGGGCGTTTCCGCTGATCAGATATCCTAACCGCAACCCCGCCATTCCGTAGAGCTTGGTGAATGCGGAGAGCACGGCCACATGGCGCGAACACGCGGCGCGTGCGGCCACGCTCCTTTCGCGGGCGTCGGGCGCAAATCCGAGGAAGCACTCGTCCACGACGAGCAGCGCGCCCACCTGCTCGCAGCGGCAAGCCGCGGCATCGATCACGCGGGGGTCGACGAGGCGCCCCGTCGGGTTGTTCGGATTGCAGAGGTACGCCACGTCTCCCGGCCCCTCGATCGCGCGGGCGAAGGAGGCAGGCACGTCGAAGTCGTCCGCTTCGGAGAGCGGGAACTCCTGCACGCATGCGCCGTAGTAAGATGCCGCCTCCGCATATTCAGAGAACGTCGGCGCGCACACGACGATGCGTTTCGGGCGCACCGCCGCAGCGAGCCGCCAGATGATGTCGGACGCGCCCGCGCCGCAGACGATAGTATCTTCGGGAATGCCCTGGGCGCGCGCTAGGGCGCGAACGAGGGCGAGGCTTTCCCTATCGGGGTAGGCGTCGATTCGAGAAAGCGACTTGCAAGCTGCGGCGACGGCGCGCGGCGAGGGGCCTGCCGGATTCACGTTCACCGAGAAGTCGATGAGATCGGAGGCGCCCCCTTCGCAACCGATGCCGAGCGATTGCGCGCTGCCCCCATGCGTACGGGCGCGCAGGATTCCCCCGGCAGCCCGGAGCGCGGCGTGGTCTTCCCTCATGCCATCGCCCCCAAGGCGAGCACGACCGCCGCGCGCGCGGCGCCGAAGACGACGAGCGCGCATACGGACGCGGCGAGCATGAGCCTTGTCGCCCGGGCGATGTCGCCCCACTCGATTTCGCGGGACGCGTCGCCTATCGTCGGTTTCTCAACGAGCTTGCCGAAATACACCGCGGGTCCTGCCAGGCGCAGCCCGAGCGCGCCCGCACACGCTGACTCGGTCTGCGCCGAGTTGGGGCTCGCATGGCGACGCCTGTCGCGGCGCCAGATGCGCGCCGCCCCGCGCGCGTCGAGCCCGACGATCGGGCACACGGCGATCATGAACAGGGCCGATAAGCGCGAGGGAATCCAGTTCACCGCATCGTCGAGGCGCGCCGAGGCGCGACCAAAGTCGATGTAGCGCTCGTTTTTGTAGCCCACCATGCTGTCGAGTGTGTTCACCGCCTTGTACGCCATGCCCAAGGGCGCACCCCCGATCATAAGGTAGAAAAGTGGCGCGATGACGCCGTCGCTCGCGTTCTCCGCCACCGTTTCCACGGCGGCGCGCGCGACGCCCTGCTCGTCGAGAACAGACGTGTCGCGTCCCACGATGAGCCCGACGGCTTCGCGCGCCGCGACAAGGCCGCCCTTCGAGAACGCGTGGGCCACGGCCAGGCTCTGGCGGCGCAGCTCGCATGTCGCGAGAACCTGATAGCTCGCCCATGCCTCGGCCACGAAGCGCAAGCCGGAGTGAACCATGCCGCAAAGATGTAGGATACCCCAGGTCAAAAGCCCACACGCAAGCGGAAGCGCCACGGCGAGCACAAGCCCTGCGGCACGCGTGCCCGCGGACGTTTGCGGGAATGCGCCTCGAAGGCGGCCTTCGGCCCACGTGATCGCGCGCCCCATGGCGACGACGGGATGGGGAAGCCAGCGCGGGTCGCCGAAGGCAAGGTCGGCCGCGAACCCGGCGGCGACGGCAAGAATCGTCATCACCGGGCATCGCCCCCCGAAGCGGGGCGAACGTCGCGAAGGCAGCGCCCATCCCAGGTGGCGGCCCATGCGCCGCCCGGCTCGGTATGCACGTCGAAATATCCCATTTTCGGGACAGCTAGCTCGGAGAGTAGCGCTTTCACGGTACCCGCGTGAACGACGAAGACGGCGCGCCCACTCCCCTGGGCGCGCTCCGATTCGCACGCCTCCCGATACGCCGCGACGACGCGGCGGGTGAAATCGCTCTTGCCCTCGCCATGCGGGCAGCGCGTCTCGCACCAGGAGTCTACCCAGGCGCGGTAACGCACATCCTCTTTAAGCTCGGCGGCGCTTCGCCCCTCGAAGTCACCGAAATCCATCTCGCGCAGACCGGGGCACGCCATAAGCTCCGCGTTCGGGAAGAGGATGCGAGCCGTCTGGTCGGTGCGGGCCATGCCGCTCGTGATAACACGGAACACGTCACGATCGCACGCGAGGTCGCGCAAAGCGCGCTCGCCCGCACTCGACAGGGGCTCGTCGGTGCCCGCCCCGCTGTAGCGATGGTCTTCCGTGCCCGCCGTGGCACCATGGCGCACGAAGACGACTTCCAAAGGCGCGCCCGCGCCCTGCGTCCCTCGAGGCGCATCGGCAAGGTTTCCTTTGATGACCTGGGGAATCCCGCACGTCATGCGCACGACGACGTCGGCGCGCGCAGCGAGCGCGCATCCCAGGCGCCCCGCGCGCTCGCGCCATTGGGCGTCTTCCGCACGCATGGGGACGACCCCCGAGCCGACCAAGGGCAGAATCACTGCGTCGAAGCCGATCAGCCGCTCGAGCGCCCGGTCAGCGTCGAGCGCGCGTACGAGTTCCTCAGCACGGTACGCGACACGGCCGGCAAAAGCCGCGGGCACGCCGCCCTCCGCAAGCTGCGCCGCGTCGACGAAATCGTCCGCCGCGAACCCGAGCCTTTCGCGCACGAAGGTCCTCTTCCCCGAATGCGCGCCACCTACC
The DNA here is from genome assembly GCA_900541235.1 of uncultured Collinsella sp. GTDB lineage: Bacteria > Actinomycetota > Coriobacteriia > Coriobacteriales > Coriobacteriaceae > Collinsella. Next base: position 15,214 of record UQIW01000017.1, on the reverse strand, counting down.
ACGAGAATCATAGGAGCATGCCCCCCGCCACCAGCATGGCAAGCATCGCGAGCTCGGCCCATTGCAGAAACCATCCGGCCAAATCACCCGTCACCCCGCCGAAGCGGGACAGGGCAACATGGCGGTACCACGCGAGCGCCAAAAGCCCCGCCACCGCCATAAGGGCGCCGACGGCCTGAGCGCACGCGACCATCCCTGCAGCCGAAGCCGCAGCGAAAGCGCAAAGCGGCACGACGATCGCCGCGCGCTTCTTCGCAGGCGAGAGCCCCACGGCCATGCCGTCCGCCCGCGCGGCAGGCCAGCATTCTACGGCGAGCCCCGAAAGCGCGCGGGAGAACACGAGCGAGCACAGAAGCGCGAGGAACGCCCCCGCCGTAAGCGGCAGCGCGGTGAACAGGGAAAACTGCAGAATAAGGTACACGACAACACCGATGACCCCGAAGGCGCCCGCCCGCGGGTCGTGCATGATCTCGAGCTTTCGCTCGCGCGGGGCCCAACTTGCAAGCGCATCGGAGGTGTCGCAGAGCCCGTCTAGATGGATGCCTCCCGTCACCGCCACAGGCAACGCCACGAGCACGGCCGCGACGATGGTCGCGGGCACGCCGAGCAGGTTCGCCACGTGCCCCCACGCCGTCATGAGGAAGCCTTCCGCAAGGCCCACCAGGGGAAACGCGGCAAGCGCATGGGTTGACCCGAAATCGGTCCAGGCCGATTTCGGGACGGGGATGCGCGAGAACGTTCCGAACGCCGCGCCGATTGCCTCTGCTATCTTCACCTTGTAGGTCCTTCGCCTTTCATCCACACGGGAATCCCGCATACCACTTCGACTGCGCGGTCGGCCAGCGCCGCCACGCCCGCGTTCACGCGCGCGAGCGCGCGCCTCCATGCCTCGGTCCCCTCATCGTAGCGCATCCCATCGGCGAACACGTCGACGGTGACCACCACCGTATACGCAGCGGCCTGAGCGAGCCGTTCGATGCCTCCGAGCACCTCGCGCGCCGCAGCGTCAGGGTCACGTGGGGACAAGCCGCCTTCCGCGAAGAACTCGTTCGCAACCAGGTTGCCCACGTCCTCCAAAAGAAGCGTGCAGCCGCACGGAAGCCCGGACGCTGCGGCGCCCACGTCACGCGTGCGCTCGAGGGTGGAAAACCCCTTGCCCTCGCGCAGCGCCCGATGGCGCGCGATGCGGCGGGCGCCCTCTTCCCCGAAGGGCTCCATCGTTGCCAGGTACACGCGGGGGCCGTCGTGCCCGAGGCACAGGGACTCGGCATAGGCGCTCTTGCCGCTCGCGGCGGCGCCGATGACGAGTGTCACCGTCATTTCCCAGCCTCGAAATGCTCGTAAGCAGCCATGCCAGTCGCCGTGAACGTCTTCCCATCCCGGTACACGCGCAGCGCCGAATCCAGAAGGGGCAGATACGCCATGGCGCCCGCGCCCTCGCCCAAGTGCATGCCTGCGACGAGGGGTGCCTTTATGCCGAGCTCGCGAAGGAGCTCCTGGCTTGCGGGTTCGCTCGATGCGTGGGTGCCCACGAGGTAGCCCAAGGCGTTGGGGCAAAGGCGCACCGCGCACAGGGCCGCCGTGCAGGATATGACCCCGTCGAGGAGCGCCGGCGCCTTCGAGGCCGCGGCCCCCAGGTAGAAGCCGCACATCGCCGCGATGTCGAATCCGCCCACCTTCGAGAGCACGTCGATCGGGTCGGCGGGATCGGGCGAGTTCGCGTCGATAGCGCGCTCGACCACGTCGCGCTTACGCGCGAGCGAGGCGTCCGAGAGCCCCGCGCCGCGGCCGACGAGGCTCCGCGCGTCCGCCCGGATGAGCACTGCGGCCACCGCCGCCGAGGTGGTCGTGTTGCCGATGCCCATCTCGCCCGCGGCGAGAAGGCGCACGCCGGCGCGAGCAAGCCCGCACGCGACGGCGATTCCGACCTCGATCGCGCGCACAGCCCCATCGCGAGACATAGCGGGGCCGTGCGCGATGTTGCCGCTCCCCCGCCGCACGTTCGCGCGTACCATGCGCGCGTCTTCTATGCCCCGGGCCATACCCACGTCGACGGGCACGACCTCGGCACCCGCGAACGCCGCCATGCGGCAGGCGCTCGTGGCTCCCTCGCACATGTTGCGCGCGACGGCTCGCGTCACGTCTTGTCCGCTTTGCGACACGCCTTCGGCAACGACCCCGTTGTCGGAGAAGAATACCGCGAGCGCACGGGGAAACTCGGCCACCTCGGCGCTCCCCTGAGCTGCGGCGATACACGCGACGGCGTCTTCAAAGTCGCCCAATCCCCCCAAGGGGTGCGCGATGGAGTCCCACGCGGCGTACGCGGCGGCGCGGGCGCACTCGTCTGCGGGCGCGATGCGGGAGAGCGCGGCTTCGAGCACGGCGCCCGGCGCCGACGAGAACGCGCGCTCGACTTCCTCGCGGATGCTGGCAAGCGCGGTTTCGGTTGCTTCAGCCATGCCGTCTCCTCTCTGCGAACGACGCTGCGGCAGACGCGAACGCGCGCGCAACGTCGGGGTTCGCAGGATAGTACACATGCGGGAAGCCCGCAACCAGGGACGGGGTGGTCGTCATGCACGGCCAGCCCTTGTCGCGCCGGGGCTTCTGCGCCCAGAAGTCGCCGCCCGGGCAGGTGGACTGCCAGTAGCGGAACTCGTGCGCGCTGATGCGTGTGCCGCACGGCCCGTAGAGCCCGTCGCGTTGGGAAGTGAGCTCCACGTACCCGAAATGGGACAGCCTTCCCCCGTTCTCGCTTGCGCCCTCAAGGGCGCCCACAACAGGCCAGCGCCGCCCCTCGCTATCGGAGATTTCGCGCTGCAGGTACAGAAACCCACCGCATTCGGCAACCGTCGGCATGCCGGATTCCACCGCACGCCGCACCGCCTCGCGCATCGGCGCGTTCTCGGAGAGCTGCCGCACATGGAGCTCCGGGTAGCCGCCTCCCAGATAGAGGGCGCTTGTCCCCCGCGGCAACTCGCTATCACACAGGGGGCTGAAAAAGGCCAGCTCGCAACCCAGGTCCTCGAGCGCGCGCAGGTTCTCCTCGTAGTAGAACGAGAACGCCTCGTCACGCGCAACGGCGACGATGGGCCGCGCTCCCGCGATCGGCTCCAACCGGTAAGGTTCCTCGCAGATATCGGGTGCCGTCGCCGCTATTTCGAGCAAGCGGTCGACGTCGACGCTCTTTTCCACCAGCTCGGCCATCTTGTCGATGCGCGCGGAGAGCTGCTCGACCTCGTCGGCGGTCACAAGCCCCAGATGCCGGCTTTCGAGCGAGAACGCCTCGTCGGCGGGAATATTACCCAAAACCGCGACGCCCGTGTGCTTCTCGATCGCAGGCGCCGCGTAGGCGCAGGCAGCGGCGCTCGTCTTGTTCAGCACGACGCCGCGCACGTTCGCACAAGGCAGGAACTCGGCGATGCCGCGAATTACGGCGGCGAGCGATAAAGACGCCCCGCGCCCGTTCACCACTAAAACGACCGGCGTTTCCGTGTCGCGCGCAACCTGGTAGCTGCTCGCGTCGGCCACGCCGGGCGCCATGCCGTCGTAGAAGCCCATGACCCCCTCGAGCACCGCGACATCCGCGCCCGCGGCGCCGCGTGCGAGCAGGGCGCGCAGCGTCGGGGCGTCGGTGAAGAAGCCGTCTAAGTTGCCCGAGCGCGCGCCCACGACGCGACGATGAAAGAGCGGATCAATGTAGTCGGGGCCGCATTTGAAGGCCGCGCATGCAAGGCCGCGGCGCGCGAGCGCGCGCAGGAGCGCGCACGTAACGACCGTCTTGCCGCTCCCGCTTGAGGGCGCAGCGACCATGAAGCGCGGGATGGTCGTGCTCACCGGGCGCCGCCTTCCCCACCTGCACCACGCGCGCTGACGAGGAACACGGGGTTTTGCGCCTTCATAAGATGGTGCGAGCCTACAGCCTCGGCGCGGGCGGCCGACACCTGGCAAGCCTCGAACCCCTTAAAGCGCGAACTCGAGAGGAGCGCGCACGCCTCGGTGAGCGTCTCAACGGTGACGCATGGCACGCACAGGCGAACCTGCGAGTTCTTCTCGAGCGCCACCTCCACGATGGAGGGAAGCTCGCCCGCGCTCCCGCCGACGAACACGGCGTCGGGGACGGGCAGTATCGCGAGCGCTTCGGGGGCGACACCGAGGACCGCATGCACGTTGCCGCACCCGAATGCATCCGCGTTCTCTCGGATGAGCCGCACGCCGGCCGCGTTGCGCTCGACCGCCCATACCGACCCCGCTCGCGCGACGAGCGCCGCCTCGATCGACACGCTCCCCGTGCCGGCGCCGACGTCCCACACGGTGTCGGTCGCGGTAAGGCGCAGCTTCGCGAGCGCGACGGCGCGCACCTCCTGCTTGGTCATGGGAACGTCGCCGCGGATGAAGAGCTCGTCGGGAATGCCCGAGGAAGCGTACGGCCAGCGGGAACTCGCGGCGCGGGATGCGCCCGCAGAGTCCGCCGCGGAAGAAGCCGCCGCGGACGCAGACACGCCGGCCGGCACCTCGGAGGCTGCGCTAGAGCCCGCAGGCGACCCGGCGCCGCCTGCGAAATCGATAAGCATCACGTTCAAGTCGTCGAACGTCTGACCTGTGATTTCACTTGCGGTCGCGCAGGTGATGCGCTCGTCGGGGTACGACAGGCGCTCGGCCACCGTCACGCACGCGTCCCCGAAGCCCGCCTGCACAAGCTCGCCCGAAAGCCGCGAGGGATCTTCCCCGCCCGACGTGACGAGGAAGAGCTCACCTGCGCGCTCGGCCTCGGCCACGATGTCGCACGCCACGCCGTGAGCGCTCGCGAAGCGCCAATCCTGCCATGGACGCGCGAGGCGCGCGGCGAGATACGACGCTGAGCTTATGCCGGGAATGACGCGCACGTCCACCTGCGCGTCGCCGGAGAGCGCCTCCACCAGGCGGCGCGCGCCGCTGAACAGCCCCACATCGCCCGTCATCACGACCACGACGCGCTGCCACGACGCCGCATCGGTGAGCGCGGCGACGATGTCCGCCGTCTTCACGAGCTCGCATCTCACCACGTCGGGCGGCACGTCGATGCCGGCAAGCGCGCGATGAGCGCCGATGACCACGTCGGCGATGTCGATCGCGTCGAGCGCCGCGCGCGAGAGCAAGTCGGGGTTTCCGGGCCCCGCCCCGATGATCGTTACCTTTCGCATGGAATCTCCCGATACCCGCGCGGCGTGACCATACGGCCGCCTACGAGCTTCGTGTCCGCGTTGCCGACGAACACGGTGGTGAACATGTCGGCGTCGATCTCCCCCAGCTCGGAGAGCCTGCACATGCCCGACTGCTGCCCCTCGCGCCCGATGTTGCGTACCCAGCCGCAGAGCGTGTCGGGGGCCTTCCATTCGAGCATAATCTTCGCCGCGCGTGAGAGCCTGTCGGCGCGCTTTCTGCTGCGCGGGTTGTACAAACAGATGCAGAAGTCGGCGCTCGCCACGGCGGCGAGCCTGCGCTCGATGACCTCCCATGGCGTGAGCAGGTCGGAGAGCGACACGACCGCGAAGTCGTGGGCAAGCGGGGCGCCGAGCACCGCCGACCCGCTCTGAGCCGCGGTGGCCCCGGCGATAACTTCCACGTCTACATCGGGGTAGTCCTCCGCAAGCTCCAGCACGGGGCTCGCCATGCCGTACACGCCCGCGTCGCCGCTGCACACGAGCGCCACGGCTTCTCCACTCTGCGCGCGCGAAAGCGCAAGGCGGCACCGTTCGACCTCGTGCATCATCGGCGTCGCGAGATGCGCCGCGTCGGGCACGGCGGCGAGCGCGAGCTCCACGTATTTCGTGTAACCCACAACGACGTCGGACGCCTCGAGCGCACGTCGAGCCGCAATCGTCATGCCGTCGGGGCCGCCCGGGCCGATTCCCACCACGAAGAGCTTTCCCATCACCGCTCCTTAAACGAAAGTTTAATAGTTGCCTTGGAAAACGCGACGGTCACGCCGCCGTGAGCGAGCTTCGGGAAGATAAGTTTGCCCCCCTCCGCGAGCGCTGCCCGCTCGCACACGTTGTCGACCCCCACCGTCGCGCGCACGAAATCAGATGGCGAAACGCTGCCTTCGACCTGCGACAACTCCTCTGCGGAATACGTCGCAAGCGGGATATTGCGCGCGCAGCAGAAGGCGAGCAGACCCTCCTCGTGCGCCTTCACGTCGATCGTCGCCGCCTCGCGCACGGCCGAAGGCGAGATACCCACCTGCCCGCACGCGAGAAGAAACGCCTCCTCGATCGCTTCGGCGCACGCACCGCGACGGCATCCTATGCCCGCAACGATGCAGGGCACGACAAGGCGAAGCGGCTCGGGCGCAGGCGCCTGCGCCCGCACGCCCGCCGGCTTCCCCGTCTCACCGGCGGGCACGACCTCGCCCGTTGTCTCCGCCGCACGAACGGACGCACTTGCATTCGCGCCAGCGAACGGCGACACGACGATATCGGCCCGAGCGCGGTCGGACGCAATGTCAACCCCCTCAGGCGGCTGTCCCGAAATCGGCATGTCGGAATAGAGCGCCACGCGCCCGCCCGAAAGCAGCCGCGCCGACACTCGCTTGATGGCCTCGGGATTCGAAACGGCGAGCCCCGCACAGCGCGCCCACGTATCCACCGCCCACACGCCGCGGACGTCGGTCGCCGTGGTGATGACGGGGATGGCCCCTGCCGCGCGTGCCACAGTTTGCGCAAGCTCGTTCGCACCGCCCAAATGCCCCGACAAAAGCGGGACGGCAAAGCGCCCCGCCTCGTCGATCGCCACAACCGCGGGATCGTTTGCCTTCGAGGCGACATGCGGCGCGATCGCCCGCACGGCGATGCCCGCCGCGCCCACGAACAGAAGCGCGTCCGACGCTTCCCACGCGAGCGCCGTCCATGCGCGCAGGTCGGCCTTCCCCTCGCCGAACCCGCGCGAAACGGAAACGTCCCAGCCAGGGTCGTCTTCACCTGTCTGCACGCAATCGAAAAGCGCGTGTGCGGTGCGCACCGCCAACGCATACCCCCTCTCAGTGAACGCTATGCAGGAAACCCTCATCTAGCGCACCACCATCGTCGAGAAGTAGCTGCCCCGATCGGGCACATCGTCGAGCGAGCGGTACACGCGCTCGCCCGGAAGCCCACAGTCCTCTACAAGCTCGGCACCGTCGAAGGCACCCTCCTCGCAAAGGAAGCGCTTCGTGTCCGCAAGCGAGCGGCGCGCCTTCATGACCACCTTCGTCCCCGGCCAGCCGATTGCACGGCGCACCCCGTACAGAACGCCTTTACTCATACGTCGCCCCCAATTTCCCGATAACTGCATCGGCGCCCGACGTGCGGAAAAGCTCGCGGCGCTCGGCGTCGAACACGACCGCGGCGATGTCGCATGCGCCCGCCGCGCGGCGGCGCAACCTGTCCTCAATTGCCGCAGCGAGCGAGGCGCGCGCAGCGTCCCCAACGCCGGCGGCCTCGATTACCTCGAGCGCCGCCGTGGTCGTGACGGACGACATGATCTCGCGCACGGTCTTCGCGCCCGCGCCGGCCATGGCCGCGTGGGCGGCCAGAATCTCCGCGCGGCAGTCGGCGGTACGCGAATGGGTGTCCATGATGCCGCCCGCGACCTTCACCAACTTGCCGATGTGTCCCACAAGAAGGACATTGGTAAATCCCTCGCGAACGCAGCAGTCAATCGCATCGCCCACAAAGTTGGAGATGAAGACCACCGGCGCACCGTTTAGGTGGAAATGCCCCGAGATGAACTGCCCGCCGTAGTTGCCGGGCGTGAGCACGACTCCGCGCCGCCCCATAGCCGCATGCTGCCGGATCTCGAGCTCGATGCTGTCGCGCAAGGCAGCGAGGCTGCGCGGCTCGACGATGCCCGTCGTGCCCAGGATGGAGATGCCGCCCTCTATCCCCAGATGCGGGTTGAAGGTCTTTTTGGCAAGGGCAACACCCTCGGGTACCGAAATCGTCACAGCAATATTTCCAGAAAAGCCGTGCGCGGCGCACACCTCGCGCACCGCCGAAGTGATCATCGCGCGCGGCGTCGCGTTGATGGCGGCCGCCCCCACCGGCTGCTCGAGCCCGGGCAATGTCACGCGCCCCACGCCCACGCCGCCATCGACGGAAACTTCCGATTCGCGCGCGGGCACGTCCTTGCTGCCCGCAGCACCCGTGCCCGACCCCGCATGTTCCACGTGCGCGTACACGAGTACGCCGTCAGTCACATCGGCATCGTCGCCTGCGTCCTTTCGCACGGCGCACTGGGCGCACCCCTCGCCGATGCATGCGTCGACCACGTTCGCCTCGACGGGCAGCCCGCCGGGGGTGACGATCGACACGCGGCCGACGGGCTTTCGTGACAAAAGCATCTCGCAGGCCGCCTTCGCCGCGAGCGCGGCGCAGCTCCCCGTGGTGTAGCCGCAGCGCAGGCGGGTCGTCCCGGTATATATGTAGTGCTCGAAGGCCACGCTAGCTGCTCGCCTTCCGATACCCCGTGGCAAACGAAGGGTCGTAAAGCTTGCTGCGCTCGTACGACTCTGCTTGCGCGCCGTTGTGCGAAAACCCGCCGCGAGCTCCGAGCACGCGGCCCACCACCACGAGCGCCGTGCGGTCGATGCCCTCTCGCGCGCCCGCATCGGCGAGCGTGCCCACTGTGCATCGCACCACGCGCTCCTCAGGCCAGGTCGCCTTGTACACGAGCGCGGCCGGCTCGTCGGAGCTGCGGCCCGCGGCCAAAAGCTCGGCGGAAAGCTCGGCGAGCATACCCGAGCTCAGGAAGATGACCATAGTCGAGCCACTTTCCGCCATGGTGCGCATGCCCTCGCCCGCGGGCATGGGGGTACGTCCGGAAAGCCGCGTGATCACGACCGACTGGCTGATTCCCGGCAGCGTATATTCCTGGCGAAGCGCCGCCGCGGCACCGCAAAAGCTCGACACGCCGGGCACCACCTCGTAGTCCACGCCGCGCGCGTCGAGCGCGTCCATCTGCTCCTGGATGGCGCCGTACAGGCACGGGTCGCCCGTGTGCAGGCGCACCACTTCCTCGCCCCGCGCATCTGCCGCGCACATCACGTCGAGCACTTCCTCCAAGGTCATGTGCGCGCTGTCGTAGACGATGCAGGATTCCTTGCACTCGGCGAGCAGCTCGGGGTTCACAAGGCTCCCCGCCCAAACGACCACGTCGGCCGCGCGCAAAAGGCGCGCCCCGCGCAGCGTGATAAGGTCGGCGGCGCCCGAGCCAGCGCCAACGATATGAATCATCCGAGCCTTCCCTTCCCGTTTCTCATCGCAACCGTTTACGCTGCCATTCGCGCAGCGGCCAAAACACGGCGCCCGCAGCGGCAATCGGCGCAAATACGCAGGCAGGAGGCGCAATGCCGCCCGCCCTGGCTTTGACACGTTCAAAAGTGCCCACTATCATAGTAAAAGATTCGGCAACGAGCATATGACAATCGGATAAAAGGAAATGACCGGCGCGGCGCCCGCACAGCCCGCGCTGGCTTGCGGAGGGAACCAGGTGGGAATCCTGGGCAAGGGACATTACTGTATAGGACGCACGGGCGAACCGCCTCGCGCCCCAAGCCAGACTGCTTCGCCTTTTCCTCACGGCATCGCCGTGGCGTTAGCTCCTTGTGAACCCCGAGGGGTGCGCTTTTCTTTCGCTTGTGCCGACAAGCAACTGTCGCCGGGGGACCGGCAAACCGAGGAAAGGAAAAACCATGTCCGACCAGATGTCACGCCGCGGCTTCATGGGCGCCGCAGCAACCGGAGCCTTCGCGCTCGCCGGAGTCGCGCTCGCGGGCTGCTCCAGCACCTCCGCGAGTTCCGAGAAATCGAGCGAAAAGGAGAAGGCCGTGAAGCCGGTCATCCTCGTCACGAGCTTCGGCACGAGCTACAACGACTCGCGCCACATCACCATCGGCGCCATCGAAGACGCTATCCGCGAGAAGTACTGGCAGGACTACGACATCCGCCGCGCCTTCACCGCGCAGATCATCATCGACAAGCTGAAGAAGCGCGACGGCATCACGATCGACAACATGACCGAGGCGCTCGACCGCTGCGTGGAAGACGGCGTGAAGGAAATCGTCGTGCAGCCGACGCATCTCATGGCTGGCCTGGAATACGCCGACGTGAAAGACGAGCTCGACAAGTACGCCGACAAGTTCGACAAGATCTCGCTCGGCGACCCGCTGCTCACCTCCGACGACGACTACAAGAAGGTGGCCGCCGCCATTAAGGAGAACATGGCGTCCTTCGACGACGGCAAGACGGCGCTGTGCCTCATGGGCCACGGCACCGAAGCCGATTCCAACGCCGACTATGCCAAGATGCAGGAAGTGTTCAAGAACGAGGGCTTGACGCAGTTCTTCGTCGGCACCGTCGAGGCTGAACCGACCTGCGAGGATGTTATCGCCGCCGCGAGCGCCGCAGGGTACAAGAAGGCCGTGCTCGCGCCGTTCATGGTGGTCGCGGGCGACCACGCGAACAACGACATGGCAGACGAGACCGACCCCGACAGCTGGGCTGCGAAGTTCGTGGCCGCCGGCTTCGAAGTGACGTGCCTGCTCCAGGGTCTGGGACAGAACGCCGCGGTCGACGACATCTACGTCTCACACGTGGACGACGCCATCGCCAAGCTGTAAACTCGCCGCGCACGGGGGCGCCGGTCGCGTCCCTGTGCAACGGGCATGCGCCTTCCCCGACCGACGGCGCATGCCCGTTGCATTCGCGTCCCGCCCGCCCACCGCACGAGCGGGCGGTCGAAGCGATTGAAAGGAACCTCCCTCCATGTTGAAGAAAACCCTCGCCTTCGCCCTGTCAGCGGCGCTTTTCGCGTTCTCGCTCGCCGGCTGCGGCGGAAATTCAATCGACAGCGCAAAGGCAAGCGATGCCGATTCCCAGGAAAAGACCGAACAGGCGGCCGATGCGCCCGAGGGCGCAAGCGCTGCCCCCATCACCGCCGACAAGGTGGCCGACGGCACCTATCCGATCACCGTAGATTCCAGCTCGAACATGTTCAGGATTGTGGACGCCCAGCTCATCGTGGAAAACGGCTCCATGCACTGCGTGATGACACTTTCCGGCACGGGCTACGGCAAGCTCTTCATGGGCACGGGTGACGAGGCTGCCGCCGCGAGCGAGGCCGACTTCATCCCCTATGTGGAAAACGCGGAAGGCAAGTACACCTACGACGTGCCCGTTGAAGCGCTCGACGAGGACACCGCCTGCGCCGCGTGGAGTATTAGAAAAGAGCAGTGGTACGACCGCACGCTCGTGTTCGAATCCGCCGGCGTCGATCTGCGCGCCGACGCACTGAAGTAACGCCATGCGGTCGATTCTTCCCAAGGGGGAAAACAGGAAGCGCCACAGCATCGCGGCGCGCGCGATCGCCTGCGTTCTCGTCGCCCTGCTCGCGCTTCCCTTCGCGGGGTGCAGTGCGAGCCCGAACGCGACCGGTGCCACGACGGGCTCTCAGGAATACACTGTGAGCGTCTCGCTTTCCGGCGGGTCAGGGCGCGCAAGCATCGCCTCACCCACCACAATTGTGAAGGATGGCGACACCTACACCGCGACGGTCACCTGGTCGAGTTCGAACTACGACAAGATGACCATCGACGGCGTGGACTACGCGCCCATAAACGACGGCGGCAACTCCACGTTCGAGATACCCGTCACGCTCGACGAGGACATCGCCGTGTCGGCCGAGACCGTCGCCATGTCGACGCCGCACACCATCGACTACACGCTCCACTTCGACTCATCCACCATGAAGGAGAAATCGGGCGACGATGCAAGCGGCGACTCCCCCGCGGGAACGGCTTCAAGCGCCGCGGCCGACTTCCACAACCCAGATTTGGGCTGCGGCTGGGAGCCGACGGGGACGCTTCAGCTTGAATACGCCAAGCACTTCACTGTCGACGAGTTCGAAGGCGGCCTGCGGCTTATCTGCGTTTCGAACGGGGAGCGCTTCCTCGTGGTACCGCAAGATGCGAAGGTACCTGATGGGTTGAGCTCTGACATCGCGGTCATAAGGCGCCCCGCCGACAAGGTGTACCTCGTGTCGTCGGCGACGATGTGCCTGGTCGACGCGCTCGATGCGAACGACAATATCTTCATGTCGGGCACGAAGGCCGACGATTGCTCGGTCGCGGGCTTCAAAAGCGCGCTCGAAAGTGGGGCGATCGCCTACGGCGGCAAGTACAGCGCGCCCGACTACGAGCGAATATCGGCCTCGGGCTGCACGCTCGCCATCGAGAACACCATGATCAACCACACACCCGATGTGAAGGAAAAGCTGCAGAAGCTCGGACTCGTCGTGCTCACCGAACAGTCGTCGAGCGAGCCCGAAGCACTCGGGCGCGTCGAGTGGATTAAGCTTTTCGGCGTCCTGTTCGACAAGGAAGACGAGGCCGCGCACCTGTTCAACGAGCAGAAGGCCCGCGTCGAGCAAACGTCGAGGCTTGCGTCGTCAGGTAAAACCGTGGCGTATTTCTACATTAACTCGAACGGGGCCGCCGTCACGCGGCGGGCGGGCGACTACGTGGCGCAGATGATCGAGCTTGCAGGCGGCAACTACGCGCTCGATGACGCGCAGACGGCGTCGACGTCAGGTTCGTCAGTAACGCTCGAAATGGAGCGCTTCTACGCGACGGCGAAGGATGCCGACATCATCGTCTACAACGGCACCATCGACGAATCGGTTGCCACCTTGAACGACTTTGTAGGCAAAAACGCGCTATTGTCGCAGTTCAAAGCCGTGAAGAACGGCAACGTCTGGGTCACAAGCGCCGACATGTACCAGCAGATGACTTCTACCGCCGACATTATCGACGAGCTGCACGGGGCGTTCACCGGCGATGACGCGAGCGACTTCCATTATCTGAGGAAGCTCGGCTAGCACCATGAGAAGCCGACTTTCCATGACATACGACGAATCGGGGCGCGCCGCGCGGTGTCGCGTCGTGACGGCGCTGCTCGCCGTTGCCCTCATCGTGCTCGTCGGGGCCAACCTGTGCATCGGGAGCGTGCTCGTGCCCGCAGACCACATCCCCGGCATCCTTTCGGGCGGCGCGGCCAATTCCATGGAAAGCCAAGTCATCTGGGAGATTCGCCTGCCGCGCGTGCTTTCAGCCGTGCTTCTCGGCGGGGCACTTTCGCTCTCCGGGTTCCTGCTGCAGACGTTTTTCAACAATCCCATCGCCGACCCGTTCATCATGGGCGTCTCCTCGGGCGCAAAGTTCGTCGTCGCGCTTACGATGATCGTACTTCTGGGCGCGAACCAGGCCATGTCCTCGCCGGCCATGGTGGCCGCAGCGTTTCTGGGCTCGCTTATCACCATCGGCTTCGTGCTCCTCATCGCACGGCGCATAAGTTCCATGGCCATGCTCATCGTGGCGGGCGTCATGGTGGGATACATCTGCTCGGCGGCGACGAACTTCCTCATCGCCTTCGCCGACGACCAGTCCATCGTGAACCTGCACAACTGGTCTTTGGGTAGCTTTTCGGGTTCGAGCTGGGACGACATCGCGGTCATCGCGGTCGTGGTGATCACCGTGAGCGTATGCGTATTCGCGATATCGAAGCCCCTTTCCGCCTTCCAGCTGGGAGAAGCCTACGCGAAAAGCGTCGGCGTGAACGTCGCACGCTTCCGCGTGGTGCTCGTCCTTCTAGCGAGCATGCTCTCCGCCTGCGTGACCGCGTTCGCTGGTCCGGTGTCGTTCGTAGGCATCGCGGTTCCGCATCTCGTGAAGTCGGCGCTGAAGTCGTCGAAGCCCATCCGCGTGATTCCTGCGTGCTTCTTGGGAGGCGCCATCTTCTGCGCGGGCTGCGATTTGATCGCACGCACGCTGTTCTCCCCCGTCGAGCTTTCCATCAGCGCCGTCACCGCCATCTTCGGCGCGCCGGTGGTTATCGCACTCATGTTGAAGAAGCGGGTGAGGTAGATGGGGAAATTCGTGCCGCAGCCCAAAACGCTCGGAGGGGAGTCGAACCTCGAAACCCCGGTCGAAACGCAGGCTGACGGAGCGCCGCTTTTCCGCATAAGCGACCTGTCGGCGGGTTACGACAAGAAGGTCGTAGTCGAAGGCGTCGATCTGGAGGTTCGCGCGGGCGACGTCGTGGCGCTCATCGGGCCGAACGGCTCGGGCAAGTCGACCATCTTGAAAACAATCACACGCCATCTGGCACCGCATGCCGGCACGGTCGAGCTCGACGGGCGAGAGATTTCCCGATGGAAGACGGCGGAGTTCGCAAGGAACCTTGCCGTTATGCTGACAGATCGCCCCCGGACCGAGCTCCTCACCTGCCGCGATATCGTAGAGGCGGGAAGGCATCCCTACACCGGGCGAATGGGCACACTCACGCCCGATGACCATAATCGGGTCGACGAGGCCATGAAAACCGCACATGTGGAAGGGCTCGCCGAGCGCGACTTCATGCAGATAAGCGACGGGCAACGCCAGCGCGTCATGCTCGCACGCGCCATCGCGCAGGATCCGCGTGTGCTCGTGCTCGATGAGCCCACGTCGTATCTCGATATCCGCTACCAGATCGACCTGCTGCGAATACTTCGCCACCTTGCGAAATCGCGGAATGTTGCTGTCATCATGTCCATCCACGAACTCGAGCTCGCGCAGAAAAGCGCCGACAAGGTGATTTGCGTGAAGGACGGCCGGGTCTTCCGCGCCGGCGCACCCGAGGACATATTCACGCGCGAGACGATTGGCGAGCTCTACGGCCTTCAACATGGCACCTTCAACGAGCGCTTCGGCAGCGTGGAAATTGGGCGCCCACACGGCGATGCGCACACGTTCGTCATCGCCGGCGCAGGTACGGGGTCAGCTGTGTTTCGCCAGCTCATCCGGCAGGGCAAGGCGTTCTACGCGGGCATTCTGCACGAAGGGGACATCGACTGCGAGCTCGCGCGCGACCTGGCGACGGAATGCGTGGCCGAGCGCGCCTTCGAGCCGATCGGGGATAAAACCATAGCCCGCGCCAAAGAGCTCCTCGTCCACTGCGCGCGCCTTATCGTGTGCCCCGCCGCCTTCGGCACCATAAACGCCCGCAACGCAGAGCTCGTCGAGTTCGCACGATCGCATGGTATCGAGGTCATGCAAGCGTGCGAAGGCGCATCGGAGGATTCCAATGTGGAGTGGGAAGGATAAACTGGACTTTCTTTTAAGGATCCTCAAGCGTATTGCCGCTCGTATTCCACTGGAGACATG